>NZ_JBHJMR010000007.1:0-157281 GCF_042310355.1 Wenzhouxiangella indolica | reverse complement strand
CTTCACGCATCCTACGCGCCTGGATCAAGCCCCCGCGCGCGCAGCGCGCCACCTTCGAAGCCGAGCCGTCCTCGTGCGGGCTTCGTCCCATTCCCGCTAGCGCCACCGGATCCTCCGACCGAGTCTTCGCGAAGCCCGCTCCGCGAAGGGGCCAGCCACCTCGCGGTTCCAGTCCTGAAACCCCGGATCGTGGGATTTTGACGTTGAAAAGCGATTTTTCGTATCTTTTTTCGCTTTGGAAAAAAGGTACTCGCCGAAAGCGCCTGCGAAGCAGGCCGGGCGAAACAGATTTTGACGTGTCGAGCCCCCACAGCCGGCAGTGGCTCCGACCAAAGAACACGCCGGCCGACCCGACGCACCCCCAGCCAACCAGCCAACCAGCTAACCAGCTAACCAGCTAACCAGCTAACCAGCTAACCAGCCAACCAGCTAACCAGCTAACCAGCTAACCAGCTAACCAGCTAACCAACCAACCAAGCCAGCCACCTCAGCCCACCGCCTCGAACCGATTCTCCGAGCGGTTCTTGCGCACCGTCTTCGGATCCCAGATGCGGCCGTTCATGGCGATCCATACGCCGGCGGGCAGGGCCTGGACCGCGCCGACGGCGCAGCCGATGTTGAACACGGCATCCGAGTCGATGAAGCGCGCCGGATTGAGGGCTCCGGTCAAGACGATCACGCGCTCGCCGACGTCACCCAGTGCGGCGGCGGTGTCGACCATCGTGTCGGTGCCGTGAGTGATCAGGAAATAGCCGTCGGTACTGGTCATCACCGCCTGGCATATCAGGTCGCGGTCCGCCTCGCTCATGTTGAGCGAGTCCTTGCGCATCAAGGCGCGGATCTCCCAGTCGAACGCGACGTTCATGGCCTTGAGAATGCGCCCGATCTCCGGTTCGCCGATCTGGTAGTCGGATTTGTCGTCGTAGTAGATTTTGTCGATCGTGCCGCCGGTGGTGAGGATGTTGAGCTTGTTCAATGCTGATTCCTGATGTTGTTCCGGGTGGTGGGTCGATACCCGGGCCGGCCGGGCGTTCGGGTAGTATAGCGGCCATGAAAAGCGGCCCGACAAGCGCTTGCCTGTGGCTGGTTGTCGCGATCCTCGCGGCGCCGTCGCAGGCACGATCATTGCCCGAAGACGTGTTGGCCCTGCACTGGCACCCCGCCACCGCCGAAGCCGCGCGCAACCGGACGCTGGCGGCCGCCGCCTGGCTCGAGCGCGAGGCCGAGGTGGATGGATGGGGCCAGGCGGTCGATACCCTCGCCTTGCGATTGCAGCCATCGATCGACCGCATCGGGCCGGTTCGGGTTTCGCTGGTCGACGGCCTGATGGCCTGGCTGGTTGGTCAGCGCGAGGTCAACCTGGGGCCTGCCGGAACAGGCTTTCCCGCTCCCGAACTGGCCGGCGTGGCCGACTTGCTCGAGCGCGATCATGCCGCCGGCGAGGTGGCCCGCCTGCGGGTTGTGGCCGCCTACCGCGCCCATGACATCTGGCGCCGAGTGGCCGATGCACTGGGCGAGGAGGAAACCGACTCGCTGGCGGCGTTCTGGGCGCCGCTGCTCGAGCAATTCGAAGCGGCCGGAGGTGAGGAAGCGGAGGCCGTTGCAGGTCATGCGCGCGAGCAGGCTGGGCGGGTCCGCGAGCTGTCCGACACCGAATCGCCCATCGCCCGGGCCCGCGTGCTGGACGACATGCTGCGCGCCGAGGCGGCGCAGGCACAGCAGACCGGTCAACTTCTGGATGCGCTGTGGCTTGCTTTCGAAGCCCTGGCGCGTTTGACACAGATCGACGGCTCGGCCTCGGAGATGGCCGCCGAGTGGGCCGACTGGCTCGAAACCCTCGAATCGGAGCAACGCGGCGCGCTTCGCCTGATCGACATCGATCTACCCGTCGTGCTGGCGCTGCTGGGGGATGCCGCCGACGCCATGGCCGCTCCCGGCGAGGCGAGCCGATCGGCGATAGTCGAACTGGCCGACATCTATGCCCGGCTTGCGTTGTTCGCGCCCGACCTGGCCTTCTATCTCGACCAGCCGGTTCGCGAGCCCGTCCGGGGCGTGGTCTCGGCCTGCAATCCCGATCCGCTCCTGGTCGGGCCGTTGCCCAGAGACGTGTTCGAACGCTGCGCGCGCAGCCTCGAGCAGACGCTCGCCGGCGAACTCGGCAGCGAGGAGCTGGTTGGCGGTGCCCAGGGCCCATTTGCCGCGGAGTTTCTCCGGCGTGAACTGGGCCTGATCAGCTGGCAACGCGCGGCCTACCTGGACGGGCATCTCAACTGGTTGCTGGAAACGCAGTGCCAGCCGCCGGAGTGGATCAATGTCCTGGAGTGGTCCCTGCTGGCCCATCACCTGGTGCGCTGGGTATCGCAACGACCGGTGTTTTTCACCGGCAGCGGGTGGCGCGACACGGTCGATCGCCTGTCGGTGCAGATGCGCGGGCAGGCCGCCGCGCACGTGGAGTGGCTCGACTGCCTGACCGGACGCGGAAGCCAGCGGCGCGATCCCGTGATGCGTCTGCTGAGTCTGCATCGAGGGGCCCTGGCGGAAGTCGACCGCCGACTGTCGCAGGCCCGCGACGCCTTCTACGAAGCCAGCACGCGGCCCGGTGCGGACGTCGACCTGGACGGCCCGCCCGACCAGGTGACGGCCTATCGTCCGCAGGATCTCGTGGTCGGACCCTGCCCGTCGTCCAATACCTGCGGCGCAAAGATCGAGCTGCCGGCCAGCCGAGCCCTGCTGGGCCAGTTTCCGAATGCGTTCCTTCTGGCCGACCAGGTGGGAATGGGCGAACTCGGTCTTTGCTATGAGCAGGTGCGCTGGGTCGAGCGCTCGATGGAGCCGGCACGGCGGCGTGCCAGCGGGGTCGCCAACTACCACGGCCGCTTGAGTTTCGACCTGGTCGGCACGTTCCGGCGCGGGGGCGAGAATCAAACCGTTTTCCGCGATCGCCTGACTGACGGTGAAACGCACCAGTATCTCTTCGCCGCCGAGGATGAAGCGCTGCTGGCCAGCGATTGCCCCATCGGCATGGTCGGCAAGTCCGTGGCCAGCAGCCTGCCGGATGACCAGCCCGGCCTGGTGCCCAACCGCTTGACTTATTTCACCAGTACCCCGACGACGGCGGAAGCCGAGTTGCTGGCCAACTGGGATCGGGGGGCGGAATGGCGCGACTGGTTCGTCACCGGGCGACGCGTGGCGCGCGTCGAGTCTGCTGATTCGACGGATATGGAGCGAGCGGTTCAGGCCGAACTGGCCGATCTCGTTGCCCGACGCGAGCGGCAGCTGGTGGCGCCCTTGATCAATCCGCCGCGCGCCGGCGACGAAGACCCGCTGGTCATGGCAATGGCCGGGGTGGCCGACTCGGCCGCCCTGCTGCGCCGTGTCCTGGAGTTGCACTATCCGCGCATTGTTCGCCAGCACGCGCCGGTGCGCGCCTTGCTGACCGGCGAAGAGGGGTTGATCACGCGTGACCGCGTGCGCTTCCTGCGCGACGCTGGCATGGCCGCCAGCCGCATGCCCGAACTCGGAATGGAACGCGCCGAGCGCTTGCTGAACGCCTGGCTGGAACTGCCCGAACGGCTCCGCGAACAGGGCCAGCGGGCGCCGGAAGTGGATTTCAGCCTCGAACGTCTGTCGGCGCTGCAGCGCCGGATGACGCCTTGAAGCAGGGTCAGTCCCTGTCTTTGCGACGCCCGAAGCGAAGCGACGACATCGCGGTGAAGTAGATCCCGATGAGGACGACCTGCGCGACAGCGGGCAGGCGGGCGGCCGGGTTGACCCAGGCTTCCGACACCGCCAGGCAGAAGTGAACCAGCAGGATGCAGCCGGTCACGACCAGCGCGGTCTTGCCCAGGCGCCACACGAACGGCAGGGCCAGCAGAAGCGGCAGTCCCATCATCGTCATCGCCAGCCAGGGGGGTGTCAGTTCAGGCGGAGCGAGCCAGCCGAACCAAAGCGGCTGGAGCACGATCAGGCCCACCAGGGTCCAGCGGCATGCGCCCGGCCCCATCACGAGCGCCCGCCCAGCAGCGCGGCGGTCTCGGCCAGCCGGCGACCCAGGGCGCGGCACAGGCGGCTTTCGTCTTCGTCCAGGCCGCGATCGGAATCGCTGCCGGCCAGGTGGCTGGGGCCGTAGGGGGTCCCGCCGCTCGTCGTGCGGCCCAGTTCCGGCAGGGTGTAGGGCAGGCCGACGATCAGCATGCCGTGGTGAAGCAGCGGAATCATCATGCTCAGCAGGGTGGCTTCCTGGCCGCCGTGCAGCGTGGCCGTGGAGGTGAACACGCCGGCGGGCTTGCCCACCAGGGTGCCCGAGAACCATTCGCCGCCGGTACCGTCGAGAAAATACTTGACCGCCGATGCCATGTTGCCGAAGCGCGTCGGGCTGCCCAGGGCCAGCCCATCGCACTCGGCCAGGTCTTCGGCGGTGACCCGGGCGGGCCCGTTGTCCTCGCGCTCGCGCGCCGGGGCGTCGGCCGCCGACACCGGCGGTACGCTGCGCAGTCTTGCCTGGCAGCCGTCGATCGCCTCGATGCCGCGGGCGATTTCGCGGGCCATGTCGAGAGTGTTGCCGTGCACGGAATGGAAAAGCACCAGAATTTCGGTCACGGCAGGATCTCTTCGACGGTTTCCGGCGGGCGACCGACTCGCGCCCGATCCCCGCGGACCACGATCGGACGCTGGAGCAGTTTCGGGTGCGCGCAGACGGCCTCGATGAGGGTGTCGTCGTCGAGGGATTCGTCTGCCAGGCCGAGTTCTTCATACTCGGCTTCCCCCGTGCGCAGGATGTCGCGAACGGGGACGCCCAGGCGATCGATGATACGCTTGAGCTCATCGGGCGACGGTGGCCGCTCGAGATATCTCACGATCTCGGGTTCGATGCCGCGGTCGCGGATCAGTGCCAGGGTCTGGCGGCTTTTCGAGCAACGTGGATTGTGATAAATCGTGATGGACATGCAGTCATCCGAAAGTCGGCGCAAAACGAAGGGTAGCGTACCCGCTCAGGGCGGCGTGTCAACGCAGGCGGCACCAACCTGGATGGATGCCATCGTCGATCCGGGCTGGTTGCGGGCCTTCGGCGGCCACCTGTGGCGTCATTTTCGCGAGGATCGCAGCTTCGAAGCGGCCGCGGCCCTCAGCTACACCAGCCTGCTGGCGGTGGTGCCGCTGATGGCGGTGATGCTGGGCGTGATCTCGGCCTTCCCGGTCTTCGATCAGTGGGCGAACGAGCTCGAGAGCTACATCTTCTCCAATTTCGTGCCCGCTGCCGGTGATGCCGTGCAGGAGCACCTCAACCAGTTTGTCGAGCGCACCGCCGGCCTGACCAGCGCCGGCACGGTGTTTCTGATCATCACCGCCTTGTTGCTGATGTCGACCATCGAGCGAAGTTTCAACCGGATCTGGCGCGTGGCCAAGCCGCGTGGGGTCACCGGGCGCCTGCTGACCTACTGGTCCGTACTCACGCTCGGCCCGCTGCTCATGGGGGCATCGCTCGCGTTGACCTCCTACCTTGCCGCGTTGCCGCTGCTGGCGCCCGAGGCCGTGCGCGGCTTGCTCCAGGCCTTCTTCCTCAACCTCACGCCCTTCTTTGTCGCCCTGATCGGCTTCGCCATGGTGTTCCTGGTCGTGCCCAACCGCCGGGTGCGCCTGCGCCATGCCCTGTTCGGCGCGCTGGTTTCGGCCGTCTTGTTCGAACTGGCCAAGCGGGGCTTCGTCCTGTACGTGACGCATTTCCCGACCTACGAACGGCTCTATGGCGCGCTGGCCGCCGTGCCCATTTTCCTGGTCTGGATCTACGTCTCCTGGGTGGTGGTGTTGCTTGGCGCGAGCGTGGCCGCGGCCCTGACCACTTTCAATTACCGCAAGAGTGACTGGCGCTGGTCGCAGCGCCACGAGCTGGTGCTGGCGCTGCGCCTTCTGGGGCATTTCTGGCATGCACAGCGCCAGGGTCGTGCGCTGTCCCAGGCGGGCCTGCTCTCGCGCGAGCCGGCCGCCAATGATGCCCAGATCAGCCGGATTCTGGATTGGTTCCATCGGGCGGGGTTCGTTCACCCCGACGAGGACGGCGAATGGTTGCTCTCGACCGATCTCGAGGACGTGACCCTGGCGGAACTCTATCGCGCCGGACCGTTCATACTGCCCATCGGTGAACTCGATTCCGTGCCGGTGGAAAGCTACTGGGATCGGGCCATCATCGAGACTCTGAGGCCGATCGACGAGGCCGGCCGACCCGCCATGAACCGGCCCGTCAAGGCGCTGCTGAAGTTCCAGAGAGGAGACGTTTCGTGAGGATGATGTTGCTGGCTTTGACGATCGCCGCCTTCCCGGCCGTCGCGGAGATCGACTTCGAATTGAACGCGCTCGACGGCGCGTCCCATCGCCTGTCCGACTATCGCGGCCAGTGGGTCGTGGTCAACTACTGGGCGACCTGGTGCAAGCCCTGCCGCAAGGAGATTCCCGACCTGTCCGACCTGCACGACAGCCGCGAGGACATCACCGTGCTGGGACTGGCCTTCGAGGACACGGAACCGGCCGACTTCGAGCAGTTTCTCGAGTCCTGGCCGGCCAGCTATCCGATTCTCGTGGTGGATGTCTACGATCCGCCGGCCGATCTGGGTTCGCCGCGCGTGCTGCCCACGACGCACCTGGTCGACGGCAGCGGCGAGTTGGTCGAGACCTGGCTGGGCCCGGTAACCAGCGAAATGATCACGGAGTGGATCGATGAGCGAGACTGAAACACGCAAGTGGCTGATCGAAGGCCGCGTACAAGGCGTTTTCTTTCGTGAGTCAACGCGTCGCCAGGCCGAGCCCCTGAGGCTGTCCGGCTACGCCGTCAACCTTTCCGATGGACGCGTCGAAGTGGTCGCCGCCGGCCCGGCACCGGCGCTCGACGAGCTCGAGCGCTGGCTGCAGGACGGCCCGGATGCCGCACGGGTGGACGCGATCGAGCGCGCCGCGCCGCCGGAGCGGGTTGCGAGCGGTTTCAAGACCGCTTGAGAAAGACCGGGCCGAAACGAAACCGGCCGGCGCAGTGGCCGGCCGGTTTCGCGACTCGTAATCGTGCGTCTTGCTACGGATCGATCGTGTCGAACGGCCGGCGCGAATCGTCGTCGCGACCCGCGATGCCGAAGCCGCGGCTGCGCGCTTCCAGGACAGCCATGCGGCCCTGGTCGATCAGCTGGACTTCACGCACCTCGAAAGGCGCTGACAGGCCGGATTCCAGCACGAGCGAGGCCGGCACGTCGAGGCGAAGCCGGCCTTCGCCGGGCTCGAGCACGGCAGCGGACTGCGCCATGGCCAGCGGCTGAAGGCTACCGTCCGAGTCCGTACCCCAGACCTGTCCACTGACCTGGTAGCGGCCTGCCGCGGCGACCTCGACCCCGAGATCAATCTTCAGGCCCGATTCGTCGAGGCTGTTGATGTCGTCGGACAGGCGTGCGGTCGGCGCGGCGATATTGACCGCCACCTTGAGGTCTCGGCGGATTACCGCATCGTCGCGGCGGCCTTCGAGGTAGGCGTGCACTTCGTACAGGCCCTCGCCGGCATCCGGCAGGTCTTGCGGCGCATGGCCCACGAGCGTGAAGCCGTCGCCGGCAACTTCCAGCGGCCAGGCCTGCTCGGCATCCGGGCTGACCAGGACGGCCTGGACCGATTGTGCGGCGAATCGCTCGTCGCCGCCGGCAAGGCCGACATCCAGCTTCAGCTCGCCGCCGGCGAGGAAGTTGTGACGCTCGGCCGAGAGCTGGCCGACCCACTGGCTTTCGGGCTCGAACACGTGCACCACCAGCGGCTGTTCTGCGGGTGCGCCGGCCAGCTGCAGTTGGAGGCTGCGCGCCTGGTCCTGCCCGGGCAGCTGAAAGGCCAGGCTGTCGGTCGGAACCGACATGCCCTGCGCCTGCAGGTCGCTACCGGTAAACAGCTTCAGGCCGCCGGATTCGCGCGTGGTCGGCAAAGCCTGTCCGTCGACGCTGACCTGCAGGTTCTGTGCGTCGAGCAGGACGCCGCTGTCGGCGTGCAGGGCCGAGATGCGCACGATGGCGCCCGGTGAGCTCAGCGGCAGCTTGAGGCCTTGTTCGAGGCCGCGACCGGTCGTGTCGACCCAGTACTGGCGGCTTTCCATGGCCGGACCTTGCGGCGCGGTCGAGCCGCGGTCGAGGTTCAAGGGCCAGGCGTAGCTGACCGGCTCGGCCTCGACGTGACGGCTCGGCGGCACGGCCGGGGCGGTGGCGGGCAGGCTCTCGATGCGAAGATCGCTGCTGCCCGGCGGTGCCCACTCGGCCGGACCGGCGGCGGATGCGGTTGTTGCGATGAGCGCAACGGCCGGCAGCAGGGCGGAGATGCTCGTGTACTTATTCATGTACTTGTTCATGTCGGCTCCTGAGTCGATTCACAGATCGTTGCGAAGAATGGTGTCGAGACCGAAACAGTCGCGGCGGCTCTGGTGGTGCGAGAGCACGCGGCTGCTGTTGGTGCGCGAGGTGTCGTAGAACCACAGGCTGCCGGCGCCGTCCTGGCTGCTGCATTCGAGGAAGCCGTCGGAGCAGCTGTCGAGCCAGTTCTGCGTGATCTCGAGCCCGACCTGGTACTGGTAGCCGCCGCAGTAGGCGTTGCCGCTCCAGAACCCGGAGACGACGTCGGAGCCGACCACGTTCCAGAAGCCGACCGGCAGGGCGGGTCGACCGGATGTGCCCAGCAGCCAGTTGGCGTTGTAGCTCTGCATCCAGCTTTCCTGCTGCATGCGCACCGCATCGGACTGGTAGCCGAGCAGCCAGCCGAGCGAGGCTTCGAACGCGTTGCCCTGCATGACCGCGTCGGCCAGCGGCGTGCCCAGGCTCGACGGGGCGACTGCGTTGACCCAGCGGATCGAGTCGATGATGGCGGGGTAGCGGCTGTCCCAGGTCGGGTTCGACAGGATCCAGCGCATCACGTTGCCGCCGTTGGAGTGGGTGATCACGACCAGGTCGTCGATGCCGCGGCTGGTGATGAAATCATGCAGCTGGCCGGCCAGGCAACCGGCCGCGCCGGCGGTCCACATGTACTCCTCGAACTGGCAGTTGACGACCACGTAGTTCGAACTGTTGGGCAGGCCCTGGCGGACCGAGTTGACCATGTCGCTGGTCCAGTAATCGTTGAACGCGTCGCTCTGGTTGCCGGTTCCGTGCACGAAGGCCACGCCCGTGGCGCTCCATACGGAACCGAATGTAAGCAGCGCGACCAGGGCCACGATGGCTCGCATCATTCGGGTCATTGGGAATCTCCTCTCTTTGGTTGTGGTTACAGTCCCCGCGAAAGACTATAGCCCAGCAGTGTGACCCGATTCAAATCGCCGCCCCGCCGACGCGGACTTCAGCCCCTTCCTGTCAGAAAAGGCTGGCCTGGTGCACGGGGCGGAAACTGCGGCGGTGGGCCTGGCAGGGGCCGTGCAATTCCAGGGCGGCCAGGTGCGCCCGGGTGGGGTAGCCCTTGTGGCGGTCGAAGCCGTACTGCGGCCAGCGCTGGTGGAGTTCGAGCATCAGCTCGTCGCGGTGCACCTTGGCCAGGATGCTGGCGGCCGAAATGGCGCGATCGAGGCGGTCGCCGCCGACGACGGTCTGAACCGGCCAGGGCAGTTCGGGCCCGCGGTTGCCGTCGATTCTTACCAGCACGGGATCGAGTGACAATGCGTCGAGCGCCTCGTGCATGGCCCGGAAGGTGGCCTGGAGGATATTGAGCCGGTCGATGTCGTCAGGCCCGACGACGGCCAGGCCCCAGGCCGTGGCGCGCGCCCGGATGGCTTCGGCCAGCGATTCGCGACGGCGGGCGGACAGCTGCTTGGAATCGGCCAGTCCGGCAATCGGCCGGTGCGGGTCGAGGACCACCGCCGCGGCCACCACCGGCCCGGCGAGCGGGCCGCGCCCGGCCTCGTCGACACCGGCGACCGGGCCGCTGCAGATGTCAGTCGTGGTCACGCTCGATCAGCTCCAGCAGGGCGTCGGCGGCGTTTTCGCTCGCGCCGGCGGCCAGTTCCGAGCGGCAACGCTGCGAGGCCTGTCGATAGGCGTCCAGGCGATGTGCGTCGTCGAGCCAGGCCAGTGCCTCGCGGCCCAGTTGCTCCGGCCTTGCCCTTTCCTGGACGAACTCCGGCACCAGCGCGTGCCCCTGGAGGATGTTGGGCAGGGCGATGAACTGCGAGCGTACCAGCCGCAGGCTTCGCAGTAGCCAGTAGGTCGCGGGGGCCAGTCGGTAGTACACCACCAGCGGGCAGGCCAGCAGGAAGGCTTCCAGTGTGGCCGTGCCCGAGGCGCTGATGGCCGTGTCGGATTCGGCCAGGCCCTGTCGGGTCCGGGCGCAGACGATCTTGACGCCGGCCTGTGCCAGGCGCTCACCGGCCAGTGTCTCGACCAGCTCGCGATGGCTGTCGCGCGCCAGCAGCATGGTCAGTTCCAGTTCCGGGCGCTGCTGTGCCAGCCAGGTGGCGGTATCGGCCAGCAGGCCTGCATGCCGTTCGATTTCGCCGCGTCGGCTGCCCGGCAGCAAGGCGACGCGTGCGGGGCGCGTCGTCGAACGCTGATCGCGCAGCTGCAGCAGCGCCGGGGTCGACACGATCTCGTCGGCCAGCGGGTGGCCGACGAAGCGACTGGCCAGTCCGTGGGCGCGGAACAGGGCCGGCTCGAAGGGGAAAAGGGTCAGCAGCAGGTCGCTCGAGCGCGCGACCGTGGCGGCTCGCCCCGGCCGCCAGGCCCACACGGTGGGGGCGACGTACTGCGCCGTGCGCTGATCGTGTCGCCGCAGCTGGCGTGCCAGGCCGAGGTTGAAATCCGGCGCGTCGATGCCGACGAACAGGTCGGGTTGCCAGGCAAGGATGCGCTGCCTCAGCTCGCGCCGGAGCCTGAAAAGTCGCGGCAGGTGGCGCAGGACTTCGGTCAGCCCCATGACGTTGAGGACGTCGAGGTCGAACCAGGGCGTCACGCCGGCCTCCTGCATCGCTTCGCCGGCAACGCCGGCCAGTTCGATGTCGGGGCGCCGCGATTTCAGGCGAGCGGCCAGGCTGGCGCCCAGGGCGTCGCCGGAGGCTTCTCCGGCAACCAGCACGATGCGCGGGGGACGGCCGCTCACTGTCCGGGGATCAGCGCAGCAGGCCGCGCTGGCTGCGTTCGATCGAGGCGATCATCAGCTCGAGTTCCGGCTGCTCGGCCGCGCGGGCGCGCAATTCGACGACCGCTTCGTCGCGCGGCATGCCCTTGCGGTAGATCAGGCGGTAAGCCTCGCGAATGTTGCGGATCTGGGCATTGTCGAAACCGCGGCGCTTGAGGCCCTCCGCGTTGATGCCGCGCGGCCTCGGCGGCTGCCCCGAGACCATGACGTAGGCGGGCACGTCCTGGTTGACGCCGCCGTACATGCCCAGAAAGGCGTGTGCGCCGATGTTGCAGAACTGGTGGGCGCCGGAGTAGCCGGCGAATATCACCCAGTCGCCGACGGTGACGTGACCGGCCAGGGTCGCGCCGTTGGCGAAGATCGTGTGCGAGCCCACCTGGCAATCGTGGGCGACGTGGCTGTAGGCCATCAGCCAGTTGTCGTCGCCGATTCGCGTCACGCCGATGTCGTCGGCCGTGCCGCGATTGATGGTCACGTACTCGCGGATGGTGTTGTCGCGCCCGATTTCGACGGCCGTGTCCTCGCCGGCGTACTTCTTGTCCTGAGGCGCTTCGCCGACGGAGGCGAACTGGTAGATGCGGCAGTTCTCGCCGATCCTGGTGCGGCCGTTGATGACCACGTGCGGACCGATCCAGCAGTTGTCACCGAGCACGACCTCGGGCCCGATCAGGCTGTAGGCGCCGACCGAGACATTGGCGCCGATCTGCGCGCCGTCTTCGACGATGGCGGTGCGGTGGATCATGGCGTCGGATCGGGGCGGGCGGCGCACAGCAGCTCGGCGCTGGCCACCGGCTTGTCGTCGACCAGGGTGGTGGCCGTGTACAGGCCCATGTTGCGCATCAGCCGCTTCTGGGTGACGTCGAAGATCAACTGGTCGCCGGGTACCACCACGCGGTTGAAGCGGGCCTTGTCGATCTTGACCAGGTAGAACAGCCGGTTGTCGCCGCCGGTGGCTTCACGCGCCAGGTGCGCCAGGCAGCCCGCGGCCTGGGCCATGGCCTCCAGAAGCAGCACGCCGGGCATGACCGGGTGTCCGGGAAAATGCCCCTGGAAGAAAGGTTCGTTGATGGTGACGTTCTTGAGCGCGCGGATGCGGGGCGGGTCTTCGAGCGAGTATTCCAGCACTCGGTCGACCAGCAGGAACGGGTAGCGGTGGGGCAACAATTCGAGGATCTTCTCGATGTCTACCTGTGTGGTGTCGTTCATGGATGTCGTGTCTTGTTGAATCAGGATTGTTTGCGTTCGAGCCGGCGCAGACGACGCGCCCAGTCGTCGAGCTGTCCCAGTCGAACCAGGATGCGTTTCCAGCGCGCGTGCGCCCGGGCCGGGATGCCCGATCCGTACTCGCCCGGCTCCGTGATGGAATCGAGCACGGTGCTCATGGCCGTGACGATCACCTTGTCGCAGATGCTCAGGTGCCCGCCGATGCCGCAGGCGCCGGCGATCATGCAGTAGCGCCCGATGGTGGTCGAACCGGCGATGCCGACGCAGCCGGCGATGGCCGTGTGGGCGCCGATGCGGACATTGTGGGCGATCTGGACCTGGTTATCCAGGCGCACATCCTCGGCCAGCACGGTGTCTTCGATCGCGCCGCGGTCGATGGTCGTGTTGGCGCCGATCTCGCAGTCGTCGCCGATGACGACCGCTCCCAGCTGCGGCACCTTGATCCACTGTCCGGCGTCCATCGCCAGCCCGAAGCCGTCGGCGCCGACGACCACGCCCGGATGAACCAGCACCCGCTGTCCCAGGCGGCAGTTCGTCCCGATGTAGGCGCGTGCCACCAGGCGGGAATCGTCGCCGATGCTGACGCCGTTCTCGATCACGCAACCGGCCCCGACGACAACGTTGCGGCCGATGCTGGCGCGCTCGCCGACGCTCACGTGCGGGCCGATGCTTGCGCTCGGGTCGATCCGGGCGTCCGCGGCGATCACGGCCGTGGAATGGATGCCGGGGGCCGCAACCGGGCGCGGGTTGAGATGGTCGGCGATTCTCGCCCAGCTGGCATAAGGGTTTTGGCTGATCAGCGCGTTGCCCGACCAGCGTTCAGACAAGGCTTCGCCGATGATGACTGCGCCGGCGCGGCACGCGGCCAACTGCGGGGTGTAGGCGGCATTGGCCAGGAAGCTGACGTCGCCCGGTCCGGCGGTCGTCAGGGTGGCGAGCGAGTCCACACGGTGCTCGGGATCGCCGCGAAGTGT
Organism: Wenzhouxiangella indolica; assembly: GCF_042310355.1. Taxonomy (NCBI): domain Bacteria; kingdom Pseudomonadati; phylum Pseudomonadota; class Gammaproteobacteria; order Chromatiales; family Wenzhouxiangellaceae; genus Wenzhouxiangella; species Wenzhouxiangella indolica. The sequence continues at coordinate 143,959 of NZ_JBHJMR010000007.1, read as the reverse complement.
CAGGCCGAAGCGCTCGGCCAGCGCCTTTAGCGTGGTCTCTTGCATGCGTGTTTCCGGGTTACGGTTCGGCGGGTTCGGCGCCCGATTGCTCGCTGCGGTAGTCTTCCTCCAGCCAGCGAAGGATACGGTCGGTGACGTCGATCCGGTCCGAGGCGTAGGCCACCGGGCTGGTGAGGATGAGGTCGAAATCGCCGGTCTCGGCGACCTGCTCCACCGCCACTTCGATCGTTTCCTCGAGCGCCTTTTTCTCGGCGTTGGTTCTGAAGTGCAGTTCCTCGGTCAGGTCCTCGCGTCGTCTTTCGATCGAGCGCTGCAGGTTGCGAATCTCCCGCTCGATTTCGAACCGTTCCTCTTCGGACAGGTTCGAGGACTCGGCCAGGTCGGCCTCCATCCGCTCCAGCCGGGCTTCGTCGGCCAGCAAGGAATCGTTGCGCGGACTGAACTCGCGGTCGAGGGCCTGGCGCGCGTTGACGACCTGCGGCGCGGATTCGAACAGCCGTTTCATGTCCACGTAGCCGATGTTCAGATCCTGGCCGAGGGCGGCGGTGCACGCAAACACCAGCCCGAGCGCGACAAGCCGCGCTGGCTGCATGCGCCCCCTGGCCGTCGTCTGCTCCATCATGTCTCCAAAGGGTCAGAAAGTCTGGCCGAAGGAAAACTGGATGATCTGAGTTTCATCGCCTTCGCGCTCTTTGAGCGGAGTCGCCACGTTGATGATAATCGGACCGACCGGCGCTTGCCAGGTCAGCGACAGGCCGGTGGACGCGCGCAGCAGGTCGGTTTCGAAGCTGTCGTAGTCGCGGAAGACGTTGCCGACATCGACGAACCAGGCCAGGCGCGTGCCGCTGGACTCGACATTGGGCAGCGGGAAGGCCAGTTCGAAGCCGCCGATCACCTTGAAGTCACCGCCGACCGAGCGGCAGAACTGATCCTTGGGGCCGAGCGAGTTGTCGTCGAAACCGCGGATATCCGACACGCCGCCGCCGTAGAAGTGCTCGTAGAACGGCAGGCCCTCGTCGTAGGTGACGACCTCGTCGAGCTGGCAGTTGCGCCTGAGGTTTTCATTGAGCTCCGGCTCGATCGGTTCGATGCCCAGATCCTCGTCGTAGTTGTCGTAGGAATCACCGTAGGCCAGGTCGCCCTTGAGGCTGAAGGCCATGCCGTTGTTGCCGATCGGCCAGTACTTGCGGAAGCGGTAATTGAGCCGGTAGAACTCGCGGGTGCTGCCGGGCAGGGCGATTTCGGCACCGAGGCGGTGCAGCGAGCCGTCGGTCGGGTTGAGGTAGTGGTTGCGGCTGTCGCGCGACCAGGTACCGTCCATCCGGTAGGTGGTGATCTGGCGCTCGTCCGGGGTCAGGCGTCCGTCGAGGTTCTCGTCGAGCGTGATGGCCAGCGGGCGCTCGGCCGGAATGCAGAACTCGAAGTTGTCGGGGTCTTCCGGGTCGCCATCGGGGTCGATCAGGCAGTTGCCGCCGCGCAGGTTGATGTCGATGCGCTGGGCGCCCAGCCCGAAGCGCAGGTAGTCCACCTCCGACAGCGGAAAGCCGAAGTTCACACCGCCGGCTGCCTGGCTGGTGGAGAACGAGGAGATGTTGGCGTCGCCGCGCTCGAATTCGGTATAGCGCGCGTAGAAGCCGCGCGAGACGCCGTTGTCGGTGTAGTAGGGGTTGGTGTAGTTGACCGAAGCCTGGGTGTAGATGTCGCTGTGGCTGACCGAGAAGCCGACTTGCCGCCCCGAGCCCAGGAAGTTGTCCTGCTGGACCGAGATCGAGGCGATCAGGCCCTGCACCTGCGAATACCCGAAGCCGACCTGGAAGCTGCCGGATGGCTGCTCGTCGACGCTGACGATGATGTCGACCTGGTCTTCGGTCCCCTCGACCGCCGGCGTTTCGATATTGACGTTGTCGAAGTAGCCGAGCCGCTCGAGGCGCACCCGGGAACGGTCGATGGCCGATTGCGAGAACCAGGCGCCCTCGAACTGGCGCATCTCGCGCCGGAGCACTTCGTCCTTGGTCTGGGCATTGCCGCGGAACTCGACCCGGCGCACGTAGACGCGCTTGCCCGGATCGATGAAGAAATTGAGCTCGGTTTCGAGCGTGTCGCGATCGATGCGCGGCACCGGGTTGACGTTGGCGAAGGCGTAGCCGATGTTCGACAGAACGGCGGTGATGTTGTCGACGCTCTGCTCGACCTGCTTGCGCGAGAAGGTGTCCCCGGGCTCGATCATGATCAGGCGCTTGAGGGTTTCCTCGCCGAGGATCAGCTCGCCCGTGAGCAGGACATCGCTGACATTGTAGACCTCGCCTTCGCGGATATTGGCGGTGACGAAGATGTCGCGCTTGTCGGGGCCGATCGACACCTGCGTCGATTCGATCGAGAAATCGAGGTAGCCGCGGTCGAGATAGAACGAGCGCAGCGTTTCGAGGTCGCCGGAGAGCTTCTCGCGCGTGTACTTGTTGGCGCCCTGCCAGAAGAACAGTCCGAGCTTGCTGTCGGACTCGAAGTCGTCGCGCAGCTCGTCTTCGGAAAAGGTCTCGTTGCCGACGATGTTGATGTGCCGGATCCGGGCCTGGGCGCCTTCCTTGACCACGATGCTCAGGTTGACCCTGTTGCGGGAAAGTTCGCCGACCTGGGTGTCGACCTCGACGGCGTAGTAACCGCGGCTGTAGTACTGCCGGATCATCTCCTGCCGCACCCGGTCGAGTTCGAGCTTGTTGAAGATTTCGCCCTCGGCGATGCCGATGTTGGCCAGCGCCGGCATCAGGTCCTCGGTCTTGATCTGGCGGTTGCCGGCGATGCTGATGGCGGAAATCGCCGGGCGCTCATCCACGCTGACGACCAGCACGTCGCCCTCGCGCGAGAGGCTGACATCGTCGAAGAAACCCGTTTCCCACAGGTCGCGCATGGTGCTGCGCGCCAGCGACGGGGTCATTCGGTCACCCACCTCCAGCGGTACGTAGCTGAAGACGTTGCCTTCGGACAGTCGCTGCAGTCCGTCGACACGGATGTCGCTGATGCGGAATGTCTCGGCTGACGCGAGGCCGGTGAAGGCGAGCAGCACCAGCAGGAGGCAGATTCGTTTCATGTCGGATGCGTTCCGGTTACTTGTTGCAGCATGACCCAAGCGGGCGTGCCGCAGTTTAGGAAAAAAGTCGTAACAGATCGTTAAATATCGCCAGGCTCATCAAGCCGACGACCATCAGGATGCCCAGATACTGGCCCATGATCTGGGTCTTTTCGGAAACGGGCGACCCCTTGAACAGCTCCACAAGGTAATACATCAGGTGGCCGCCATCCAGTACCGGGATCGGCAGCAGGTTGATGATGGCCAGCGACAGGCTGATCAGACCGAGAAAGAACAGAAAGCGCGAAAAGCCCAGCAGGGCCGATGAGTGGGCCATTTGCGCGATCGTGATCGGTCCCGAAAGGTTAGACAGGCTGGCGTTGCCGGTCACCATCCGCCCGAGCATGCCGAAGGTGGCCGCCGTCAGGCGACCGGTCTCGGCGAAGGCCTGGCCAACGGCTTCGACCGGGCCATGGCGCAGAATCGTGAAGGCGCGCTCCATATCGGCGCGAGCGGCCTCGTCCGGCGGCGGCGACTGGATGCCGATGACCGGCCGGCCGTCGCGCAACTCCGGCGTCAGGTTCAGAGCCAGCTGCCGACCGTCGCGCTCGACCGTGATCGCGATTTCCCGGGGCTGGCCGCGCTCGTCCAGGCCGTGGGCCGGAATCAGGCGGGCGACATCCCGCCAGCCATCCACCGCCTCGCCGGCGATCTCCAGGATCCGATCGTTTGGCTCCAGCCCGGAGCGCTCGGCAGGGGTGTCGGCGCCGACGCCGTCGATCACCGGGGGCAGGTCGGGCCGCCAGGGCGACAGGCCGATGGCCTCGAGCGCGCGCGACTCGTCGAAATCCGCTGCGACGCGCTGCAGCGGCAGCTCGAGCGTGCGACGGTTGCCGCCCGGTCGCTCGGCCACCACGCTGACCGCTTCGCGGTCCAGCGCCCTGGGCAGCAGTTCGAGCAGGACGTGGGTCCAGGTTTCGGTGCGGGCCTGCCCGACCTGGACGATCATGTCCTCGCGCTCGAGCCCGGCCTCGGCGGCGATGCCGGTGCTTTCGCCCACCACCGGCCGGGTTTCGGGAATGCCGACGACGAACATCAGCCAGAACGCCGCCAGGGCGAAGATGAAGTTGAAGGCCGGACCCGCGGCAACGATGGCCACGCGCTGGCCGAGCGGCTTGCGATTGAAGGCCTGGCCGAGCTGATCCTCCGGCACGGCGGCCTCGCGTTCGTCGAGCATGCGCACGAAGCCACCCAGTGGAATCGCCGCGATGCGGTATTCGGTGCCGTCCCGGCCCGTGCGAGAGAACAGGGCGGGGCCGAAGCCGATCGAGAACTGCAGCACCCGCACGCCGCAGCGCCGGGCGACCCAGAAGTGGCCGAACTCGTGAAACGTCACCAGCAGGCCGAGGGCGACGGCCAGCCAGAGAATGGGTCCGAAGATGTCGAGCATATTGGGTCGGTTATCCGTGCCGGTCGTCGACCGGGGCTGCAGGGCTGTAGTCAGTCAAGCCGCACATTGTACCGGCTGCAGACCGACTCTGCGCCGAACGAACCGCGGCGAGTCGCTCATCCCGCCAGCGGCGTGCCGCCGGCATGAAGCACGGCCAGCGAGAAGAACGGTACGGCCGCGGCCATGCTGTCGAAGCGATCCAGGATGCCGCCGTGACCCGGCAGCAGATTCGAGGTGTCCTTGAGCTGGCGCTGGCGCTTGAGCAGGCTGATGAACAGGTCGCCGCCGATGGAGATCATGGCGATGCCGAAAGCCAGTGCCGCGAGCATGAACGGGGCGAATGGGCTGAGCGGAATCAGTTCCCCGGCGATTGGCGTCAGGACGGCCGCGCCGAGCAGGCCGCCGAGGGCGCCGGCCCGCGTCTTGCCCGGGCTGATCGTCGGTGCGAGCTTGGCGCCGCCGAAATGCCGACCGCTGAAGTAGGCCGCGGTATCCGCCGCGGCGATGATGACCAGCAGCAGGAAGACGAGCCAGGGCGAGAGCGACTGCAGCAGGCTCAGACCCAGCCAGGCCGCCAGCAGCACGCCGCCGAGCACGATCAGCTTGATGGCGATCACCGGTGGCTGGCCCGAGCGTCCCAGGTCGGGCCGCGACAGCCAGGCCAGGTTGATCAGCCACAGAAGGCCCGCCAGGCTGAGCAGCCAGGCCGGATCCATGGCGAGATAATGAATCAGAACGGCCAGTGCTCCGAGGCCAATGCCGTAGAGCCAGCGCGCGAGCGGTTGATCGATGCCGGCCAGGCGCGCCGCCTCCCAGCCGCCGACAACCGGCAAGGCCAGGCCGACGAGCACGGCAAAGCCGGTCGCCGGCATCCAGAACACAGCGGCCAGGCCGACTGTGACCATGACCAGCGCGGTCACGACCCTGAGCTTAAGCACTCTGCACCTGGCTGAGTCCGCCGAAACGGCGCTCGCGCCTCGCGTAGTCGGCCAGGGCGGCCTGGAAGTGCTCCTCGCCGAAATCGGGCCAGAGCACGTCGGTGAAATACAGTTCGGTATAGGCGAGTTGCCACAGCAGGAAGTTGGACAGGCGCTGCTCGCCGCCGGTGCGAACGAACAGGTCGGGTGGGGGCAGTCGCTCGAGCGACAGGCCCGACTCGACGCTGGCGTCGTCGACGTCCTCCGGTCGCGTGCGACCGGCGGCAACCCGCTCGGCCAGGGATCGGGCCGCGTGGACGATGTCGGCACGGCCGCCGTAGTTGACGGCGACGTTCAGCTGCAGGGCCTGGTTGCCCGCCGTGCGCTTTTCGGCCTGCTGCATGCCTTCACGCAGGGTTCGGCTGAACGCCGTGCGGTCGCCGATGAAGCTGAGGCAGACACCGTGCTCGTCGAGCTCGCGCACTTCGCGGTTGAGCGCGCGCAGAAACAGGTCGAGCAGCTTGCGCACTTCCGATCGGGGGCGGCTCCAGTTCTCGCTCGAGAAGGCGTAGACCGTCAGGATCGGAATGCGATGTGAGAGCGCGGCGCGAATCGTGCGCTTGAGCGCGTCCGAGCCGGCCTCGTGACCGGCCGAGCGCGACAGGCCCTGGCGCAAAGCCCAGCGGCCGTTGCCGTCCATGATGATGGCGACATGTTGTGGAAGAGATGAGAAATGCGCCAAGGGGAACCTCAGATTTCCATCAGCTCCCGTTCCTTGGCCGCGACTAGTTCGTCGACCTGTCCGACGTACTTGTCGGTGAGTTCCTGCACCTGCGTTTCGCCGAGCCGCACGTCGTCTTCGGTCAGCTCTTTTTCCTTGAGGTATTCCTTGAGCTGGTGGTTGGCGTCGCGGCGGATGTTGCGAATGGCGACCTTGGCCTGTTCGCCCTCGGCGTGGACCACCTTGGCCAGTTCAGTACGCCGTTCCTCGTTGAGCGCCGGCAGCGGCACCCGGATATTGGCGCCGGAGGTGGCGGGATTGAGACCGAGATCGGAAGTCATGATGGCCTTCTCGATCTTCTGCACCATGGACTTGTCGAAAGGCACGACGCTGAGCGTGCGGGCGTCTTCGCTGTTGATGTTGGCCGCCTGGTTGAGCGGAACCTCGCTACCGTAGTAATCGACCGTGACGTGCTCGAGCAGGCTGGGGTGGGCACGGCCGGTTCGAATCTTGGCCAATTCGGTCTTGAGCGCGCCGACGCTTTTCTGCATGCGGTCGTCGGCATCCTTCCTGATCTCGTTAAGCATGTCTCACCTCTTGGTTCGCGCCGCTGTGGGGCCGGGAATTCGGCCCGGGCGCCGATTGTAAGTGCTCGTGGGGCCCGCTTGTAGTCCGAACAGCCGGATCAGCTCACCAGTGTGCCCACGTCCTCGCCGCGGATGACTCGGCCGAGTTCACCCGAGCGATTCAGGTCGACGATGCGGATCGGCATGGACTGGTCACGGCACAGGACGATGGCATTGGTATCCATCACCTGGAGCTTGCGTTCGATGACTTCATCATAGCTGATGCGGGCATAGCGGGTGGCTTGCGAGTCGGTCACCGGGTCGGCCGAGTAGATGCCGTCGACCTTGGTGGCCTTGATCATCACGTCCGCGCCCACTTCGATGGCGCGCAGGCTGGCCGCCGTGTCGGTGGTGAAGAAGGGGTTGCCGGTGCCGGCTGCGAAGATCACCACCCGGCCTTTTTCAAGGTGCCTCACGGCCCGCCGGCGAATGTAGTCCTCGCACACGTCGCGAACCGAAACGGCCGACATCACGCGGGTATCGACCCCCACCTTCTCGAGGGCGTCCTGAACCGCCAGGGCGTTCATGACGGTCGCGAGCATGCCCATGTGATCGCCGGTGATCCGATCGATGCCGGAAGCCGCCAGGCCCTTGCCCCGGAAGATGTTGCCGCCGCCGATCACGATGCCGATCTGCACGCCGGCGCTGATCACCTCGGCCACCTCGCGCGCGATGCGCGAGGAGACCTTGGGGTCGATGCCGTAGTCGAGCTCGCCGAGCAGGGCTTCGCCGCTGAGCTTGAGCAGAACCCGTCGGTGCTGGGTGTTCTCTTCCATGTTCAGCCGCCTCCCTGTTTGCGATGCCCGACTACGGTTGAAGCGCGATCAACTGCCGCGTGCCTGCTCCATGACCTCTGCGGCGAAATCGGCCTCGTCCTTCTCGATGCCTTCGCCGACTTCCAGCCGAACGAAGCCCTTGACCGAGGCGCCCTTGCTCTCGAGCAGCTTGCCCACGGTCTGATCGCCGTCCTTGACGAAGGGCTGGCCGGTCAGGGTGATCTCGGCCAGGCGCTTGTTCAGCCGTCCGGTGACCATCTTTTCGATGATCTCGGCCGGCTTGCCGCTGTCTTCGGCCTGGGCCACGAGAATCTGCTTCTCGCTTTCGATCGTCTCGGCCGGTACGTCCTTGACATCGGCATAGGCGGGATTGAGTGCGGCGATGTGCATGGCCAGGTCCCGGGCCAGCGCTTCGTCGCCGCCTTCCAGGGCCACCAGTACACCGATGCGGCCGCCGTGGATGTAGCCGCCCAGGATGCCGCCTTCGGCCGACAGATGGGCCAGGCGGCGCACCTGGATCTTCTCGCCGAGCTTGGCCACCAGCTGCTTGGCGGCCTCGGCCACGCTCTGGCCGCCTTCCATGGTCGCCTCGTTGAGGGCGTCCGCGTTGTCCACCGTCAGCGCAAGGGCGGCGACTTCGTCGGCAAAGCGCCGGAAGTTATCGTCCTTGGCGACAAAGTCGGTTTCGCAGTTGATCTCGACCAGCACGGCGCGGTCGCCGGACTCGGCCATGACCACTGCGCCCTCGGCGGCGACGCGAGCGGACTTCTTGTCGGCCTTGGCCAGGCCGGTCTTGCGCAGGTGTTCGATGGCGGCATCCAGGTCGCCGTCGGTCTCGACCAGCGCCTTCTTGCATTCCATCATGCCCGCGCCGGTGCGGTCGCGCAGTTCCTTGACTTGTGCTGCAGAAATACTCATCGCTTTTTCAAAGCTCCTTGCAAATCGGGTTCAATCAGGACTCGCCGTCCCCGTCGTCCGCCTTGGCCGCGGTCTTCTTGGCGGCCTTCTTCTTGGTCGCCTTCTTCTTGGCAGCCTTTTTCTTGGTCGCCTTCTTGGCGGCCGGTGCGGCTTCAGCTTCCTCGTCGGTGGACTTCTCGGTCGACTTCTCGGTCGATTTCTCGGCCGGAGCTTCCTCGGTCGCCGCGGCTTCAGCCTTTTCGGGCTCGGCTTCGGCCGGCGCTTCCGCTGCGGCAGCCGGAGCCTTTTCCGCGCTGTCGCCGGCCTCGGCCTTGGCGGCCGTCTTCTTCTTGGCCGTTTTCTTGGACGCGGTCTTCTTGGCGGCCGGCTTGGCGGACTTCTTGACCGGGTTGCCGTCGGCGTCGAGCTCGACGAACTCGTCGGCATCGCCTTCGCCCGGCTGGGGCACGGAGGCGCGGCCTTCGAGGATGGCGTCTGCGGCCAGCTGCGTATACAGGCGGATGGCGCGGATGGCGTCGTCGTTGCCCGGGATCACGTAGTCGATGTTGTCCGGGTTGTGGTTGGTGTCGACCACGGCGACGACCGGGATGCCCAGCTTGCGGGCCTCGGCCACGGCGATGTCTTCGTGTCCGACATCGATGACGAACATCGCGTCGGGCAGGCCGTTCATGTCCTTGATGCCGCCGAGGCTGCGTTCCAGGCGGTCGCGCTCGCGGGTCAGATCGAGCACTTCCTTCTTGACCAGCTTGTCGAACGTGCCGTCGACGCCTTGCTGCTCGAGGTCCTTGAGACGGTTGATCGAGCCGCGCACGGTGCGGAAGTTGGTCAGCATGCCGCCGAGCCAGCGGTGCGAGACATACGGCATGCCGCAGCGCTGGGCTTCCTCGGCAATGGCCGTGCTGGCCGCGCGCTTGGTGCCGACGAACATGATGTTGCCGCGTCGGGAGGCGAGGCTGCCGAGGTAGTTGAGCGCGTCCTTGAGGAGCGGTAGGGTCTCCTCGAGGTTGATGATGTGGATCTTGCCGCGGGCGCCGAAGATGTAGGGTTCCATCTTCGGGTTCCAGTAGCGGGTCTGGTGGCCGAAATGCACGCCAGCTTCGAGCATCTGGCGCATGGTGACGTCAGGCATGTCAGTACTCCAATTTTGATGGACAAGGCACCCGCCCGCCGTTTTCCTTCGGGTCGGTCGGCAGGGCGCGAATTGTCCGGGGTTTAAGCCTCCGCTGATCCCATGTGACGATCCGCGCTCCGAATCGAAGCGGGACAACCCCGTCGCATGTGTCGACCAGCGTGTGTTTTAGGTTCTTTACCCGGCTTGGCCGGGCAAATCCCGTCAATTATACGTGAGCGGCGCGGCTCGATGCAATCGCTGAATGCTCTGCCGCGGCGAGTCGTGATGCGGTGGCCGCGCCGCGGTGTAGTATGCGGGTCAGCGACAGCGGCGCGGAGGCGGGCCGCGTTCATTCGGGAGCATTGAGATGGAAGAAACCGAGACCATGACAGCCAGCGCGCCGGACTGGCTTCCGGGTCAGCTGCAGGCGGCCTGGGACTTCCTGGCGGCCTATCCGCCCGTGCTGGCCCTGGCGGTGGCGCTCATCGGCGTCGGGCTGGCGGTCATCGGCCGCGGCATCGTCCTGTTCTGGGGCCGCAAGCTGGGTGCGCGCACTCGCGGCGACCTCCATCACCGCCTGCTGCGAATCGCCGCCAACGTCTCGGCGTTGCTCGTTGCCTACCTGTCGATCGTCCTGGCCGTCCAGGTGCTCGGCTTGAGCGATCGGGTCGAGCAGATCGTCATTCGCTTGCTGCTGAGCCTGCTCGTCGTTCGACTGATGCTCTCGGCGCTGCGCGCCGGCCACATCGGCCTGGAGATTCTCGGCCACCTGCGCCAGCGCTTTGCCATCGTCGAGGAAAGAACGATTCCCCTGTTCGACCTGATGCTCACGGTGATCGTCGTCGGCGCGGCCGCCTATGCGCTGCTGATGGTGTGGAGCATCGATCCGACCGCCTGGCTGGCCTCGGCCGGGGTCATCGGCATCGCCGTGGGTTTCGCCGCCCGCGACACGCTGGCGAACCTGTTCGCCGGTTTCTTCATCATCGCCGATGCGCCCTACAAGCTGGGCGACTACGTCGTGCTCGACACCGGCGAGCGCGGCGAGATCACCAAGGTCGGCATTCGCTCCACGCGCATCCTCACGCGCGACGACGTCGAGATCACCGTGCCCAACTCGATGATGGCCAACTCGCAGATCTACAACGAGTCGGGTGGGAAGTGGGAACGATTCAGGATTCGGATCAAGGTGGGCGTGGCCTATGGCAGCGACGTCGACGCCGTGTGCGAGCTGCTCGAGGCGATCGCATTCGAGCACGATACCGTCTGCAAGGATCCGAAACCGCGCGTTCGCATGCGCGGCTTCGGCGACTCGAGCCTGGATTTCGAGCTGCTGTGCTGGGTGGCGCAACCGGTGCAGCGCGGCCTGGTCGCCCACGAGCTCTACATGGCCGTCTACAAGGCGCTCAACGAAGCCGGCATCGAGATTCCGTTTCCGCAGCGCGACGTGTGGATGCGCAGCGACGCCGCTGGCGAAGGCTGATTTGCCGCGAGGCGTTCCTGGCGTGTAGGCTGACGTGGAACCGTCAGCGGGCGCACTCGGTCCGTAGCCAGTAGTCGTTTTCGGCGCCGGTTTGGATTGCACCCGCTGGTATTTCCAACCTGCCAGCCAAAGGGGAGAGTCCGTGCGAATCGCGACGATTATCCTGCTCTGTGCGTGTGCCGCTTTTGCCTCGCACTCACATGCCGACACCGCCTTTACCTACCAGGGTCAGCTTCAGACCGTGGAGGGACCGGTCACTGACACCGTGGACCTCGAGTTTTCGCTCTACGAGACCGAGGATGGCAGCAATCAGGTGGGCAGCACGATCAGCCGTCCGGGCGTCGAGGTCGATGACGGCCTGTTCCGCGTCGAACTGGATTTTGGTGCCGGCGTGTTCGACGGCAGCCCGCGCTACCTCGAGATCTCCGTGGGCGGCGAGCCGCTTGCGCCGCGCCAGCGCGTGACCGGCGTGCCGCTGGCCGGGTACGCCCTCGATGCCCCTGATACCCTGGACGGCTTGAGCTGCGCCGAGAACGAAGTACCTAAATGGGACGGCGCATCCTGGCAGTGCGCGAGCGACGAATTCGAACCGGCGGTCTGGTCGCTGGTTGGTGACGGTGCGGTATTCGACAGCGGTAGTGTGGGCATCGGTGTACAGCCGAGTTCCAGCAACAAGTTGTATGTGCAAGACGCATCGGGTTCCGGGAACGGACTGCGGGTTGACGTCGATGCAGCCGACTACAACGCCGTGTATGCAACAAATGCTGCGGAGACCGATTGGTCCTGGGGCGTTCGCGGCGATACCCATTCAGTCAACTCTAACGCCCGCGGGGTCATGGGCTACGCGCACGCCATTGACGGCGCCGGGCAGGGTGTAGCCGGTCAAACGTTCGGCACTGAGGTCGGCGCTGCCGGCGTTTACGGTCTTGCCAGCTCCTCCACCGGTGAAGTTCATGGCGTCGTTGGGGAAACCGATTCGCCCGATGGCTACGGCCTGTATTCGCGAGACGCTATGCGTTCGGAGGGCATGGTCGAGGCGGATCGTGGCGTTCTGTATCGCCAGCGCGGTCAGCCAACGGCGAGTGAACTGGCCGACGGCGAGGTCATGGTCTACAGCTCCGACGGGACCGACGGCTTCAACGCCGGCGACCTGGTCTACGCAGTCAACGACGGTGGCAGCATCCTCACACAGGCGCTCGCGCAGAGAAACAACGCAACGAGTGTCCCCGCCAGCGCCGATGCTGCGTCCCAGGCGGGCACCGTGCCTGTGCCGGACGGGGCTTCGGATTCGGGGCAGGAAAGTCGCATGGCGTCGCTGGAAAATGAGAACGCGCGCAAGCAGGCCCGGATCGAGGCCCTCGAACGGCGGCTGGCCGAGCAGCAAGAGCGCCTGGCGGCGCTCGAAGCCGTGTTGCTTGAAGACGAGCGCGTCGCCCGATCCGAATGAAGCCGCAGCCCCGGCGGTGCCTCTTGCGCCGTCGGTACTCGACGATGCCCTGATCCAGTCCGCGCTCGCCGATGACCAGCTGATGCGGAATGCCGATCAGCTCGGCGTCGGCGAACATCACGCCCGGGCGTAGGGAGCGGCATCGAGTTCCCGTTTCCGCAGCGCGGCGTTTGGCCGCGTGCAGGTGACGCTCCCGCCGATCCCAAGCGGCCGGACTGGTATCCCCCAGGAAATTGGCTGTTCTGTCGTGTGTCGTGCGGATGTCTCCGCCTGGCAGGTTTGTGCGTAACCCTCACTACGGCCACCCATCATTCCTGACTGTTCGAGGTGAAAACATGCGCTTCCTGCTTCTGATAACGATCCTGTCGATGACAGCCGTCCCGGCATCTGCCCAGACCGAAACCACCATTACCTACCAGGGCCAGCTCCAGGACGCCGGCGGGCCGTTCACCGGCACGCCCGGCATGGAGTTCCGGCTGTTCGACAGCCTGATCGATGGTAATCAGATCGGCGCCGCAACCGTTTTGTCCGCTGTGCCGGTAACCGACGGCCTGTTCCAGGTCGAACTGGATTTCGGGGCCACTTACGAGTCCGGCCCGCTCTACCTGGAGATCATGGTCAGCGGCAACACGCTGACTCCGCGTCAGCGCATTGGATCGGCCCCGCTGGCCGTGGCGGCGCTGAATGTGCCGGAGATCAGCCTGGCGGACCTGGCCTGTTCGGCCGAAGAAGTGGCCAAATGGAACGGCAGCGCGTGGGATTGCGCCAGCTCGGTGAGTGCGCAGGACCTGCAGGCCGAACGAGACCGGATCGACGTACTCGAAACCGAGAATGCCGCGCTGACCTCCCGGGTCGATGACCTGGAAGCAACGGTCGATGGCATGGCCACGCAGCTCTCAGCCTTGACCAGCGCTTCTCAGGACCACGACACCCGCCTGGCCACGATCGAGAACAGCGAGCTGCTCGCACGCGAGGACTTCGTGGTCGACCTCGACGAATTTCTGGAACTGCACCGCACGCCGCCCGCCGATACCGCGGTGCAGGGCCCGATCCTGCGCCTGACCGGCGCCAATTTCCAGATCATCAATGCCGCCCAGGACCAGACCACCCCCGACGGCACCGGCAATCTGGTGGTCGGCTTTGCTGAAGCTCGAGACTTTAGTGAGGTCTGCTCGAAAGGACCGTTCGACAATCAAGTCGATTGCGAAGCTGACGGTCATATCTGGGCGCAAGCCCACAACTCGGGCTCGCACAATATTGTCGGCGGAGAACAAGCGGCCTATTCGCAAACGGGGGGGATAGTATTGGGCGGCCAGAACGCGATTACCCGTCTCAGGGCGGGAGTCCTTTCGGGCATTGGCAATCTAGCCAGCGGAGTACAAAGCAGCGTCAGCGGCGGACAATTGAACACCGCCAGTGGAGACATGAGCAGTGTCAGTGCTGGAAGCTCAAACGCTGCCAATGGAAATCTAAGCAGCGTGAGTGGAGGAGTCGGAAACACAGCCAGTGAAATTGGAAGCGGCGTGAGTGGTGGACGCGACAACACCGCAAGCGGACTGTACAGCAGTGTCAGTGGAGGCCGGGATTGCCAAGTTGATTCATCATACGGCTGGGGTGCGGCGACTCTAGGTGACTGCCAATGAACTTCGGAATTCGCACCGAAAGTGATCGAGCAAAGTCCGCGTCTGACAGTTTGCACCCCAACTCGACGATCCACTGCCCGATCGGCCGGGATGCCATGCCGAAGTGGCCTCTTATCAACAGACCGTAAGGATAAAAATCATGAAGACACGACACACCATCCTCATACTGTGCGCGGCCGTCATGCTCGCCGCCGCATCGACTGCCGTGGCCGCACAGGACCGGGCTGCCCCGTCAGGTTCTTACGGACAGCAGGAGCGCTCCGGGGGCGATCGATTGCAGCGCGAAGAGCGACCGTCGGCCAAATTCGATGCGGCTACTTCGATCAGGGAGTTTCCGTCGGAAACCTTCTTCCCCAGCGAAACGTTCAATGAGCGCACCATCCAGGGCCTGGAGCGCGCCGGAATCCGAACGGTCGGTGAGCTGGTCAAGGCCGACCCGCGCCGGGTCGGCGAGATCCTGCGGATGGATCCGCGCGCCGTTCGGGACGCACAGAGGAAGATATCGGAAGTCCTGCGCTGATTCAGACCAGGTTCGACTTGACGAACTCGATGACCTGATCAATCTCGATCTCGCGCTTGTCGCCGCCGCGACGACGGTACTCGACGATGCCCTGATCCAGTCCGCGCTCGCCGATGACCAGCTGATGCGGAATGCCGATCAGCTCGGCGTCGGCGAACATCACGCCGGGGCGCAGTGGCCGGTCGTCCATCAGCACTTCGATGCCGGCGGCGGTCAACTCGTCGTAGAACTTCTCGGCCTGCTCGCGCGCGCGGTGGGACTTGTGGCCGTTGACCGGCAGGATGGCGACCTGGAAGGGCGCCATCGGCTCGGGCCAGATGATGCCGGCCTCGTCGTGGTTCTGCTCGATGGCGGCCGCGACGATGCGCGACACGCCGATGCCGTAGCAGCCCATGGTCGGGTGCACGCCCCGGCCGCCTTCGTCCATGACCACGGCGTTCATCGATTCGGAATACTTGCGGCCGAGCTGGAAGATGTGGCCGACCTCGATGCCGCGGATGATCTCGAGCGTGCCGTCGCCTTCCGGGCTGGGGTCGCCGGCGAGGACATTGCGCAGGTCGGTGACTTCGGGCAGGGCGACGTCGCGGTCCCAGTTGATGCCGAAGTAGTGCTTGTCGTCGACGTTGGCGCCGGCCCCGAAATCGCTCATGACGGCGACCTGGCGGTCGATGATGCAGGGAATCGGCAGCTCGACGGGCCCGAGGCTGCCGGGACCGGCGCCGATGGCCGCGCGGATTTCCTCTTCGGCGGCCATTCGCAGCGGCGCGGCCACCCAGGGATGCTTCTCGGCCTTGACGTCGTTGAGTTCGTGATCGCCACGCACCAGCAGGGCGACGAAATCGGCCTCGCACTCGTCGCTGGCCTCGACCACCAGGGTCTTGACCGTCTTCTCGATCGGCAGTTCGAACTGCTCGACCAGCTCGGCGATGGTCTTGGCGTCGGGCGTGTCGACCAGGCGCATTTCCTCGGCCGGCTCGGCGCGTTCGCCCACGGCGACCGCCTCGGCCAGCTCGACGTTGGCGGCATAGCTGCCGCCGGGGACGTGGGCGATGGCGTCCTCGCCGGAGTCGGCCAGCACGTGGAACTCGTGGCTGACCGCGCCGCCGATGGCGCCGGAGTCGGCCTTGACCGGCTTGAACTTCAGTTCCAGGCGCTCGAAGATGCGCGAATAGGTGTCGAACATCACCTGGTAGTACTCGGCCAGGCTTTCATCGTTCAGGTGAAAGGAGTAGCCGTCCTTCATCAGGAACTCCCTGGCGCGCATCACCCCGAAGCGCGGGCGGATCTCGTCGCGGAACTTTGACTGGATCTGGTAGAAGCAGATCGGCAGCTGCTTGTAGGATCTGAGCTCGGCACGAGCGAATTCGGTGATCACCTCTTCGTGCGTCGGGCCGAAGGCGAACTCGCGTCCGGCGCGGTCGGTGATCTTGAGCAGCAGCGGGCCGAAATCGTCCCAGCGGCCGGTCTCTTCCCATAGCTCGGCCGGCTGGATCGCCGGCATCAGCATTTCCAGCGCGCCGGCGGCGTCCATTTCCTCGCGTACCACCTGCTCGACCTTCCGCAGCACCTTCAGGCCCAGCGGCGTCCAGTCATAGATGCCGGAGGTGAGCTTGCGGATCATGCCGGTCCGGAGCATTAGCTGGTGGCTGACGATCTCGGCGTCGGCAGGAACTTCGCGCTGGGTGGCGAGGTGGAAGCGAGAGGTCTTCATGAGGGGAGCCCGTTTGCGTGCTGCGTGAAGTAAACACGCGATTCTAGCAGCCGGGCGCCGCGATTGGCACCGGCGCGAGCCACGGTGCCCGACCTTCGCGACCATCGTGCGGATTCAGGGTCCGGAACCTGAAACCTGAAACCTTAAACCTGAAACCTGAAACCTGAAACCTTCCTTCCTAACACCACTCGTCGATAAACGCCTGCGCTTCCTCGATCATGCGCATCCGTTCCTCGTCCGAAACTGAGCGCTGTTCGCCGTCTTCGCCGCGGACGGTGACATTCTCGTACTGGTTGAGGTTGTCGATGTTGCTGCGGGCCTGGGCACAGCGTTCGGCCACCAGCTCCGGGTCCGGTTCTTGCTGCGTCATTTCCGGCTGCTCGGGCGGCTCGTTCTCGGCCGGGACGTCCTCACTGGGCTCCGGGTCGTCGTTCTCGGTTTCGACCGGTTCACGGCTCTCGATGCCGACTTCCTCGAATTCGACGTCTTCCGGCGGGCGCGCGGTGTAGTGTACGACCCCTTCTTCATCCATCCACTTGTAGATCGTCTGCTCCTGGGCAGCGGCATCGGGCTGGAACGCCAGGCCGGCGAACATGGCCGCCAGCAGGGCACTTGCGACAAGCTTGTTCATGCAATCAGTCCTCGAAGGGGCTTGTCGATGAACTTTGCCGTACTCGCCGCCGCAACGCAAGCTCGAGACGGGATGCTATTCTTGTGCCCGGCCAAAAACACGATCCGCCTCGAGGCATGTCAGAAGACGACCCCTCCGAACAGACTCCGGCACGCGGCGCTTTCCTGCTGCCCAATGCCCTGACCACCGGTGCGCTCATGGCCGGCTTCTTCGCCGTTGTCTCGGCCATTGGCGGCGAGCCCGTTTCGGCCTGCATCGCGATCATGATCGCCGGCCTGCTCGACGGCCTCGACGGGCGCGTGGCGCGCCTGACCGGCACGCAGTCGGAGTTCGGCGTGCAGTACGACTCGCTTTCGGACATGGTCTCGTTCGGCATCGCCCCGGCGATCCTGGTTTTTACCTGGACGCTCGATTCCCTCGGTCATCCAGGCACCGTTGCGGCCAAGGCCGGCTGGCTGGGCGCGTTCTTCTTTGCCGCCTGCGCTGCGCTTCGCCTGGCGCGCTTCAACACCCAGGCCGGCGTGGCGGACAAGCGCTATTTCCAGGGCCTGGCCAGCCCGGCGGCGGCCGGCATGCTGGTGGCCATCGTCTGGTTTTCCGACGACCGGCAGATCAACCCCGAGCTGCTGTCCTGGCCGCTGCTGGTGGTCACGATCCTGCTCGGCACGCTGATGGTCTCGCGCGTTCGTTACTACAGCTTCAAGGCCGGCCCGCGCGGCGACCGGGTGCCCTTTGCCTGGATTTTCCTGTTGCTGGTTCTGCTGGTTCTGCTCGCCATCGACCTGCCGGCCGTGCTGCTGACGGTGGGCGTTCTCTACGTCTTGTCCGGGCCCATCGTGACCATCCGCGGTCGCAACCGGCAACGCATCCGCCGACGCCGCGAGAACGACAGGTCATGATGCCCTCGGCCGCCTCAAGAGAGCGCCTGGCCGCGCTGGGCATCGATATCTGGGTGCGCCGGGACCGGCGCCTGGATGAGTCGTCCCCGTCGCCGCAACCGGGCCGTTCCGACGACCGCGAGGCGGCCGGGAGCGGCACGGACGGCCTCGTCCCGCGGGTCCGCATGGCATCGGGCGACGGCGACTGGCTGCTCGTTCAGGATGCCCCCTGGGACGGTCGCTACGACACCCTGCTCGGTGATATCCAGGCGGCCATCGGATCGACCCGTTGCCGCTTCGGGCAGTGGGCGCATTCGGAATCCGCCGGCGTGGCGCTCGATGAACTCGAATCCCGCGGCGTCCAGCGGGTGCTGGTGTTCGGAGCTGTTCCGGCTGGCGCGCGTTCCGAGGGTGTGCTTGCCGCAGCCGAGCTGCACGAACTGGCCCGCAGCGCCGGGGCCAGGCGTCATCTATGGCGCCTGCTGGCCGAGGCGCTCGAAAGCTGATGGCAGCGGTGGTGTCTCCGCAGGTGGCGATTCGCGCCATGCTGCGCGGCGACCTCGACGCCGTCAGCGCGATCGAAACGGCGTCCTACCCCTATCCCTGGACCCGCGGCATCTTTCAGGACTGCCTGCGCGTGGGCTATTGCTGCCACGTGCTGGAAGTCGCCGGTGAAGTGGCCGGCTACGGCATCGTCTCCAACGCCCTGGAAGAGGCCCATCTGCTCAACCTGTGCATCCGCAGCGAGCAGAGGCGCAGCGGCCTGGCGGCCCTGTTGCTCGAGCACCTGGTGCGCGAGGCGCAGGTTGCTGCCGCCACGCGCCTGTTTCTCGAAGTCCGCCCCAGCAACAAGGCCGCCGTGGCCCTTTACAAGCGCAACGGCTTTCGCGCCATCGGTCGGCGCCCGGGCTACTACCCGGCCGAGGAAGGGCGCGAGGACGCCCTGGTGATGGTCCTGCACCTGAGTTGAGCGGGCAGCCGCTCTGATTCAGGGCAGCGCCTCGAAACGGTCTTCAAGAATCGCCGGCCCGAGCACCTCCAGGGTGATCGGTACCGCGGTCTCCGGTTGCTCCGGATCGTTGCTGTCGATGTCGATCCGGCCCGGGTACTCGCCGATGTCGAGTTCTGCGGCGTCGAGGCTGAGCGTGATCACTTCCTGCGCCCCGGCGGCGAGACTCCCCGATTCCATGTCGACATCCAGCCACGGGAGCGCGCCGTTCGAGGTCCCGTCGACGCGACCGCTCCGGCCTTCAGGGGCGGCGCTGATCGTCCAGTCCAGCGCCGCCGTGCCGTTGTTGCTCAGGGTCATCTCGACCGCGGCGGTCTGCCCGGCCAGAACCGCCGGCTCCAATGCCGCCGGATCGACCGACAGCTCGGGTTCCTGCACGGGGCGCTCGCGGAACTCGGCAATGATCGGCGCCGTGAGCGCGGCGGTCAGTGCGTTGTGGCGTTCGCGATCGATGCCCGTGGGTATGTTGTTGAAGGAAATGTCCGGGTTGGAGAAGTAGGGCTGCCTCGGGCAGCCGGACGAGCAGGGATTCGAGTAGGACATCACGGTCCGGAACAGGCGGTCGGCATAGTGCCCGAACGACCAGTCGTAGGAAGCGGCGCCTGGTGACGCACCGTTGGCGGGATCGTGCTCCATGCCCGAGTTGTGCCCGTGCTCGTGGGCGTAGGTCAGGTTGCCGACCGCACAGTTGTTGGCGGTGACCTGAAAGGCGCTGGCGGCGAACTCCGGCCCCGGGTTGCGCATGACGTAGCCGCAGCCGCAGGCACTGCCGCCGTCGGCCAGCAGCATGCCGACCATGTCGGCGCCGTAGCGGTCGCGCAGGTCCTGCGCCTGGGCGTTGACACGCAAGGCGCCCAGCCGGTCGCCGCAGGTTCCCGTTTCGGTGAAGTCGATCTCGGCGATATGCGCGATGTTCCAGGATGTTTCAGTCAGGCTGTCCCGCAGGGCCAGGTTGCCGTTGTCGATGGCCGCCTGGGCGTGCGCCTCGATCTGCGCCGTTCCGCCGAGCTGCTCGCGCGCCGCTTCGCTGTAGACCACCAGCAGATCGATTGCCGTCTTGTCGCCGTTGACCCCGGCGGTGTCACCGCCGATCTCTTCGGGTGCAGCGACGGTGGCGTTGCTCGATTCCGGCGGCATCGTTTCACCGGGATCGATGCCGCCGCCGCAGGCCGGAAAACCGGCCGGATCGATGCGCATCAGGATCTGGCCGTGCTCGGCATCCGGGCGGATCTCCCAGCTCTCGGTGGCGGTATTCACCACGCCGCTGATCCATTCGCCCCGCCGGGCCAGCAGCACGTGACCCGCTTCACCCTCGATCGTTCCGGTCCAGGTGAGCGCGTCAGGGCCGTGGCGGAAGACGTGCTTGATGCGGGCTTCGAGCGTCGCTCGTCCCGGCAAGGCGATCGTGAGCGTTGCCCGACCATCGTCGACCAGGCCGCTGCGCGGGTTGATCCGCCAGGCTTCGACCGCGGCCGGAGACAGCGAGGCCAGCGACTGCTCGATCGGCTCGGCCGATGACCAGAGCCCGTCTTGTGCCGTGGCGCTGGCCATGAGGGTGGCGGTCATCAGCAGCGCAAGGATGCGAGCGGCATGGGGCATGTCGTTTCTCCGAGAAATACAGGGCTGCAGGGATGATATTGGTTCCTGAGTCCATACTACGTGTTCATGGATCCGAAGACGCCGGTTCGCGGGTAACCATGACTTCCGGCCCATGTCGGCTCGCCATGCTGGTGTTATAGTTCACCAACACACCAGATTGCCGTTTCGAGGCGAGACCAATGATGAACAAGAAGCTGCTATTGCTGCTGGCTGCGAGCCTGGGCCTGGCGACGGCCTGCGGCTCGGACGATGCGTCCGATGAGGGCGAGAAAGGTGAGGAAACGCGCGCGGTTCCGGTCGAAGCGGTCGCCGCCCGTCAGGACGCGATCGAGGCTTTCTACTCGGCCACGGCCACGCTCGAGGCCGACGGTGAGGCGGCGGTGGTGCCGCGGGTCGGTGGGCGTATCACGGCGATCGAGGTGGAGGAGGGCGACCGGGTCGCCGCCGGCGATGTGCTGGCGCGCATCGACGATGAGCGGCTCGGGCTCGAACTGGCCCGGGCCGAGTCGGACCTCAAGCGGCTGCGCCAGGACGTGAACCGGCAGCGCGAGATGCACGAGCGCAACATGATCGCCACCGAGGCGTTCGAGCGGCTGGCGTTCGAACTCGAGTCGCAGCAGGCCGCCGTGGATCTGGCCCGCTTGCAGCTGTCGTATACCGCCATCACGGCACCGATCGACGGCGTCGTGTCCGAGCGCATGATCAAGGTCGGCAACATGGTCTCGACCACCGAGCCGGTCTTTAGGGTCACCACCATGGATCCGTTGCTGGCCACCCTGCACGTGCCCGAACGCGAACTGGCGCGGCTGGCGCCCGGGCAGGTGAGCGTGCTCAGGGCCGATGCCCTGCCCGGCGAGCGCTTCGCGGGCGTGGTCGATCGCATCAGTCCGGTCGTCGACGCCGCTTCGGGAACCTTCCGGGTGACCGTCGAGCTGCGCGATCCGTCCGGTCGGCTGCGCCCGGGCATGTTCGGCCGCTTCGACATCGTCCACGACCGGCGCGAGCAGGCCGTGCTGGTGCCGGTCGAGTCGGTGTTGATCGAGGATGGCGAAGCTTCGATCTTCGTCGTCGACGACGGCGAGGCCCAGCGGCGCAGTGTGGAGGTCGGCTACCGCAACAACGGCGACTACGAGATCGTCGCCGGCATCGAGCCGGGCGAAGCGGTGGTGGTCACCGGCCAGGCCAGCCTCAGAAGCGGCGCACGCGTGCAGCTGATCGGTGACGAGCCGCCGCAGGCGAATGCCGAGCAGGCGGTGGCCGAACACATCGAAGCGGTGGACGTCTCGTCATGAACCTGATCCGTTTCGCCACGCGCCGGCGGGTGACCGTTGCGATGTTCACCCTGGCGGTGCTGCTGTTCGGGCTGGTCTCGCTGTCGAGGCTCGACGTCAGCCTGCTGCCGGACCTGGCCTACCCCACTTTGACCGTGCGCACCGAGTTTGCCGGCGCGGCGCCGGGCGAGATCGAGAATCTCATTACGCGGCCGATCGAGGAGGTCGTGGGCGTGGTCCAGGGCGTGCGACGGGTGCGCTCGACCTCGCGCACCGGCCAGTCGGACGTCACCCTCGAGTTCGCCTGGGGCAGCAACATGGACCGCGCCGCCATCGACGTGCGCGAGCGCATCGAGCGCCTGACCCTGCCGCTCCAGTCCGATCGCCCCCTGCTGCTGCGCTTCGATCCCTCGAACGAACCGGTGATGCGCTTCGCCCTGGCGCGCGACACCTCCGAAGTGGCTCGCGAGGCCGATGCCGCCAGCCGTATCCTTCCGGCCGACGCCGACGATGACTTTGCCACCCTGCGCATCCTGCGTCGGCACGCCGACGAACGGCTCAAGAAGGACATGGAGTCGATCGAGGGCGTGGCGGCCATCACGGTGTCCGGCGGCCTGGAGGACGAGATCCAGGTGCTGCTCGACCAGTACCGCCTGGCCCAGCTGAACCTCGAGCCGGCCCAGGTGGCCCAGCGCCTGCGCGCGGAGAACATCAATCTCTCCGGCGGGCGCCTGGAAGAGGGCACCCGGCAGTTCCTGGTGCGAACGATCAACGAATTCGAGTCCGTCGATGAAATTGCCGGCCTGATCGTGGCCAGCCGCGACGGCGAGCCGATCTACCTGCGCGATATTGCCGAGGTGCGCGAAGGCTGGCGCGAGCGCGACGCCATTACCCGCGTCGACGGACAGGAGATGGTGGAACTGGCGCTGTACCGCGAAGGCGACGCCAACGTCGTGTCCGTGGCCCGCTCGGTCGAGCGGCGCCTGGGCGAGATCCGCGCCGACCTGCCCGCCGACCTGGCGCTGACCCGCGTCTACGACCAGTCGGTCTTCATCCGCAGCGCGATCAACGAAGTGGTTCAGGCCGCGCTGTTCGGCGGTCTGCTGGCCATCGGCGTGCTCTACCTGTTCCTCAAGAGCGCGCGAGCGACGGTGGTGGTCGGGCTGGCGATCCCGATATCGGTCGTCGCCACCTTTGCGGCCATGTATGGCGCCGGGGTGACGCTCAACATCATGTCCCTGGGCGGGATTGCGCTGGCCATCGGCCTGCTGGTCGACAATGCCATCGTGGTGCTGGAGAACATCGCCGCCAAGCGCGAGCGTGGCTTGGGCCTGATCGCGGCCGCCCGCGAGGGCGCCGGCGAGGTGTCCGGGGCGGTGGTGGCGGCGACGCTGACGACCATTGCCGTGTTCCTGCCGCTGGCCTTTGTCGACGGGATTGCCGGGCAGCTTTTTCGCGACCAGGCGCTGACCGTCACTTTCGCCCTGCTGGTTTCGCTGGCGGTTGCGCTGACCCTGATCCCGATGCTGGCTTCCGTGGGAGAGCAGCCGCGCAATCGTGTCGGCGGTAACTTGCCGCAGGGGGATGATGATGCGAAGAGCGAGCCGCCCCGTGGTCGCTTGGCCCGGCTTCGCGGGCGCGGGCAATCCGCGCTCACGTGGCTGGCCGTGCTGGTTACGCGCCTGGTTGGCGGGCTGTTTCGCGGGCTCGGCAAAGGGCTCGGCCTGGCGCTGCGGCCGCTCGTGGCCGTGTTCAACCGCGGCTATGACGTGCTTTCACGCAGGTACCCACCGGTTCTGGAAGCTTCCCTGAGACGACGCGGACGCACGCTTTTCCTGGCCCTGGGCCTGTTCGCGCTCGCCCTCGTGCTGCTGCCGCGGCTGGGCATGGAGCTGGTGCCGGCGCTGGATCAGGGTGAGCTTCGCGTCGAAATCGCGCTCTCGCCCGGTACACCGCTGGCCCAGACCGGGCAGATGGTTGCCGGCCTGGCTGCCGCCGCGGGTGAGTGGCCCCAGGTCGAGCGCACCGATGCCCTGGTCGGCACCGGCGATCGCATGGACGCCAATCCCGAGGAAGCCGGCGAGCACCGGGCCACGCTCAACGTCGTGCTCAAGCCCGGCTCGGATGCCGACGCGGTGCGCTCGGCCCTGCGCAGTTACCTGGACGAGCGCCCGGGCGTGGACTACAGCATTGGCCAGCCCGAACTGTTCACCCTGGCCACGCCGCTGGAAGTTGAAGTGGCCGGCTACGAGCTCGCGGAGCTGCGCGCGGTGGCGACGCGGATTGCCGCCGGCATGGCCGAGTCGCCGCGCTTTGCCGACGTGCGCTCCTCGGCCGAGCAGGGCTATCCCGAGATCCGGATTCGCTTTGACCACGAGCGTGCCGCGCGGCTGGGGCTCAGGTCCGACCAGATTGCCGACACGGTCGTGCGCCAGGTGCGCGGCGACGTGGCCACGCGCTATAGCTGGCGCGAGCGCGAGATCGACGTGCGCGTTCGCGTTCTCGACGCGCAGCGCGCCTCGCCCGAGCGCATCGGCCAGCTGGTGGTCAATCCCGGCGCCGAACGTCCCGTGACCCTCGACGCCGTGGCCGATATCGACATTGCCGTCGGTCCCGGCGAGATTCGCCGCGTCGGTCAGCAGCGGGTAGCGGTCATCTCGGCCGAGGCCAGCTTCGGCGACTTGGGCTCGGCCGCAGAGGAAGCGCGCGAGATCATCGCCGGCGTGCCCATGCCGCGCGGCGTCAGCGCGCGCGTTGCCGGCCAGAGCGAGGAAATGCAGCGCGCCTTCCGTTCGCTGATACTCGCCCTGGCCCTGGCGGTGTTCCTGGTCTACCTGGTGATGGCCTCGCAGTTCGAGTCGCTGCTGCACCCCTTCGTGATCCTGCTGAGCATCCCGCTGGCGCTCACCGGCGCGGTGTTCGCGCTGTGGCTGACCGGCACGACCCTGTCGGTGGTGGTGTTCATCGGCGTGATCATGCTCGCCGGCATCGTCGTCAACAACGCCATCGTGCTGGTCACGCGCATCAACCAGCTGCGCGCCGAGGGCATGGTTCGCGAGGCGGCTATTGTCGAAGCCGGCCGCGCGCGCCTGCGTCCGATCGTGATGACGACTTTGACCACGGCCCTCGGCCTGCTGCCGCTGGCCGTCGGCCTGGGCGAGGGGGCGGAGATGCGCGCGCCGATGGCGATTGCGGTCATCGGTGGCCTGCTGCTGTCGACCGCGCTGACCCTGGTCGTGATTCCGGTGGTCTACAGCCTGCTCGACCGGCGCCGAACCCAGGCCGATATGCACTCGGGCGAAGTCGCCCGGTCGACGCCATGAACCGGCTGCCTCGCCTGGCCATCCGCCGTCCGGTCACCACCTGCATGGTGTTCGTGAGCCTGGCCGTGTTCGGACTGATCGCCGCGCGACTGCTGCCGCTGGAGCTCTTTCCGGACATCGACTTCCCGGGCATGATGATCGAAGTGCCGTATTCCGGCAGTTCGCCGGAGGAGGTCGAGCAACGTATCGCCCGGCCGGTGGAGGAAGCGCTGGCGACCATGGCCGGCATCAAGCGCATGATCACCAACGTCGGTTCCGACCAGGTGCGGATGTTCGTGTTCTTCGGCTGGGACGCCGACATGGACGCGCGCGGGGTCGAGGCCAAGGACAAGATCGACGGCATTCGGCATCGCTTGCCCGAGGACGTTGACCATGTCTTCGTGCGTCGCTTTACCAGCACCAACGATCCCATCCTGGGCCTGCGCATCGGTTCCAAGCGCGACCTGAGCGACGCCTGGGAACTGCTCGACCGCAACGTCCGCCGCCGGCTCGAGCGCGTCGAGGGCGTGGCCAGCGTGGGCATCGACGGCGTCGAGCCGCGCGAGGTGCGCATCCTGCTGCACGCCGACCGCGTCGCCGCGCACGGCATCGATCTCAACGCGCTGCGCGAGCGTCTGCGTGGCGCCAACTTCTCGGTCTCGGCCGGCTACGTCGACGACGAAAGGGCCGGCCGGCGCATCCGGGTGACGCCGCTGGGCACTTTCACGGACATCGACGAGATCCGCCGCCTGCCGATCAACGAGCGCGGCCTGCGCCTGGGCGATATCGCCGAGATCAGTATCGAGTCGCCGCCGCGCCGCTACGAACGCCTGCTCGACGGCCAGTTCGCCGTGGGCGTCAACGTCTTCGCCGAAAGCGGCGCCAACCTGGTCGAGGTCAGCCGCGCCGTGCTGGCCGAGGTCGAAGCGATCAATGCCCTGTCCGAGATGGAGGGCATCAACCTGTTCGTCCTGTTCAGCCAGGCCGAAGGCGTGGTGCAGTCGCTCAAGGACCTGGCCTTGGCCGGCCTGCTTGGCGCGCTGATGTCGATGGTGGTGCTCTACGTCTTCCTGCGCCAGTGGGCCACGACCCTGATCGTGATGCTGTCGGTGCCCACGGCCATCCTGATCACGCTCGGGGCGATGTACTTCCTGGGCCTGTCGCTCAATATCCTGACCATGATGGGGCTGATGCTGGCCATCGGCATGCTGGTCGACAACGCGGTGGTGGTGACCGAGAGCATCTACCGCTGCCGCCAGCGTTTTCCCGACCAGCCGGGCCGGGCCACGTTGATCGGCGTGCGCGAAGTCGCCATGGCGGTCACGGCCGGCACGCTGACGACGATCATCGTTTTCCTGCCCAATATCTTTGGCGCGCAGAACGAGATCACGTCCTTCCTGTCCTTTGTCGCCTACGCCATCACCATCGCGCTGATCGCCTCGCTGCTGATTGCCCAGACGATCATTCCGCTGCTGACGCTGAAAGTACCGCCCCCGCCGCCGCCGAAGGCCGGCGGCTGGCTCGACCGCCTGACCGATGCCTATGCCGGCGTGCTGTCGTTCAGCCTGCGGCGGCGCTGGATCACGGCGCTGGGGGTGGTCGTGCTCCTGGTCAGCGCGGTTGTTCCGATGGGCCAGGTCAAGACCAACATGTTCCAGCAGGCCGAAGGCGACCGGCTAATGCTGCACTTCAACGTCGAGGGCACCTACTCGCTCGATCGGGTGCGCCGGGACGTGGACCGCGTCGAGGACTACCTGCGCGACAACCAGGCGCGGTTCGGATTCGAGTCGCTGTACAGCTACTACAGCGAGGATCGCGCCGAGACCACGCTGATTCTCGACCCCGAGCGCAGGATCTCCAACGAGCGCATCCGCGAACGGGTCCGCGAGGGCTTGCCGGCGATCGCCATCGGCCGTCCGAGCTTCGATTCACAGCAAGGCGGCGGGGGCGGGCGCGACTCGCTGAGCCTGAGCCTGCACGGCGAATCCAGCGAGCGCCTGTTCGAGCTGTCGGAAGAGCTCGCGCGCGTGCTCTCGAGCGTGGAAGGACTGGTCGACGTGCGTTCGGAAGCGACCGCCGGCGCGCAGGAAGTCCAGGTGCGCGTCGATCGCCAGCGCGCCATCCGCCAGGGGCTCTCGAGCGAGCAGGTCGCCCAGGCGATCGCCGTGGCCATGCGCGGCGAACGGCTCAACGAGTTCCGTGGCCCCGAGGGCGAGCTGACCATGCGCCTGGCCTTCCATGGCGGCGACCGACAGAGCGCCGCGCAGCTGGCCAACCTGCCGCTGGTCAACGACCGGGGCGAGCGAGTCCGCCTGGCCACCGTGGCCGACTTCGAAACAGTGAGCGGGCCGGCCAGCATATCTCGACTCAACCGGCGCACCAGCGTGAACGTGAACATGAACCTCGCGGACCTGTCGATGGGCGAGGCGCGCGAGGCCATCGACGCCGTCATGCAACAGGTCGCGCTGCCGCCGGGCTACGGCTGGAGCTATGGCGAGGCTTTCCAGCGCGAGGACGACGCCATGACCCAGATGGCCTTCAACATGCTGCTGGCCGTCGCGCTGATCTTCATCGTCATGGCCGCGCTGTTCGAATCGACCCTGTTCCCGGCCTCGATCGTGACCTCGATCGTGTTTTCCTTCGTCGGCGTGTTCTGGTTCTTCTTCATCACCGGCACGGAGATGTCGCTAATGGCGATGATCGGCATGCTGGTACTGATGGGGATCGTGGTCAACAACGGCATCGTGCTGATCGACCACGTCAACAATCTGCGCCGCAGGGGAATGGCGCGCGACGAGGCCGTCATCCAGGCCGGACGCGACCGACTGAGACCGATCCTGATGACCGCCGCGACCACCATCCTGGCGATGATTCCCCTGGCGCTCGGCCAGACCCGCATCGGCGGCGACGGCCCGCCGTACTTCCCCATGGCGCGGGCGGTGATCGGCGGTCTGGGCTTTTCGACCGTGATCAGCCTCGTCGTCGTGCCCTTTGTCTACGTGTTGCTGGATCGCCTCAGGCAGTGGGTCTCGACGGTACGCTACCGGGCCGCCGGCGAACGCTCGTGACTGATCTCGATCAGCCGTTCTGGCGCTCGATCATGTCCGGCTGAAGAACTTCGATCCAGTAGCCGTCGGGATCCTTGATGAAGGCCAGGCCCTTCATCTTGCCGTCGTCCGGCCGCTTGACGAACTCCACGCCCAGCGCTTCCATCCGCTCGGCCGCGGCATGGATATCCGGCACCGAGATGGCGATGTGGCCGAAGCCCTGCGGCTCGGCGTTGCCGTCGTGATAGGCCACTTCGGGGTCGTCTTCCGTGCCCCAGTTGTGCGTCAGTTCCAGCACGCCCCGGCCCGAAAAGGTGAAGGTGGTGCGCTTGTCGTCTTCGGTGGGCACGGCCGCGGCCTGCTCGTCGCCCAGGTAGCCGAGGAAGTAGAGCGTGAAGCGCATCTCCTCGAAATCGAGCCGGCGCAGCAGCCGCATGCCGAGCACGCGGCTGTAGAAATCCAGGCTGCGCTCGGGATCCTTGACGCGCAGCATGGTGTGGTTGAACACGTAATCGGCAGTCTCGCGATCCGGCTGTTCGCACAGGCCGGGCGCGTTCTCGAAGTGTCGGGACATGGTTATTTCCGGATGCTCATTGCAGTGCGGACAGTTTATCGATCTGCGAGGAAAGCTCGGCCACCTTGCCCTTGTGTTCTTCCAGCCGCCGGCGTTCCTTCTCGACCACCTCGGCCGGGGCGTTGTCGACGAAGCGTTCGTTGGCGAGCTTCTTCTCGACCTGGGTCAGGCCCTTTTGTTCGCGCTCGAGCTGCTTTTTCAGGCGGGCCAGTTCCTCGCCGATGTCGACCAGGCCGGCGAGCGGAATCAGCAGGCGCAGGTTGCCGGCCAGGGCGACCGCGCAATCGCCGCTGTCGCGGTCGTCGGCGACGCGTTCGATCGACTCGATGCGCGCCAGGCGCTTGATCAGGGTGTCGAAGCGTTCCAGTCGCTCGTGATCGTTTTCGGTGCCCAGCTGGACCATCAGCGGCATGGGCTTGCCCGGCGCCAGGCCCAGCTCGGTGCGGGCTGAACGGATGGCGGAGATCACCGTCTTGAGCCACTCCGTGTCCTGTTCTGCCGATTCGTCGATGGCGGCGGCCTCGGGCCAGCGGGTCGCCATGATCGTGTCGGCGTCCACGCCGGCGGGTACGCGCACGCGCTGCCAGATTTCCTCGGTGACGAAGGGCACGAAGGGGTGCAGCAGCTTGAGCGTGGCTTCCAGCACGGTCGCCAGCGTGTAGCGGGTGGCCCGGGCGGTGGCCTCGTCGGCATCGTCTGCGAGTGCGGGCTTGGCCAGCTCCAGGTACCAGTCGCAGAACTCGTGCCAGACGAATTCATACAGCGCTTTTGCCGCCAGGTCGAAGCGGTAGTCGGCCAGGGCGGCGTCGACTTCATGGATGGTGCGGCCGAGCGCCGAGCGGATCCAGCGCGAGAGCACGTCGTAGTCGGACTCGGCCGGCACCGGTAGCGTCTCTTCGCCGGTGTTCATCAAGGTAAAGCGCGCCGCGTTCCAGAGCTTGTTGAGGAAGTTGCGGTAGCCCTCGCAGCGGCCCAGGTCGAACTTGATGTCGCGGCCGTGTCCGGCCAGGGTGGCGAAGGTGAAGCGCAGCGCGTCGGCGCCGAAAGCCGGAATGCCGTCGGGGTACTCGTCGCGCGTGGCTTTGGCAACGGCCTTGGCTTTTTGCGGCTGCATCATCGAGGCGGTGCGCTTTTCCACCAGGGCCTCGAGCTCGATGCCGTCGATCAGATCGATCGGGTCGAGCACGTTGCCCTTGGACTTCGACATCTTCTGGCCGTCGCGGTCGCGGATCAGGCCGGTGATGTAGACCTGCTCGAAGGGCACCTGGCCGGTGAAGTGCTTCGTCATCATGATCATCCGCGCGACCCAGAAGAAGATGATGTCGAAGCCGGTGATCAGCACCGAGGTGGGCAGGTAGCGGTCGAAGCCTTCCGACTGCATTCTTTGCTCGTCCGGCCAGCCCAGGGTGGAGTGGGCCCACAGCGCGGAGGAGAACCAGGTCTCGAGCACGTCCTCGTCCTGCGTGAGCTTCGCGTCGGCCGGCAGCTCGCTTCCGGCGCGCGCCTCGTCTTCCGTGCGGCCGACGTAGACCTGGCCGGCTTCGTCGTACCAGGCGGGGATGCGATGCCCCCACCAAAGCTGGCGCGAGATGCACCAGTCCTGCAGGTTTTCCATCCAGTGGCGGTAGGTGTTGATCCAGTTGCCGGGCACGAACTCGATCTCGCCGGACTCGACCGCATCGAGGCCGATCTTGCCGAGTTCGTCCATCTTCACGAACCACTGGTCGGTCAGGAAGGGCTCGATGATCTGGCCCGAGCGATCGCCGCGGGGCACCATCAGGGTGTGGGCCTTTTCCTCGACCAGCAGGTCCTGTGCTTTCAGGTCTTCGATCACGCGCTTTCGCGCTTCGAAACGGTCGAGGCCGCGGTAGGCTTCCGGCGCCTGGTCGTTGATCTCGGCCGTGGGCGTGAAGATGTTGATCGGTTCGAAATCGTGACGGTTGCCGACTTCCCAGTCGTTGAAGTCGTGCGCCGGCGTGATCTTGACGCAGCCGGTGCCGAATTCCATGTCCACGTAGTCGTCGGCGACGACGGGAATCTGCCGGCCCGTCAGCGGCAGCTCGACGGTCTTGCCGACCAGGTCGGCGTAGCGTTCGTCATCGGGATGCACGGCCACGCAGACGTCGCCGAGCAGGGTTTCGGGTCGCGTGGTGGCGACGATGACGTCGCCTTCGCCGTCGGTTCTCGGATAACGGATCGACCAGAGCTTGCCCTGTTCTTCGCTGTTGACCACTTCGAGATCCGAGATCGCGGTCTGCAGTACCGGGTCCCAGTTGACCAGGCGCGGGCCGCGGTAGATCTTGCCCTCCTTGTACAGGCGAACGAAGGTCTCGTTGACCGCCTCGGACAAGTCCGGGTTCATGGTGAAGCGCTCGCGCGACCAGTCGGCCGAGGCGCCCAGGCGGCGCATCTGGCCGGTAATGGTCGAGCCGGAGTGTTCCTTCCAGTCCCAGACCTTGTCGACGAATTCCTCGCGCGTGTAGTCATCACGCTTGCCGCCCTCGGCCTCGATCTGGCGCGTGACGACCATCTCGGTGGCGATACCGGCGTGATCGACCCCGACCTGCCACAGCGTGTCGCGCCCCTTCAGGCGCTGGTAGCGAATCAGCGCGTCCATCAACGTGTGCTGGAAGGCGTGCCCCATATGCAGCGTGCCGGTGACGTTCGGGGGCGGCAGCAGGATGGTGAAGGGCTTGCCTTCGCCGGAGGGCTTGAAGCAGCCTTTCTCTTCCCAGTACGGGTACCAGCGCGCTTCGATATTTTCGGGGCTATATGTTTTATCCATGACGTTCGGGTTCTGTTTGTCTTGTAAGGTTTCAGGTTTCAGGTTTCAGGTTTCAGGAAAGACCAATCGAAGCCCGCTCCTGAAACCTGAACCCTGAAACCTGAACCCTTCATTTAAGAACATGATGCTGCAACTCCGCCCCCCGCTCCTTCCACGCCATCCACCGCTCCCGCAACTTCTGCTTGAGCGACTCGTCCGGCGGCACGATCTCGAGGATGCGCTGGTAGCGGCCGGCGGGCAGGGGAGCGCTTGGGTCCAGGTTGATCAGGAGGCCGGCCTGCTCGGGCGCGTTCTCCAGCAACCGGATCGGCGCTTTCGACTCGCCGCGCTCGTGCGGCAGGAAGCGGCCCTCGGGCTGCTCCCACAGCTGCTCGTCGAGCTTCGCCAGGTCGCCGGAAGATCCGACGATGGCAATATCCTTCGTCGCCGGCCAGGCCTTGGAGACCAGCACCCCGGCGACATACAGCGGATCACTGAAGCGCCCGCCCATTTCGTAGAAGTCTACGCGCACGGGACTCGGGACTCGGGACTCGGGACTAGGGCCATGACCTGCATATGGACTCGGCCCTCAGCGTGCAATTTTGTCCCAGCCGCCGGCGCGGTCCACCAGCCAGTCGACGAGCATGCCCACGGGCCGGCCGGTGCCGGATTCGGGTTTGCCCCATTGCCAGGCCGAGCCGGCGCAGTCGATGTGGGCCCAGCGCTGGCCTTCGGCGAAGCGCGACAGGAAGCAGCCGGCGGTGATGCTGCCCGCGGGCATGCCGCCGATGTTCTTCATGTCGGCAAACGGTGATTCGATCTGTTCCTGGTAATCGTCCCACAGCGGCAGGCGCCAGGTGCGATCGACCGAGCGCTGGCCGGCGGCAAGCAGTTCGTCGGCCAGCTCGTCGTCCTGCGTCATGACCGCGCTGGCGTGGTGGCCCAGGGCGATGACGCAGGCCCCGGTCAGGGTGGCCATGTCGACGGTTGTCTGCGGCTTCAGGTTCTGCCCGGTCCAGCACAATGCGTCGGCCAGGATCATGCGGCCTTCGGCGTCGGTGTTGTGCACTTCGATGGTCTTGCCGTTCATCGCGGTGATCACATCTCCCGGCCGATAGGCCTTGCCGTCGGGCATGTTCTCGACCGCGGCGACCACGCCTTCGACGTTCATCGGCAGTTTCAGCCGCGCCACGGCTTCCATCGCGCCGATGGTGGCGGCCGCCCCGCCCATGTCGAACTTCATCTGCTCCATCATGTCGCGCGGCTTGATCGAGATGCCGCCGGTGTCGAAGGTCACGCCCTTGCCGACCATCGCCAGCGGGGCGTCGCCGTCCTTGCCGCCCTTCCAGCTCAGGCGGATCAGGCGCGGGCGGTTGGCGCTGCCGTCGGCAACCGCCATGAGCGCGTTCATGCCCAGATTGCGCATCTCTTCTTCTTCGAGGATCTCGACCTCGAGGCCCGCGTGGTCGGCGGCCATCTTCTCTGCCGTCTCGGCCAGGTGGATGGGCGTGCAGATATTGGGCGGCAGGTCGGCCAGGTCGCGTGCGCGCCGCACGCCGGCGGCGATGGCCGAAGCCAGCGCGAGCTGTTGCTCGACGCCGTCGCCGGCGGGGAAGCTGACCGATTCGATCGCCGGCGGCGCGTCGTCCTTCGGCTTCTTGGTCGCGCTGTAGACGTAGTCGGCGTAGATCAGGGCGATGCCGGCCTGGCGAAGCTTCCAGTCGCTGCCGCGGTCATTGACCTCGGCGGCGGCGAGCAGGCAGTGTGCGCTCGTCGCCCGTGACTGCCTGAGCGTCTTGCCGGCGGCCTTGACGGCCTTGTCGAAGGCGACGCCGTCGAACTTTTCAGCCTTGCCGAGCCCGACTACCAGGAGCCGATCAGCCGCGATGCCGGGTACGGCGTGCAACAGCACGGTCTGGCCGGCCTTGCTCGGCAGGTCGCCGCTGTCGCGCAGGCGTGAAAGCAGCCCGTCGCTGGCTTGGTCGATATCGGCCAGGGCTCCGCTCAGCTTGTTGTCGGCCAGTCCGGCAATGAGACAATCGGTTTCGACCGCCGTGACGGCGGCATCGGTGGTTGTAAACTGCATATCGCTTCGTTTCCCGCGTTGACGTGCATGATAATGACAGCCTGCCATTGTAACCCTCGAAGGCGAAGGCCTGAATGCTGATCCTCCAGCGCTACATCCTGAAGCAGGGCCTGCTCGCCAGCATGCTGAGCCTGTTCGTGTTTCTCGGCGTGGTCAGCGCCCTGTTTCTCGCCGAACTGTTGGGCGAGGCGGCGCAGGGCGACTTGCCCGGCGGCAGCGTGCTGCTCATGCTCGCGTTGCGGCTGCCCGAAGCGATCATGCTGGTCGGTCCGCTCGCGCTGCTGACGGGGCTGTTGATGACCCTCGGGCGCCTGCAGGAAGAAAGCGAGCTGGTCGTGATGCGCAGCGGCGGCCTGGCGTACCGGCGGCTACTGCGGCCGATCCTGGTCGTGGCCGCTCTGTGGGCCGGCGGGCTCTTGCTGGTTTCCGGCTGGGTCTCCCCCATGGCCGTGGAGCGGTCGGCCACGCTGCTGGCGGATGCCGCCCGCAACGCGATGGTCGCGGGCCTGAGGCCGGGTCAGTTCGATCGACTCAACCAGGGACGGACCACCATTTACGTCGGCGGCATCGATCGTCGCGACGACGAGCTGCGGGATATCTTCATCCAGCACATGGAAGAAGGCAGCACGCAGCTCGTGGCGGCCAGCCGGGGGCGCCTGTGGCTGCCGGGGGAAGACGAGGGCCGCTACCTGCTGCTGCGCGACGGCTACCAGTTGCAGCACGCCTCGCAACGGCTCGACGGCGCGGTGCGCGAAATGCGCTTTGCGCGCAATGAGTTGAGGCTGCCGACACCGAAGGATGCGGCCGTCGAGAGCGAGTCAGCGTATCGACTTCCGGCCCTGTGGCCGGCCGACTCGCCCGCCGAACGGCGGGAATGGCACTGGCGCCTGGCCGCCCCCATGGCGGGGCTCTTGCTCGGCCTGCTCGCGCTGCCCTTGTCGAGCCGCAGGCCGAGGCAGGGCCGGCACGCGAGCGTCGTGGCCGCACTCGTCCTTTACCTGGTCTACAGCAACGCCGTGCACGGCGGGCTGATCCTGATGGAGCAGCACGATGCCATGCGGGGCCCCGGGCTCTGGCCGGTTCACGGCGCCCTGACGCTACTTGTTGCGCTGCTTTTCTGGCGCCACTGGAGGTCGTGGTGATCGCGGGCGTGCTGGGCCGCTACGTCAGCCGCACGGTGCTGGTCTGGGTGCTGATCGTCGCCATCCTGCTCGTCGGGCTCTACACGCTCATCGAGTTCGTGCGCGAAGCGCAGGACCTGACCGGTGACTACGGTCCCGCGCAGATGCTCGTCTACATTGCCCAGACGACCCCCAGTCGCCTGTACGACATTTTTCCCTTTGCCGCGCTGATCGGCACGATGCTCGGGCTCGGCGGTCTGGCCGGCACCAACGAGCTCGTGGCCATGCGCGCGGCCGGCTACGACCGCGGCCGGATCCTGGCCAGCGTGATGCTGTCGGTGGGTGTGTGCCTGCTGCTGCTGTTCCTGCTGGCGGAGTTCATGATTCCGGGCCTGGATGCGCGCGCCAGCGCGCAACGCGACCAGCTTCGAAGTGGCCAGGTTCACCTGGGCAAGTACGGCGCGCTGTGGCTGAGGGATGGCCGGATGATGATTCGCATCGGCTACTCGGCCTGGGGAGACGACAACCGCCCCGAGTTCGGCGACGTGCTGGTCTATCGGATCGACGAAGGCATGCAGCCCGACCGGATCATGCACGCCGTGTCGGCGACCCACACCGGTGACGCGTGGCAGCTGCGCCGCGTGGCCGAGCGCGGCGTTTTCGACGAGCTGCAATCGCGTCGCCGGCCTTCAGTGACCCTCGAGTCCACGCTGAGCTACGATCTGTTCGCCTCGGCGGTGAGCAAGCCGCGCATGCTCGCCATCGGCGACCTGCTGGGCATGATCTCTCTGCTCGATGCCAACGAGCTGGATACGGGGCGCTACCGGCAGGCGCTCTGGAACCGGGTCTTCTTTCCGCTCAACGTGTTGGCGATGATCCTGGTCAGCCTGCCCTTCGCGTTCCGCGGCGGCCGGCAGGGCGGTCGCGGCCTGAGCACCTTCGTCGGGCTGTCGCTGGGCCTGATGTTTTTCGTGATGAGCCGGCTGATACGCGGCACGGCCATGCTCTGGCCCGGCCCGTTGTGGCTGTTGATGATCCTGCCGGCGCTGTTTTTCGGCGCCCTCGGGCTGGTCTTGCTGAGGCGTCTGTGAGCGGGCTGCGGCCGGCGCGGTCAGCCGCGACGTTTCGCGACCCTTGGCTCGACGACCAGGCGTGTCGAGCTGATCAGGTCGTGCCAGGTTCGCCGTTGCGGTTCGAACAGGCTCCAGATATAACCGAGCCCGGCCGGGGCCGCCGAGAGCGCGGCCGCCAGGAAGCGAAGGGCGGAGCTCGACCAGCCGATCTTCCCCCCGTCGTCCGTCAGGAGCCTGATTCGCCAGGCCTTCATGCCCACGGTCTGCCCGCCCATTCGCCAACACACGGCGAAGTAGGCCCAGCACACGATCAGCAGATAAAACTGGAACCAGAGCGTTCCCGACGGAATCCCGTCGCCGTAGGGCACGACAAGAAGAGCCGCCGCGGCCATGAGCAGTGCCACGACCAGGAGGGCGTCGTAAACCATTGATGCCAGACGGCGGAACAGTCCGCAGGCGGGCAATCGATCAGGGTTCGGCGGCGGGCTGGAAGTCGATTTTTCTGACACAGGATTTGACGTCGCGCCTGGATGCGGGTAGGTTCCGCATTCCGGCAAGCCGGTGCGGGATCGCGTTCACCTATCGTCTTTCAATTCGATGGTGTGCGCGGTATTCTAGTTTGATTGCCGGTCTAGGCCAATGCCGAGACATTTGCAAAGCCACGAATTTCAAGCATAGCGGATACGACAATGCCACAACATTCAACGCCAATTTCACGCCTGCTGGTGCTGGGCTCCGGGCTGTTGCTCGGCGCCTTCGCCGTCAATGCGCAGGTACTTGACCGCAGTATCGACGTCGAGAACCAGATCACGCGTCAGGCTGCGCAGACGCAGGAACGAATCAATCAGCTCGACGAGGAAACCCAGCAGCTGGTCGACGAGTATCGGCAGGTGCTGGCCGAAACCGAGAGCCTTCAGCGCTATAACGAGCAGATGCAGTCGGTGGTCGACAATCAGGAAGATGAGATTGTCTCGATCAACGACCAGCTCGCCGGCCTGGAGCAGACCAACCGCGACGTCGTCCCGCTGATGATCGATATGGCCGAGACGCTCGAGCAGCTGGTCAGGGCTGACGTGCCTTTCCGCCTTCAGGAGCGCGTCGAGCGCGCCGAGAACGTGGTCGACACGCTGGATCGCTCGGATATCACCAACTCGGAGAAATTCCGCCTCATCATCGAGGCCTACCAGGCCGAGCTGGAATACGGGCGTACGATGGAAGCCTATCGTGGCGCGCTTCCCGACGGTCAGCAGGTGGAATTCCTGCGCGTCGGTCGCACCCTGGTGTTCTGGCAGTCCCTTGACGGGAATACCACCGGTTGGTGGAATCCGAACAGCCGCCAGTTCGAGCAGCTTGACGACAGCTACGGGCTGCCGGTCAGCGACGGCCTGGCGATTGCCAGAAACCAGGTCGCACCCGACTTGATTCGGCTGCCCGTGCCCGCCCCGGAGAGTGAATGATGACCAAGAATAGAGTTCTTATCGCACTTCTGGCGCTGGCGATGCCGTTCGCGGCCAGCGCCCAGGAAACCCTCGACGAATTGCTGCAGCGCGTCCAGCAGGCCGCCCAGGAAGAACAGCGCGTTGACCAGCAGCGCCTGCAGGAATTCATCGACCAGCGCAACAACCAGCGCCAGCTCCTCGAGCAGGCGCGGGCCGAGTTGCAGGCCGAGGAGGAGCGCTCCGACCGTCTGCAGAACGAGTTCGACGAGAATGAGCTCGAGCTGGTTGAACTCGAGACCACCCTTGACGAGCGCATGGGCAACCTCGGCGAACTGTTCGGCGTTGTCCGCCAGGTCGCCGGCGACATGCGGGGCAACCTGCAGGAGTCGATGGTCAGTGCCCAGCTGCCGGGTCGTTCGGAGTTCTTCGCCGAGCTCGCCCAGGCAAGCGAATTGCCGACTGTCGGTGAGCTGCGCCAGATGTGGTATGAGATGGTGCGCGAGATCACCGAGTCCGGCAAGGTGGTCGAGTTCAACTCCGATATCATCAACGCCGACGGCGTCAAGGAAGAAGACCGTCAGGTCATTCGGGTCGGCGTATTCAACGTCGTTTCCAACGGCAAGTTCCTGCAGTGGGACGGCGATCAGGGCCTGCTCGTCGAGCTGCCGCGCCAGCCGGCCGGCCGCTTTCAGCGCCTGGCGCAGAACCTCCAGGACGCCTCCGGAGACGAAGTGGTCGACATGGCCATCGACGGCACCCGCGGCGCCATCCTCGCGCAGGTCGTGCGAGCGCCGACGCTCGGCGAACGTGTCCGCCAGGGTGCCGAGGTGGGCTACGTGATCATCGCCTTGGGCATCTTCGGCGTGTTGTTCGCGCTCTGGCGCGGCATCGTGCTGGGTCTGAAGGGCAACGCCATCAAGCGCCAGCTCAAGCGCGAGGAGGCCGACGAGGGCAACGCCCTGGGCCGCGTGCTGAAGGTCTACCAGGACAACCCGGATCAGGATGTCGAAACCCTCGAGCTCAAGCTCGACGAAGCCATCCTGCGCGAAACCGCGCCACTGGAATCCGGGCTGCCGCTGATCAAGGTGCTCTACGTGGTCGCGCCGCTGATCGGTCTGCTGGGTACGGTCGTCGGCATGATCGTCACCTTCCAGCAGATCACCCTGTTCGGCACGGGCGATCCGCGCATGATGGCCGGCGGTATCTCGATGGCCCTGATCACCACGGTCCTGGGTCTGACGGTTGCCATTCCGCTGACGATTCTTCACAGTCTGCTGCAAAGCCGCAGCCGCGCGCTGATCCAGATCCTGGAAGAGCAATCGGCCGGCATCATTGCACGACTCGCAGAGCGTCGCCATGGTAGCGCTAGCTAATTTCTTCGAATCAATCCGGGCCTTCATCGAGCTCGGCGGGGACGTCCTCTGGGCGATCCTCGTCGTGCTCCTGATGATGTGGACACTGATCCTGGAGCGCTTCTGGTACTACTTCCGTGTTCTGCCTGCGCGTCGCAAGGACATTCTCGACCTTTGGCAAGAGCGGAAGGATCACCAGTCCTGGCACGCCAGCCGGATCCGCGAGGAGTTGATCAGCCAGCTGTCGGTGGAAATGAAGGGCAACGTCCGAACCATCCAGACGC
Source organism: Wenzhouxiangella indolica (assembly GCF_042310355.1). Taxonomy (NCBI): domain Bacteria; kingdom Pseudomonadati; phylum Pseudomonadota; class Gammaproteobacteria; order Chromatiales; family Wenzhouxiangellaceae; genus Wenzhouxiangella; species Wenzhouxiangella indolica. The sequence goes on along the minus strand of NZ_JBHJMR010000007.1, from coordinate 105,145 downwards.
TTATCGCCATTTGCCCCCTGCTTGGGCTTCTCGGAACGGTGACGGGCATGGTGGCGGTGTTCGACGTCATGGCCTTCTTCGGCACGGGCAACGCCCGCGCCATGGCCGCCGGCGTCTCGCAGGCCACCATTCCCACCATGTCGGGCATGGTCGCGGCCCTGTCGGGGCTGTACTTCGGTTCGTACCTCGAGCGCAAGGCCGAAATCGAGACCGAGCGTCTCGAGGATTTGCTCCGATTCGATTGACACCATCGGCGTCGAAAACAGGTTGACTAGAACATGGCACGCAGACACGCAACAAAGGACGAGCCCGAGATCAACATCACGCCGATGTTGGATATCGTGTTCATCATGCTGATCTTTTTCATCGTAACGACGTCGTTCATTCGCGAGACCGGGGTGGAGGTCGACAAGCCCATGGCGATCACCGCGGAACCAAGACCCCAGGGCAATGTTCTAATTGCCATACGGGACAACGACGAGATCTGGATGAACAAGCAGCAGATCGAAATTCACGAAGTGCGGCCCGAAGTCGAGCGCGCCCGGGCGGAGAACCCGGAATCGGCGGTTGTCCTGATCGCCGATCGGGGCGCGAGAACCGGAATGCTCGTTGAGGTCATGGACCAGGTGCAGGCCGCCGGCATCAGCCGGATCTCGGTCTCTGCCGAGCCGGAAGGCGGGAGGTAATCATGGGCACTGGAATTCGATACGCTGTCGCCGTTGTGCTGGCCGTCGTGGTCACGTTGGTGACTTTCTACGTCATGCATTTGCTGATCTCCGGTACATCCGGGGAGCGCGAACAGCTGGAGCCGCCGCCGGGCATTCGCTTCGGCCCCGTGGATATCGACGAAACGGTCGAAACCCGCGACCGCCGCCGTCCGCCGCCGCCGCCGCCGCCGGAAGAGCCGCCGCCGCCGCCGGATATGGAAATCGCCGAGATGGAGCAGCAGCCCCAGGACATGCCCAATCTGGATATGCCCGATCTTGACCTCTCGATGTCGGGAACCGGGCCTTTCCTCGGCTCCATGAGCCAGGGTGATCGCAACGCCGAAGGCGATGTCGTGCCCCTGGTACGCATTCAGCCCCAGTATCCGCGCGACGCCGCCGTGGCGCAGCTGGAAGGCTACGTGACGATTCAGTTCACGATCGACGAAACGGGGTCGGTCCGGTCGCCGCGGGTGATCGATTCCAAGCCGCCGCGCGTATTTGATCGCGAGGCCATTCGCGCAATTCTGCGCTGGAAGTTCAAGCCGCGCGTGGTCGACGGCCAGGCGGTCGAACGCCAGGCAACCCAGACCATCGACTTCTCCCTGGACGACCTACGATGAAGACTGCCAATCTCCTTTTGTTGAGCGCACTTTTCGTGGCTTCCGGTCAGGCGCTGGCGCAGACCGAGGTGGCGGGATACCAGTGTGGCGTTGAACGCGAAGTGTCTGCCGGGGCGTTGACCGAGCGGACCTACAACCGCCTCAGTGATATCTACGAGATGATCGGCGAGGACAATTACGCCGAGGCGTATCCCGCGCTGGAATCCCTGCTGGAACGCAATCGCACCGACGAGTACGCCCGGGCCACGATTCTCCAGGCGATGGCGTTCGTGCGTGCCCAGCAAGAGAACTACGAAGAAGCGATCAACCTGTTCAAGCGCGCCATCGACCTGAATCAGCTGCCCAATAACCAGCATTACGAGATGATTCTCCAGGTCGCGCAGCTGTACTACACCACCGATCGCTTCCAGGACGCACTCGATCAGCTCGATATCTGGTTCTGCGTCACCCCCGACGACCAGCGCAACAAGGTCGATGTCTGGGTCATGAAGGCCAGCATCCACGCGCAGATCGACGAGTTCCGCAACGCGATCGAAGCGATCGACCGGGCCATCACGATGTCGGACGAGCCGAAGGAAAACTGGTACCAGCTCAAGCTCGGCATGCATTTCGAGCTTGAAGAGTACGACCAGGCGTCCGACGTGCTCCAGACCCTGATTCGCATGAATCCGGACAAGAAGGACTACTGGACCCAGCTCGCGTCGGTCTACGTTCAGCTCGATCGCAATCGCGACTCCATGGCTGTGCTCTCGCTCGCGCATCGTAAGGGCCTGCTGAACAAGCAGGGTGAATACATGCAGCTGGCCAGTCTTCAGCAGGAGTTCGATTTTCCGCGCAAGGCCGCCGAAGTGCTGCTCGAAGGCCTCGAAGAGGGCATCGTCGAAGACACCCGGCGCAACTGGGAGATGACCGGTGGCGCATGGTACGAGGCCCGGGAGCTCGAAAGAGCACTGGATGCATACGAGCGAGCCGGTGCCCAGTCCAGCGATGGCAAGATCGATTTGCAACGTGCCTTCATTCTGACCGACCAGGAACGTTGGGATGAGGCGGTCGAAGCGCTGGACCGAGCCGTCGAGCTTGGAGGCCTTTCAGACAATCAGACTGGTAACGCTTATCTGCTGCTTGGAACGGCTCGCTATAACTCCGGCGACCGTGAAGGTGCTCTTGAAGCCTTTAACGAAGCCACGGATTATGGCAGAGTAGCAACTGCTGCGAGGGAGTGGATCAATCATATCCGCAATGAAGACTCTCGCCGGGCGAGTAGTTAGATAATCCTGATCACGACCCAGGGAGGTCAGTATCATGCAAATCAACGAAGAAACCCAGCTGGACCAACAGGCGCCTGACGAGGGAAATGCCGCGGCATCGACTCCGACGTCCCCGGGCGTAGCTTCGCCAGCGAGTGCGACCAAGGTCGCCAAGAAGAAGGCTTCCAAGAAGAAGGCTTCCAAGAAGAAGGCCTCCAAGAAGAAGGCCTCGAAGAAGAAGGCTTCCAAGAAGAAGGCCTCCAAGAAGAAAGCCTCCAAGAAGAAGGCCTCCAAGAAGAAAGCCTCCAAGAAGAAAGCCTCCAAGAAGAAAGCCTCCAAGAAGAAGGCTTCCAAGAAGAAGGCCTCCAAGAAGAAGGCTTCCAAGAAGAAGGCCTCCAAGAAGAAGGCTTCCAAGAAGAAGGCCTCCAAGAAGAAGGCTTCCAAGAAGAAGGCTTCCAAGAAGAAAGCTTCCAAGAAGAAGGCTTCCAAGAAGAAGGCTGCCCGAAAGGCGGACGCAACCGACGGCGATATGGCGCATGTCCTTGCCGCGGTGGATCAACTGCGCGATGCGCTGCATGATCTCGCCAGCCACCAGATCAACCAGCGCCGACAGCTGGTCGAAGAGCTGCGCACGGCGGCCCGTTCCGGCTTCTCTGAGGTCGAATCGGCCGCACGCAATACCCTTAACCGCCTGACCGGAAAGGGTTGAGCGACCCGGGTACGCGCTCGGGGGCGGAACATGCCGCCCCCGAATCCCCCCATCATCCGGATCGATCGATGATCGATTCCTTCCTCGACGCTCTGTGGGCCGAGCGCGGCGTCTCGCCGGCAACCACGGATGCCTATCGGCGCGATCTGAAGCAGTTTTTTGGCCAAGTGCCCGGGGCTACGGCCGCCTCCCGGGCTGAAGTGCTCGACTTCCTCGCCTCCAGAATGCGCTCCGGCGCCAACACCAGCAGTATCGTTCGCCAGTTGTCCTGCCTGCGCCAGTTCTTTGCCTGGGCACGGCGCGAGCGGCTGATTGCCGTCGATCCGATGCTTGATCTCGAGGGTCCGCGCCGCCCAAGGGCCTTGCCCGGGACAATGAGCGCCAGCGAGGTCGAGGCGCTGCTGGCGGCTCCGGACATGAAGGCGCCGCTGGGTCTCCGCGACCGAGCCATCCTCGAGACGCTCTACGCCTCCGGCATGCGGGTTTCCGAACTCGCCGCGCTCACCCTGGCGCGATTGAATCTCGGTCAGGGCGTGGTTCGAGTTGTCGGCAAGGGTGGGCGCGAGCGCCTTGTGCCGCTGGGCGAGACGGCCTGCGAAGTCCTCAGGTGCTGGCTGTCGATGCGACCTGAGCTCAAACCGCAGGGAGACTGGGTATTTGTTTCCCGCACGGGGCGGGCTTTGTCCCGGCAGGCGATCTGGGCGCGCATACGGGACCTGGCGGTCCGCGCCGGTATTGATGAGCCGGTGCACCCCCACCGGCTCCGGCACAGCTTCGCCACGCATCTGCTCGACAACGGCGCCGATCTGCGGGTGGTCCAGATGTTGCTCGGTCACGCCGACCTGGCGACCACGCAGATCTACACGCACGTGTCCCGCTCCCGCTTGAAGTCCCTCCATCAACGCCATCATCCGCGCGGATGAATTGGTTGAAACTTGTCGGACACGTCGCGTTCCAATGAAGCAATCGCCGTGCTCGGCTATCATGCGCGATGCCGAACCATCGGCCCGACAGAAACTGTTTTTTAGGAGATCCCAATGAAAAGCCTTACAGGAGTGATTGCCGCGATGGGCATGGTGCTGGCCCTGCCGGTCACGGCCGCCGACGAAAGCGCCATCGAGGAACGGGTGCGTTCGCTGGTGCCGGAGATCGAGACGCTCTCCATCGCCGAGACGCCGGTGCCGGGGATGATGGAGGTTCAGCTCAACAACGAGATCCTCTACATGAGCGAGGACGGACGCTACCTGGTGCAGGGTCGAATGATCGACCTGGAGACCCAGACCGACCTGACGGACTCCGCCAAGGCCGTCCTGCGCCGGGAGAAGCTCGCTGACCTGGACGAATCGCAGATGGTGTCTTTCGGTCCCGAGGATGCCGAGTATGAATTGATGGTTTTCACGGACACGGATTGTGGCTATTGCCGTCGGCTGCACGAGCAGATCGATGAATACATCGACGAGGGCATTCGCATCAACTATCTCGCCTTTCCCCGCGCCGGCGCGGGCTCGGAGACCTTTGACACGATGGTCTCGGTCTGGTGCGCGGACGACCGGCAAAGCGCGATGAACACCGCCAAGGCCGGCCAGCAGCCGCCTCAGGCGAAATGCGACAACCCGGTGGAGGAACACTACCGGCTGGGCAAGTCGCTGGGCGTGACCGGCACGCCTTCGATGATGACGGCCAACGGCGACATGATTCCCGGTTACGTGCCCCCGCAGCAGCTTCGACAGCGCCTCGAAGGCCTCGGTAACGGACAGGCCTCGGCCGAGTGAGCCTCCCGCCCGGGCCGCGCCGTCGGTCCGGGCATTCAACCGACCGCGTGCCCTATAATGGCGCGTTCACTTGAGCGTTCTCACGGGGTCACGAATGATTGTCCTGCTCGGCAGGGACTCGCTGCCGCCGTTTCGTCTTTCCCGGCTCGCGGCCGAGCTGTCTTCGCTCGAACGGCGCGATATCGGCCTGAAGGCCCGGGCGTTGTTCCTGGTCGATGCCCCGTCGCTGCCGGCCGAGCCGCAGCACAATCACCTGCTATCGCTGCTTTCGGCTGAGCCGTTCGCCGCCGCTGCGCTATCCGCGAACCAGCTGCTAGTCGTCCCGAGGCCGGGAACGGTGACGCCCTGGGCCAGCAAGGCCGGCGATATCCTGACCCGCTGCGGTCTGGAGGGGTTTTCCCGCCTGGAGCACGCCACGGTCTACGAACTTACCGGTATCGACGCCCGCGAGCTGTCAGGGCCGGCTCGCCGCTGCCTGCACGATCGCATGACACAGGTCATTCTCGATGATCTGGCCGGCCTCCGGCATTGGTTCGACCAGCGCGAACCCGGCGGATTGGGCGTTATCGAACTCGGCGCCGACGCCGCTGCCACGCTTTCAGATCACAACCGTCGGCTCGGGCTGGCCCTGAGCGACGACGAAATCGATTACCTGGTCGACGCCTACCGGCGCATGGGTCGCGACCCCAGCGATGCCGAGCTGATGATGTTCGCCCAGGCCAACTCCGAACACTGCCGTCACAAGATCTTCAACGCCGACTGGAGCGTCGACGGCCAGCCCGTCGAGGGTTCGTTGTTCGGGCTCATTCGAAGTACCCATGCGGCCACGCCGGACGCCACCCTGGTGGCCTACGACGACAATGCCGCCGTAGTGGAGGGTTTCGACGTACAGGTCCTGGCGACCGCGTCCGATCGGCCCGCCTACACCCATCGTCCCGGGCGCGCGCATATCCAGATCAAGGTCGAAACGCACAACCACCCCACGGCGATTTCTCCCGATCCCGGCGCGGCCACCGGATCGGGCGGCGAGATCCGCGATGAGTCGGCCACCGGGCGCGGCGCGCGACCGATTGCCGCGCTGTGCGGCTTTTCCGTCTCGGATCTGCGTATACCCGACTGGGTTCAGCCCTGGGAGCGTACAGGGAGCCAGCCCGATCGCATGGCCTCGGCGCTGGAGATCATGCGCGACGGGCCGATCGGCGCGGCGCGTTTCAACAACGAGTTCGGCCGCCCCCTCCTGCTGGGCTACTTCCGGACGTTCAGCGCCCGTATCGGCGACAGGCTGTGGGGTTACCACAAGCCGATCATGATCGCCGGCGGCAGCGGCATGATTGCCGACGGGCAGACGCACAAGAAGCCCCTGGCCGCCGGCGATCGCGTGATCGTCCTCGGCGGCCCGGCCATGCTGATCGGGCTCGGCGGCGGCGCGGCTTCGTCGATGAGCTCGGGCCAATCCGACGCCGACCTGGATTTCGCCTCCGTGCAGCGCGGCAACCCGGAAATGCAGCGGCGTGCCCAGGAGGTGATCGATCGCTGCTGGTTGCAGGGCGAGGCCAACCCGATCAAGTCGATTCACGATGTCGGCGCCGGCGGCCTGTCCAATGCGCTGCCCGAACTGCTCCACGATGGCGGCGTTGGCGGCCGGCTCGAGCTGCGCGAGATTCCCACCAACGATCCCGCGCTCTCGCCCGTGGAGCTGTGGTGCAACGAGGCGCAGGAGCGCTACGTACTGGCGGTCGCGCCGGATGATCTCGATCGATTCGCCGCGCTGTGCGAGCGCGAGCGCTGCCCCTGGGCCGACCTGGGTGAAGCCACCGAGGAGGGCCGGTTACTGCTGTCCGACCGGCTGGGCGAGCGACCCGCCGTGGACATGCCGCTGGAGGTGCTGCTCGGCAAGCCGCCGCGAATGCACCGCGACGCGTTCAGCGATCGACTGGCGCTGGAGATCGGCAGCCTCGACGATGTCTCGATCGACCAGGCGGCCGAGCGTGTGCTGGCGCTACCGTCGGTCGGCAGCAAGCAGTTTTTGATCACCATCGGCGATCGCACGGTCGGCGGCCTGAGCGTACGCGACCAGATGGTCGGCCCGCACCAGGTGCCGGTGGCCGATTGCGCGATTTCCCTGCTCGACTACGACGGCCACGCCGGCACGGCCATGGCGATGGGCGAGCGCACGCCACTCGCCGTCCAGGATTCTGCCGCCGCCGCCCGCGTGGCCGTGGGCGAGGTGCTTACCAACCTCGCCGGGGTCTGCGTGCGCGCGCTCTCGCACGTCAAGCTGTCGGCCAACTGGATGGCGGCCGCGGGCGCGCCCGGGCAGGATGCGGCCCTGCGCGCCGCTGTCGAAGCGGTCGCCTCGCTATGCCCGCAGCTGGAACTGTCCATCCCGGTCGGCAAGGATTCCCTGTCGATGCAGACGGTGTGGTCCGAGGGCGAGGAGCAGCGGCGCATGATCGCGCCGGTTTCGCTAATCGTTTCTGCCTTCGCGCCGGTCAGCGACGTCCGGCGCCATGTCACGCCGCAACTGCAGGCCGGGCCAGGTAGTCAGTTGGTTTTGATCGACCTCGGCCGCCAGCGTCTGGGCGGGTCGGCGCTGGCGCAGGTCTTCTCGCGCCAGCTCGGCGAAGTGCCCGACGTCGACGACCCGGCGCTGCTCAAGGCGGCCTTCGAAGCCGTACAGCACCTGGTCGGGTCGGGCCAGGTCCTGGCCTGCCACGATCGTTCCGACGGCGGCTTGTTCACGACCGTGCTCGAGATGGCCCTGGCGGGTCGCCGGGGCCTGCATCTGGACCTGGGGGACAGCGCTGCCGATCCGCTTGCCGTGCTGTTCAACGAGGAACTCGGGCTGGTCATGCAGGTGGCCGATGGCGAGCTGGCGTCGGTCGAGGCAGCGCTGGCCGACGCCGGGCTGGGTGCATGCACCTCGGTCATCGGCCGGGTCGGCGACGGCACGCGGCTGGAGATCATGGCCGGCGACCGTACGCTGTTGTCGCGCGACCTGTCCGATCTGGCGCGGCGCTGGGCCGAGACGAGCTACCGCATGCAGCGCCTGCGCGACCACCCGGAATGCGCCGAGGAGGAATATCGCGCGGTGGCCGACTTCGACCGAACCGGCCTGGTTTCGAAGCTCACTTTCGAGCTGCCGTCGCCGGTGGCCGTCCATACCGGTGCCCGGCCGCGCGTCGCCATCTTGCGCGAGCAGGGCGTCAACGGCCAGCGCGAGATGGCGCGTGCTTTCATGGCGGCCGGTTTCGAAGCAGTCGACGTCCATATGAGCGACCTCGAGCACGGGCGCCAGTCCCTGGCCGACTTCCACGGCCTGGCCGCCTGCGGCGGCTTTTCCTTCGGCGATGTGCTGGGCGCCGGCCAGGGCTGGGCCCGTTCGATCCTGTTCAATGCGGCCCTGCGCGACGCCTTTCAGGCTTTTTTCGAGGATCCGGGCCGTTTCGCCCTGGGCGTGTGCAACGGTTGCCAGATGCTTTCGGCCCTGCGCGAGATCATTCCGGGCACCGCCGACTGGCCGGATTTCGTCGTCAACCGCTCGCGCCAGTTCGAGGCGAGGCTCAGCCAGGTCGAGATCGAGGACAGCACTTCGCTGTTCTTTGCCGGCATGGCCGGCTCCCGGCTGCCGATCGTGACCGCGCACGGCGAGGGTCGGGCGCGGTTCGCCGGCGAGTCCCTGGCGGGTTTGCCGGTTGCAGTTCGTTATGTGATGGCCGACGGCGCCCCCGCGCTTCGCTATCCCGACAATCCCAACGGATCGCCGGACGGCATCACCGGCCTGAGCAGTTCCACCGGTCGGGCGACGATCATGATGCCGCACCCTGAGCGACTGCTGCGGGCCGTGAACTATTCCTGGGCGCCCGCCGAATGGGGCGAACTTTCCCCGTGGATGAAGATGTTCCACAATGCCAGGTCATGGCTGGAGTGATATCGAGGCAATGAGCGAACAAGAGCAGCGAGACGACGACCGCGCCACGACCGAAGAGGAAACCGGCGCCAATCCGGTCAAGGAGATGTTCATCCTGGCCGCCCTCTACCTGCCGCTGGGATTCTTCCTGTGGTTCTTCATGGCCAGCGGGCTGATGTTTCCGACCTCCCAGCTGGTAGAGTGGCTGCTCACCGGCCTCTACCCCGACCTGTTCGAGCAGGTCGTGCAGCTGGGCTTTCACTTCGAGGTTCAGACCTCGGTGGTCCTGCCGCAGGAGGTCGACGGCCAGTCGGTGGCGTTGAATCTCGACATCAATCCGATGATCTATGCCTGGGGCCTGGCGCTGCTGTTCGGCCTGATCATGGCGACCCCGGCGCGCGGGCTGCGGCGTATCGTCCAGCTGCTTATCGGCTTCGTCGTGGTCACCCTGGTTACCACCTGGGGCGTGTTCTGGGAGATCTGGCGCGACATGGCCTTCCTGATGGGCCCGCAGGCCGCGGCGGCGGTCCAGTCGACCAACCTCTCGGCCACGGCCATTGCCCTGTGCTACCAGCTGGGCTACCTGATGTTCCCGGGGGTGATTCCGATCGCCGCCTGGATTCTCATGAATCGTCCCTTCATCGAGTTGCTGGTCGAGAACCGGCGCAGCTGAACCGATGCCAACGGGGACTGTCTGTTTGAAGCGTGACTATGGAAACTGAAGCACTGACTGCCACCGACGAGACCGAGCTGCTGCCGAGCATCGGCGAACACCTCGAGGACCGTGCCGCCGATCTTTGCCAGCTGATGATCGAGCAGGAGCGTCTGCGCGAGGAAGACCTGCAGCGCGCCAAGGCCTACCGCGAGCAACACGGCGGCAACCTGCTGACCCTGCTGGTGCGCCTGGGCCTGGTTTCCGAGCGCGATCTGGCGCGGGCCCAGTCCGAGCTGCTCGAGATTCCGATGGTCACCGAGAAGGACTACCCGGAGACGGCACCGCAGATCGACGCCATTTCGGTGCGCTACATGAAGCAGCAGCACCTGGTGCCGGTGCGTATCGACGACGAGGTGCTCGAGGTCGTCATGGCCGACCCATGCGACGAGTTTGCCCTGCGCGCCCTGGCCATGGCCACCGGGCGTGAAGTCAGGCCGCGGGTGGGCGTGACCTCCGAGATCGACAACACGATCGAGCGCTACTTCGGCGGCGGCAAGTCCGCCATGGGCCAGATCGCCGAGCATCTCGGTGGCGAGGGCGACTCGGGCGAGGACGAGGAGGATGTCGAGCACCTGCGCGACCTGGCCTCCGAGGCGCCGGTCATTCGCCTGGTCAACCTCCTGCTCCAGCGCGCGGTCGAGTCGCGTGCCTCGGACATCCACATCGAACCCTTCGAGAACCGCCTCAAGGTTCGCTACCGGATCGATGGCGTCCTGCAGGAAGTCGAGGCGCCGCCGGCGCGTTCGACCGCGGCGGTCATCTCGCGCGTGAAGATCATGGCGCGGCTCAATATTGCCGAGCGTCGCCTGCCCCAGGACGGCCGCATCATGCATCGCGTCGGCGGCAAGGAACTCGACCTGCGTGTGTCGACCGTGCCGACCGCGCACGGCGAGTCGGTGGTCATGCGTATCCTCGACCGCGAAGCGGTGGTGCTGGATTTCGCCAGCCTCGGCTTTGCCGACGACGTCCAGGAGAGGTTCATCCGCGAGCTGGAAGTGCCGCACGGCATCATCCTGGTCACCGGCCCGACCGGCTCGGGCAAGACCACCACGCTCTACACCGCGCTCAGCCGCCTCAACACGCCCGAGCGCAAGATCATCACGGTCGAGGATCCGGTCGAGTACCAGCTCGAGGGCGTCAACCAGATCCAGGCCAAGTCATCCATCGGGCTCGACTTTGCCCGCGCCCTGCGCTCGATCGTGCGCCAGGACCCGGACGTCATCATGATCGGGGAGATGCGCGACCTGGAGACGGCGAAGATCGCCATCCAGTCGGCGCTGACCGGTCACCTGGTGCTGTCGACCCTGCATACCAACGATGCTGCCGGTGGCGTGACGCGAATGATCGACATGGGCGTGGAAGACTACCTTCTGACCTCGACGGTCAACGCCATCATGGCCCAGCGCCTGGTACGCCGCCTGGATCCGGCAACGATGGAAGCCTACGAAGTGCTTCCGGAGATGGTCGAAGAGCTGGGCCTGGAGAAACTCACCGACGAGCGCCCGATCAGGCTGTATCGTCCGGGCAGCTCCGAGGCCAGTCCGACCGGCTATCGCGGAAGAACCGGTATTCATGAACTGCTGGTGCTGTCGGAGGAAATTCGTCGCATGGTCATGAAGCACGCCATTTCGACCGAGATCGAAAGGCAGGCGCGCGCCGAAGGCATGCGCACCATGTACGAGGATGGTCTGACCAAGGCCCTGCAGGGACTGACCTCGGCCGAGGAAGTGCTTCGTGTGACGCAGGAAGCCTAATGAGAAAGAGCAAGCACGAAATCCGAAGCACCAAATCCGAAACAAGGTCGGGCAAGTGCCCGGAGCCGCGTTTCGGATTTCGGATTTCGGATTTCGAATTTCACCCGGAGGGTGTTTAAGTTGCCTCTTTTCGAATACAAAGCCGTCTCGCCGGCCGGAGAAACACTGACCGGCGAAATGGATGCCCCCAGCAAGGACCTGGTGATCGCCCACCTGCAGGAGTCGGGCAATATCCCGGTTTCGGCCCGCGAGGTCGGCTCCGGCTTCCGGCTCTCGACCCTGTTGCGTGGCCGGCGCGGCCTCAAGCAGGGCGAGGTCGGTGACCTCACCCAGCAGCTGGCTACCCTGCTCAGTGCGGGCCTGCCGCTGGACCGCTCGCTCGGCATCCTGGCCGAGCTGGCCGAGAACGAGCGGGTGCAGGACACCGTCGAGAAGATTCGCAACCGCGTACGCGAGGGTGGTTCGCTGTCGGAGGCGCTGGAAGAGCGTCACGGCGTTTTCTCGCGCTTTTACATCAACATGGTGCGGGCCGGCGAGATTGGCGGCTCGCTCGACCAGACGCTCTCGCGCATGGCCGAGTACCTGGAGCGATCCAAGGAGCTCAAGGACTCGGTCGTCTCGGCGATGATCTACCCGGCCCTGCTGGTGGTGCTGGCGATCGCCTCGCTGATCCTGCTGATGGGCTACGTCATCCCCCAGTTCACGCCCATGTTCGAAGAGTTCGGCGCCGAGCTGCCCCTGCTGACCCAGGTCGTGCTGGCGGTCGGCAACGCGCTCCAGAACTACTGGTGGGCGATGATTGCCGCGTTCGTGATCGCCCTGCTGTGGTTTCGTAGCCAGCTCAGGCGGCCGGCATCGCGTCGGCGCTGGGACGCCCGCTTCCTGCACATGAAGGGCATCGGCGACGTAATCGCCAAGATGGAAACCGCGCGCCTGGCCCGTACGTCCGGCACCCTGCTGGTCAACGGCGTGCCGCTGCTTTCGGCACTTTCGATCGCAAAGAATGTCATGAGTAATACGGTGCTCGGCGACGATGTGGCCGAGGCGGCCAAGCAGGTCAAGACCGGCACACCCATGGCCCGGGCGCTTGCAGCCAACGACAATTTTCCGCGCCTGGCGCTGCAGATGGTCAACGTGGGCGAGGAAACCGGCAAGCTCGACGAGATGCTGCTGAAGGTGGCCGATACCTACGATCGCGAAGTGCGAACGACCATCGATCGGCTGATGGCGCTGCTGGTTCCCGCGCTCACGCTGGGACTGGCGGTGCTGATCGGTGTGATCGTCATGTCCGTGCTCGTTGCCATCCTCGGCATCAATGAAATGGTGGCCTGAGGGCCGAAGCATCAATTCAAGACAAACAGGGCCCGATCGGGTCGGAGGAAAGGAAATGATCAACAAGATGGGTAGCAGTAAAGGCTTCTCCCTGATCGAGTTGCTGGTGGTACTGATGATTCTGGGGCTGATTGCCGGCCTGGTGGTTCCGAACGTCCTTCAGCGCGGTGAAGACGCCAAGCTCAAGGCGGCCGACGCCGAGGTCCAGCGCCTTTCCATGGCGGTCGACGAGTATTACCTGGACAACGGTCGTCCGCCCGAGGAGTTGCGCCAGCTGGTCAGCAAGCCGGGCAATGCCAGCAACTGGAACGGTCCCTACGTCAACGAGTCCAACCTGACCGATCCGTGGGACAACGAATACCAGTACCGCTATCCCGGTCAGCATCGTTCCTACGACGTGTGGTCGCACGGCGCCGACGGCTCGCCCGGCGGTGAAGGTGCCAACGCCGACATCACCAATTGGGATTGAGTTGAACCCAGGTTTCAGGTTTCAGGTTTCAGGTTTCAGGGGCGGGCGTCCTTGGCGCAGTGGTGGCCGGCGCCGCTCTGAAACTGATTGCGGGCGCTTGCGAAGATCGCCCGCACGCTCTCGTTCCGGCGGTTTCAGCCTGATCGAGCTGATGGTCGTCATGCTGATCGTTTCGATGCTGTTCGCGGTCGTCGGCGTGTCGGTCAGTCGCTCGGTTCGCGGGGCGGAGATTCGCAACGCCTCGCGCGACATCGTGGCCGGCATTCGCCATACCCGTGGCCAGGCCATCATCCAGCGCCAGCAGCAGGTATTCCACGTCGATGCCGACGCCAGGAGCTGGACCGCGGCTGGCCGCGACGCCGTCGAACTCCCCGAAGGACTTGATATCACCATCGAAACTGCACGCTCGGAGCTGACCGGCGAGAACGCCGGCGGCATCCGCTTCTATCCGGACGGCGCCTCCACCGGTGGCAGCGTGGAGCTGCTGGCCGGCGAGCGAACCTGGACGGTCGAGGTGTCCTGGCTTACCGGCGAGGTCAGCCTCAAGCAGGCTTCCGACGATGTGTAATCGGGGCAGGCAATCCGCGCCGCCGCGTGGCCGCGAAGGCGGCTTTACCCTGATCGAGATCATGGCCGCGTTCATGGTCTTTGCGCTGCTGTTCGGGGTGACCCTGCAGATTCTTTCCACCTCGGTCGGCAATACGCGGCTATCGGGCGAGTACACCCAGGCCGCGCTCTGGGCGCAGTCGAAGCTCGACGGGCTCGGGCTCGAACAGATGATCGAGCCGGGCGTGACCCAGGGCAGCTTCAGCGATTCCTACGACTGGACGCTGGAGATCAACGAAACCGAGGTGGTCGACGAGCGCGGCCTCGACGCGCAGGACGAGCTGCCGATCGCCCTCTACCACGTTCGCCTGGTCGTCGAGTGGGGCGAGGGCCGGCGCGAGGCCGTGTTCGAGACCCTGCGTTCGGTCGATATCAACTGGGAGGAGCGCCAGATGCAGATGGGCGACGGGATGCGACCATGAGTCCGCGTGTGCCACCCCCGGTCGGCGGTCGTCGTGAGCGGCTGTTGCGCGCGACTTCGGGCCGTCGCGGATCGGGCTCCGGAACGCGCCGACGGTTCGGCCGCCAGGGCGGCTTCACCCTGATCGAGGTGTTGTTGGCCATCGCGCTGGTGTCGATCATCATGGCCATGGCCTACGGCGGCTTTCGCGCCAGCGTGCGCGCGACCACCTCCGGCGAGGAGGTGATCGAGCAGACCAATCGCCTGCGCGTGGTTCAGCAATTCGTCCGGCGCCAGCTGATGCAGTCGCGAGCGCTCATCATCGAGCAGTTCGAGGACGGCGAGATCGTGCGCTTCCAGGGCGATGGCGAGCACGTGCGTTTTGTATCCCCCATGCCCGGCTACCTGAGCTACGGCGGTCCCTACGTGCAGGAACTGAGCCTCGAGCGCGGCTCGGACGGCATGGAGCTGGTCTACTACTACGCCATGCTCAACGGTTACGAACCCGGCATGCTGCGCGAGGTTTCCGACGGTCGTGTCCTGATGGAGGGGCTGGCCGGCGGCGAGTTCATCTTCCTCGACTACGACGAGGAAACCGGCGAAACTTTCTGGATCGACTTCTGGGAGGAGCCCGAGCGCCTGCCCCTGGCCGTCGGGGTGATGCTCGATATGGATTCCGATCGCGGCCTGGCCTGGCCGGACCTGATCGCACCGGTGATGGTCGATACCAGTCAGTCCCGGGGCCGCACCGTGCGGAGCGCCCGGGACATGATGCTGCAGAGAAATCGCCCGCGGGATTCCGACCGATGAAGCCCGCTTCGAGCAGCCAGCGCGGCATCGCGCTCATCGTCGTGATGTGGATCCTGGTCCTGCTGACTATCGTGGTGGGCACCTACGCCGTGCTGGCGCGCACCGAGAGCATGCAGTCGCGTTTCCTGTTCGACACGACCCGGGCGCGCTACGCCGCCGAGGCCGGGGTTCACCGGGCCGCCTACGAGATGCGCAACACCGATCAGGAGACGCGCTGGGTCCCGGACGGTCGTCCCTACCTGATCGATTTCGGGGCGGCAGAGGTGGAGATTCGCATCACCGACGAGTCGGGCAAGATCGACCTCAACAGCAGCGGCGCGGAACTTCTGTCCAACCTTTTCATCTCACGAGGCATGGATGAGACCGAGGCCTGGCACCTGGCCGATGCCATCGAGGACTGGCGCGACGAAGACGAGTTGCCCCGACTCTACGGTGCCGAGCTGGAAGAGTACGAGGCTGCCGGGTATCCTTACGGGCCGGCCAACGAGCCGTTCGGATCGGTCGACGAGCTGCAGCAGGTCATCGGCATGAACTGGGACCTGTACAAGGAGCTCGAGCCGATGCTGACCGTCCATTCCCGCGGACGCATCAACCCGGCGTTCGCCTCCGCCGACGTGCTGGCGGCGAACCCGGAGATCTCGGCCGAGGACGCGGCGGCTTTCGTGGATGAGCGGCAGCAGTTCCATCCCCGTGATCAGCAGGCCCTTTTTCTGCCCGACGGAACCATGGTCAGCTTGCAAGGGGGTGGCCGCACCTTTAGCATTCGCTCGCGGGCGACGCTGGATTCCGGTACCTGGAGTGAAATACGCGCCACCATTGAACTCGGTGGCGACCAGCGCGGCCGTCCCTTTCGGGTGCTGAGCTGGCGTGACAATGTCGAGGATCGATGAACCAAAGTGCCATCAACGAATACTGGGGCAGCCTCGTTGCCCGCTATCGCGCCGGCCCGCTTCCAGGATTCCTGAAGTGGTGGCGCGGCGAGCTGGCCGGGCTTTTCCCGCAGGGGCTGCGGCGACGGATGATTCCGCCGCGCCCGGTGCTGTGGCTGCTGCCCGAGGCGGAGGGTCGCAAATTCACCGTCTGGCAGGGCGGTGAAGCGCCCGAACAGCGCGATACCTTTGGCGCGGGCGAGGATGCCGGTCTGCTGCGCGATCGCTGGCAGGAGCTGGTCGACGGTTTCGAAGACGGTCAGCCCGAGGTGCGCCTGTGTCTTCCGCTCGAGGACACGCTGCGTTGTCCCGTCGAGCTGCCGCTGGCGGTCGAGGCGAACCTGTCGGAATCGCTGCGTTATCAGCTCGACCAGCTGACCCCGTTCAGCGCCGACCAGGTCTATTTCGACTACGCTATCGCCGAGCGCGATGCCCAGCACGGTCGCCTGAATGTCGACCTCAGGCTGGCCACTCGCGCGCGTGTCGACGCCCTGCGCGAGCGTCTGGCCGCCATCGGGATTCGCCCCCATGCCATCGATTGTCTCGGCGGCGATGTCGAGAACCCCGAGGGTGAGGGGTTCAACATGTTGCCGCTGCATGAGCGGCCCCGCCACGTCTACCGGCGTGCCCGGATCAACTGGCTGTTGGTCGGTGGCCTGGTGCTGGTGCTGGCGATTGTCATGACCGAGTCGCTGTTCCTGCATCAACGCTCCGTCGAGCGTCTCGATCGCGAGGTCGAAGCCCTGCGCCAGGATGCCGATGAAGTGCTCGCCCTGCAGAACGAGCTGCAGGACGCCCTGGCGGCGGCCAATTTCCTGGCCGAGCGCCGTCGTCGCCAGCCGGTGAGCGTGGAAGTGCTCGACGAGATCACTCGCATCATGCCCGACGACATCTGGCTGACGCAGCTGCGCATGCAGGGCACCGAGCTGATGCTCCAGGGGCAGGCCGACCAGTCGCAGCGCCTGATCGAGCTGATCAACGATTCCGAACTGCTGTCCGACGCGGAGTTCCGCGGTTCGGTCAGCATCGATCCCGGCAGCGGCAAAGAGCGCTTCAACGCCCAGGCCCGCATCGAAACCAAAGGAGGGGCGCGTGCAACTGCTGCCGGATCTGGAGAATAATCGACCGCTGGCCGTCGGCCTGCTGGTCATCGTGCTGGTGCTGGTCTACTTCATCGGTTTTCACTGGTTCGTGATGCGTCACGTCGAGCTGGCCGGGCAGGTCGACTCGCTCGAGGAACGCGCGGCGCGCTTCAAGGCCGCCTCCGCCCGCCGTCCCCAGCTAGAGACCCAGCTCGACAGGCTCCAGGCCGACCGGCTCGACAACGCGCTGTTCCTGCCCGAGCCCAGCTTCAACGTGGCGGCGGCCGGGCTGACGCGCCGACTTCGGGATATCATTCAGCGCGAGGCCGACGATGCCGAGCTGTGCCGCATCGTGTCGACGACCAACCGGCCCGACGACGAGCCTGAACGATTCGAGCAGGTGACGGTCAATGTGCGCATGAACTGTCCGCTGCCCGACTTCACGCGGATCCTCTACCAATTGGAAGATAACGTGCCGCTGATCTTTGTCGACAACCTGATCATCAACCAGCGTATCGCCGCGGATCGGGCGGACCGGCGCGGCAGCTCGGGATACGGCCAGCTGGATGTGCGTTTCGACATCTACGGTTTCCTCTCCCAGCAGGCGGAAGGCTGAGCGTGTTGGATTTCCAGCGCAATCTCCTCACTTCCCTGCTGGCCGTCGGCATTGGCGCCCTGGTGCTGGCCGGCGGCGTGGTGGCGCTGCTGATGGGGCGTCCGGACGTGGACTCGATTCCGCCCCGGGGTGATACCGAGGCGGCCGAAGTGCAGGTGGACGTGCCGCAGACCGGGCTGGAGGAGTTTTCGTCGTACTCGGCCATTGTCGAGCGGCCGGTCTTCTTCTCCGACCGCCAGCTGCCGGTGGTCGAGGCCCCGGGCGACGAAGAGCAAATGGCGCTCGAGGACGAGGAAGAAGAGGTCGAAGAGGTCAAGGATCTCGAGGCCGCAGTGGCCGGCATCGTTATCACGCCGGAGCTGAAGCTGGCCATGGTCTCCGACGAGCAGGCCGGCAAGACCTTCGTGCTGCGTGAGGGCATGAGCCTGGAAGGCGAGCAGGCGGCCTGGAAGCTGGAGGCCATCGAGCCCCGGCAGGTCAGCTTCGTCTCGGTCGACGGCCGCAAGACCGATCTGGAGCTGCGGGTCAACACCAGCGGCCTCACCGTTCCGCCGTCGGCATCGAGCTCGAGCGACGAAGATTCCCAGCAACAGCAACAGCAACAGCAGGAAGCCGGGCAGCCCGACCAGCCTGCCGACGAGCGCCAGGCCAGCGACGAAGCGCGGGCCCGGGCCGAGGAAATCCGACGCCGCGTCGCCGAGCGCCGGGCCGAGTTGAGGGCCGAGGCCGAGCGGCGTGCGCAACAAAGACAGCAAGAACAGGATAACAATGGCTGAATTGAATCGACCGAGCACCATCCGTTCCCGCACCGTGTTCGCCCTGCTGACCCTGCTCAGCCTGGCGCTGGCCGGCTGTGCATCGACGAGCGAGAATGCCGAGGAACAGGGCGACACGCGCCTGCGGCCGGGCCAGAGCGCCGTCAGCACCGCGACCCGCGAGGCCGATCGCGAAGGCATTCGCCTCGGTAGCGGTGAAGACGACGGTGACGCCGACGCGGACTTCGAGGAAACCGAGATCTACCCCGGAACCGGTGTCTTCATCGACGATAGCGCTTCCAGGCCGCGCGCCGAAGCACCCAGCGACGACGGCGACATCACCCTCAATTTCGAAGGCCAGGGCATCCAGGAAGTGGTGCAGGCCATCCTGGGCCACATGTTCGAGGAAAACTACGTCATCGCGCCGGGCGTGAGCGGCGAAGTCACCTTCTCGACCGCCAAGCCGATCAAGCGCGACCAGGTCATGTCCGTGCTCGAGATGCTGCTGCGCTGGAACGGCGCGACCCTGATCTGGCGCGAGGGCCGCTATCACGTCGTGCCCGTGTCCGACGCGGTGGCCGGCAACCTGGTCCCGCGCACCGACTCGGCCAGCAATGCCCGCGGCTACGAGGTGCTGGCCGTGCCGCTGGAGTTCGTCTCCGCCGGCAAGATGGCCGAACTGCTCGAGCCCTGGGTCAAGGAGGATGCGGTCTTCAACGCCGACAACGCGCGCAACCTGCTTTTCCTGGCCGGTACGAAGTTCGAGTTGAGCAACTACCTGCAGATCATCGAGACCTTCGACGTCGACTGGCTCGAGGGCATGTCGGTGGGCATTTTCAACCTCGAGCGCACCGAGATCGACGACCTGTTGCCCGAGCTCGAGGCGGTCTTCGGCGAGGAGGGCGAGACGCCGCTGGCCGGCATGTTCCGTTTCATGCCGCTGGAGCGGCTGAACGCCATCATGGTCATCACGCCCAACGAGCACTACCTGGACGAAGCCGAGAAGTGGATCAAGCGGCTCGACCGCTCCAGCGCCCAGGGCGGCGCCCGGCTCTACGTCTACCGCGTCAAGAACCTCGAGGCCGACGTGCTGGCCGGCTACCTGGGTGACCTGTTCGGCACCGGTGGTGGTCGAAGCGGCCGTTCGCGGGAGTCGGGCAGCTCCCTGGCGCCGGGCCTCGAGCGCGCTTCGGCGAGCAGCGTGAGCGACTTTCAGCAGTCGCGCGGGCGCGACAACAACGAGAGCCAGTCCGGCAACGACAACCGCAACCGGAATACCGCCGGCGGCATGGAACTGGGCGAAGACGGCGGCGTGCGGGTGACCGCGGTGATGGAAACCAATTCCCTGCTCATCCAGGCCTCGCCGAGCGAGTACGACGGCATCCTGTCGGCGATCGAGCGGCTCGACGAAGAGCCGCTGCAGGTCCTGATCGAGGCGCAGGTGCTCATCGTCGAGCTCAATGACCGGCTGCGCTACGGCGTCAACTGGTTCCTGTCCAACCAGCATCCCGACGAGGGCGGCGCATCGCTGCCCGACGGTTTCGCGGGTTCACGCGATGAGAACTCCCTGCAGATCAGCGGGTCCGACGTGCTGGGCACCATCACGCGCCGCGGTGTGGACCGGACCTTCGTGGCCGCCACCATCGATGCGCTGGAGACGGTATCGGATGTGCGCACCATTTCGTCACCCAGCCTGGTGGTCCGCAACAACTCGGAAGCCAGTATCAACGTGGGCGAGCAGGTGCCGGTGCAGTCCACCAGTTTCATCGGCGGCAGCGGCAGCGACGGCGGTCGCTTCGGGAGTGTCCAGTACATCAATACCGGTACGATTCTGGAAGTGACCCCGCGAGTCAATCCGGGCGGCCTCGTCTACCTGAAGCTGCGCCAGGAAGTCTCCTCGCCGGGCGAACGTCCCACCGAGGGAAGCAACACCAATCCCCCGGTCAATACCAGGACGCTCCAGACCGAGGTGGCGATCCAGTCCGGGCAGACCATCATGCTCGGTGGAATGATCCGGGAGGAAACCGGCAATACACGGAACGGTGTCCCCGGGCTGCAGCGGATCCCCTTCCTCGGCGGCTTGTTTCGAAGCACCAGCCGCGACAGCGTTCGTACCGAAACGCTGGTTCTTATCACGCCGACGGTCGTCGAGACCACCGAGCAGCTCAGGCGGGTATCCGACGATGTCCGCAGCCAGTTCGAGGCTCTCAAGCCGCTTCGTGAAGGCGGACTTTAAGTTTTTGGTTTATTTTCAACAAGTTAAAGGATATTAGACTTGAGTGACATCAGAGCAGCAACGATTTCCGCCATCCTGCTTTCGGCGATGGTTCTCGCCGGTTGCCAGCAGGAGGCCGAGCAGCGCCCCGCGCCCGAAGTGGTGAAAGAGCGGGCCCAGGCGCGCTGGGATGCCCTCGTCGACGAGGAGTTCGCGACCGCCTGGGACTACTACACGCCCGGGTTCCGGCAAATGGCCCCCCGCGACGATTTCGAGGCGGACATGGGCGCTCGCCCGGTCCAGTGGAACGCCGCCAGCGTGATTTCTGTCGAATGCCAGGAAGAAGACTCGAAATGCGAGGTCCTGACCGAAGTGACCTATCAGCCATCGGGTGGGCCGAAGGAGCTCCAGAGTGTCGAGGTCACCCGCGATTTGCGCGAGGAGTGGCTGTTCATGGACGGCCAGTGGTGGTACTCGGCCCAGTGATTGCTTTACATTTCGATATCAATTAGCATAGAATGGCACACGCTAGGACAGGTTCGGTAAGAACCGTTCTTGTCCTGCTGTGTTTGCACAGAGCCCTGTGTCCAACAACTTTAGGAGTGTTGTAATGAAAAGAAACACCTTGACGACGGCTGTTCTGGCTGGTCTGACGGGTATGGCGGGCATGGTCAGCGTCGCTAGCGCTGTCAACGTCAACCCCGAAGGTCTCGGTCAGGTTCTGCTGTATCCGTACTACACCGCCCGAGGCGGCAACGATACCGTCATCTCGATCGTCAACACGACCGAGCGCGGCAAAGCTGTCAAGATCCGCTTTATCGAAGCCCTGAACTCGCGCGAAGTACTTGACTTCAACATCTACATGTCCCCCTATGACGTGTGGACCGGTGCAGTCACCGCCGAAGGTGAAGGCGGCAAGCTGACGACCGGCGACAACACCTGCTACGTGCCGAACTTCGGCGGCGAGCAAGAGTTCCTGCAGTTCGGTTATGCCGGCGACGGTGGTCCCCAGGGCCGCGAGCGTACCGCTTCGGGCTACATCGAAGTGATCGAGATGGGTACCATGGTCGCTCAGCCTGGTGGTGAGCCGGGTGCTGGCGATCCGGGCATCATCCCGTGGTCTGCCAAGCACGTCGACGGCGTTCCGCGCGATTGTGCCCGTCTGGAAGCGGAATGGACTGAAGGTGCAGGACTGTTCTGGGAAGATGCCGGCGATTCGACCTTCGGCTTCGACACCGAGCTTGGCGCCAGCGGTGGACTGTTCGGCTCTGCCAACATCATCAACGTTGCAGAGGGCACCTTGCTGTCCTATAACGCGACTGCCATCGATGGCTTCTGGGCTGCCGGAGACATGAACCACAGTGAGCCGGACTCAGTGCTGCCGGACTTGTCGGATGGTTCCAATTCCGAAAGCTTCGTGTTCGACAACGGTGCTCTTGAACAGCACACGTGGCCGGCGCCTCTTCTCGCAGTCAACTCGGCCCTGACGCTGGACCGCCTGATGAACGAGTACGTCACGCAGGCCGATACCTTCGCTCAGACCGAGTGGGTGCTGACCCTGCCGACCAAGCGCTTCCACGTGGACCCGGAAATTGGCGACGCTACCGCCAATAACCCGATTCCGCCGTTCACGCGTACCTGGCACATCAACGGCGACGGTTCCCTGAACCTGCCCTGCGAGGACATGGAGTACAGCTTCTGGGATCGCGAAGAGCGTGAGCCCAGTCCGGAAACGGGTCCGCCGATCGTTTCGCCGCGCCCGCCGCAGGAAGAAACGCCGCAGTTCCAGCTGTGCAAGGAAGCCAACGTGATTCGCTTCTCCAGCGGTGGCGAAGATACGCCCGACACGACCGAGATCCTGAAGGAGACGGCACGTGAAGGTCAGTACGAGCGCCTGGGTTACACCAACTTCGAGCTGCCGTATGATGCTGGCTGGGTGCTGTTTGACCTGGCTGAGGTTCCGGCTGACTCGCCCACGTTTGGCGACTTTGGCCCGCGACGCCAGAGCGTTCCTGCAGATGACGGAACAGTCGTCGAAGGTCTGCCCGTCGTTGGTTTCCAGGCCACGACCTACACCAACGGTCAGCTCGAGGGCGGTAGCGTGCTCGCCAACTACGGTGGTGCCTTCAACCACCGCGGTTCGCGCTCGTTTGTTGCCGAGTAAGAGCTAGTTGGTTATCGGTCCGAAAGGGCTGCAACCAATATGCAGGGGTCATCCACCGGGTGGCCCCTGTTTTTTTTGATTGAACGGAACTTTTACCTTGTCTTCAGGCTCTACTAGCAACCGGGCGGCTATCCTGCGTCCACCAGATGATCTGACGGAAACACATATGAAAAACTCGCTTTCCATCGTCCCGCTACTGTTGATCGCTTTTGTCCTCACCATCTCGAGCCCGGCCGCCGCCGAAGGCAAGAAGCTGTTCGTGAACGGGCAGGAGTTCGATTGCAATCTCGAGGGCACTGCATTGATCGATTCCGCAGGGGATCTCCAGATCGAGGTTGATAACCTTGCCTGTCTCGGTGGCTTTGGATTGAGCTCCCTTTTACTCCAGCCGCCTGTTGTGTCGCCTGGAGATAGTTTCTATGCCGTATGGGCATCCACGGGTGCGGATACTTGCGACATCAACGCGCCGTCAGGTTGGACGGTGCCAAATGTGGGCCTCCAGGGCCCGATTACCATTGCTGTGCCTGAGTCTGCTGACAGCGGCTCTTACACGATCAACCTGGAATGCACCGATTCATCCGGTGCGACGCATCCTACCGACGCAACCCTGAACGTGGAGGAGTCCCTTCCCGAGAATCCTCCGGAATCACCGGAGATTGCGCGCGAAGTTCTTGAGCCTGTTGCCCCGGGCGAGATCAAGTTGACGTGGAGCAGTTCAGCGGATGCAACCGACTGCGAAGCTGAAAGTACACCGGAGATTGGTGAATGGGACGGGTCCGTCGGAATCGGCGAGAATCAGGAAATCGTGCTTTCTGACCTTGGTGTTGGCAGCTACACGTTCGCACTGCGTTGCTCTAACTCCGCCGGCGATTCACCCTGGGAATCAGTCAGCGCCACGATTGCTTCGTCCACCCAATGCGCCGATCGGCAGCCGCCCTCCGGATGGGCTCGTATGGGCGAGGCGGGAACGAGTGCCTGCTACTGGCAGGATGGATGGAAATCGAATGACTGCACAATCTGGGATGGCGGTATCTCCAATGTCCCGTTCTATGAAGAAACCGGAAACTCGCACCGACTGGCATATGCCGGGCGACCTGACGCCGAGCAGTATCTGGCAATTGAACTCAATACCAGTGGTATGAGTTCCAACGACAATGGCCGTCTGCAAGCTTCTTCCTCCGATCCCTTTGCAGCCTCGGCCCGTGCGCTGGTGACGATTTCCAGCTGCCCCGGTGATTTCCACGAGGCGGAAGTTATGCAGGACACCGGTTGCTATGGTTCGGTGTCCACGTTCTCGCAATCCTTGAACTGGGGGGGCGCGACCTCTGGCGAGACCTGTGTGCTTGAGTCTGGCAAAACCTACTATTTGAATATCATACCGACCACTTCTCCAGAGGGCACTGATCCGGAAATGATTGAGCCGCATCCAAACTGTGAAGAAGATGTCTGCGGCAGGGTCACAGCGTGGCAGTAAATTTTTTAGCGCAGTAAAGAATCAGAATTCAAGGATTTAACGAAATGGCAAGAGAGCTCAAGTTTCTGGTGTTCACCATTGGCCTCGTCCTGGTTGCTCAGTCCGTTGTAGCCGAAACCGTCGAGCGATCCCAATGTCTGGACTTTCGGTCGGAGATATTCGTGCAACGTGAAGGTGCCGTGGTTACACACGCTGATGTTGACGCCTTTCTTGCAGCTCGTGTGCCGGAAGAGCAGCTTCAGGTCTTCCTCGAGAGTCCGGCCCGAGTTGCCGAGATGCTCGAAACCCTATTGTCGACGTACGCAATGGCCGAAAGAGCGAAAGATGCCGACGTGACCGAAGACTCTAATGTTACGGCAGGTCTTCATATGACTGTTGCCCGAGAGCTGGCTTCGATCTATCGTGATCAGTACCTGGCCAGCAATCGGTTGGAAGACTATGCAGATGCCGCAAGGGAGCTTTACCTCAAGGATCCCGAGCAGTTCAAGGCACAAGAAACGTACAATCTTCACCACATCCTGATTGAAGAAGCGGGTGATCGAAACTCCCCCGACAAGATGAAGGAAGCGCTGGATGTTTACGAACGCCTGGCTACAGGAGCTGATTTTGAGGAAGTTGCCGAAGGCTTGGAAGGTGACAACGAAAGAGCGCAAGATGTAGTTTTGAACAACGTAAGCCCGTCAGAGCTCGTCAGCCCCGTCCGCGCTGTTCTCGCTGGTGCCGAGGAAGGCCAGCTGATTGCGCCCGTCAGGAGTCAGTACGGGTGGCATGTCGTTCGCCTTCAGTCACTTAATGTTCCGGAAGCTATGAGCTGGGAAGAAGCTCGACCAAGGGCAATCAGGCTGGCGAGGCAACGCCACGAGAGGGCTTTGCTTGAGCGTTTGCGGAAAGAAGTTCAGAGAGAAGAGAGCCAGATCGCTGAAGGCGCTGTTGCAAAGCTGCTTGGTCGCTTTGACGTAGAGTGGTCTGAGCCGATCGATTACGACAGTATCCAGGCACAGATGCGTTCCAACTAATTGCACTCCCTTGCAGGAGCGTAGACGGCAGGTTCTGTCCCAGTTGATCGCACGGGAAGTGCGGTCGCGTTTCGAGGGTAGCGGTAGTGGCTGGCTTTGGTTGATTCTCACGCCGCTTCTCTTGCTTGCCGTGTATTCGTTCGTTTTCGGGGTGATCTTCAAGGCACGAGTGCCGCCTGGTCTGGATATTCCATTCGTGGCTTGGCTTGCAGCTGCCCTTTGGCCTTGGCTGATGTTTTCGGAGGGAGTCCTACGCGGAGCTCAGGCAATACGAAATCACGCAGCTCTGATCGCCAAGGTGGCTCTCACGCGAGAACTGCTGGTGCTCGCAGCTGTTTCTGCCGTCTTCATCCTTCATCTTGCGGGCTATATCGCAGTAGTCGTGGTGCTTGTGCTGATCGGCGTAGAGCTGCATTGGCCAGCGTTTCCCCGCCTTCTACTGGCCCTGACCACGCTCTATATTCTTACATCTGGCATGGCCCTCGCCCTGTCCGCCATCCAGGTCTACGTTCGAGACCTTGAGCAGGCCCTGCCCACGGTTTTCATGCTGTGGTTCTTTTTAACGCCCATTCTCTACGCGCCGTCGCTTCTGCCTGAGCAGTACGCGGGCCTGCTGGACTTCAACCCCCTGACCTGGTGGATGAACGAGATCCGCTCGGCGCTGCTTCACGGTGAGTCCATGCCCAGCTGGCCGGCGCTGGCACTTGCAGGCGGATCGCTCGCCGTGCTCTGGCTGGGCCGGAGCATCTTCCGCCGCCTTAGTCCGTACTTCGAGGACTTCCTGTGAGCGAACCGCTGCTGAGCCTCCAGGGTGTCTCCAAGCGCTATCCGCCCACGGTGCGTTCGTCGCAGCGACTGCGGGCGTTCTGGCAGCTCCTCTGGCACGGACGCGCCGAAGGCGGTACGAGCGTGCTCGACGATGTCAGCTTCGATATCGTTCCCGGCCAGTCGCTGGGCGTCATCGGTTCCAATGGGGCTGGAAAATCCACCCTCCTGAAGGTCATTACCGGGGTGCTCGAGCCCACCACCGGTGTCATCCGCAAGCGTGGCAGCGTGGCGGCGCTCCTCGAACTTGGCGCCGGCTTCGACCCGGAGTACACCGGCCTGGACAACCTGCGCATGAACGCGGCCTTCCTGGGGCTCTCGCGCAGGCAGGTCGACGAGAGCCTGGACGACATCCTGGCATTCGCGGACATCGGCGATTCGATCGACGAACCGGTCAAGCACTATTCCTCGGGCATGGTGGTGCGGCTCGGCTTCGCCGTGGTCGCCTCGGTCCGGCCCGACCTGCTGATTACAGATGAAGTGCTGGCGGTCGGGGACGAATCCTTCCAGAAGAAGTGCATTCGCTGGATCGAGCGCTACCTGGCCGACGGCGGCACCCTGCTGATGGTTTCGCACAACATGTACCAGGTGCAGAAGCTGTGCCGGCATGCCCTGTGGCTCGAGGCGGGCAGGGTGGCGCGCTACGGCGACGTATTCGACGTCTCCCAGGCCTACCTGGCCTGGCACGAGCGAAAGCACGCCCGCCAGGACGCCCGGGCCGGCACGCGCAACTCCAACGCGCCCTACCGCATCGAACGGCTGGCGCTGGCACCGGCTGAGGACGACAATACGGTCGTGGCCATGGGCGATCGCCTCGATGTCGAACTCGAACTCTCGGCTCCCGACGATCGCCCGCCCGTGGCCGTGGTCGGAATCGTTCGCGCCGACGGCACGCCGGTCTATGGCGTGGGCACCGACCACGACAACGTGGAGCCGGTCGAGACCGCGCCGGGCCGATACGCGGTCGCGATCGGATTCACCGGGCTCAACCTCCTGCCTGGGGGCTACGCGGTGCGCGCACACGCCCTGGACTCCGAGGGCTTGCGCATGCACGACACCGTCGAGATGACCTTTACCGTCACCGGCAAGACGCGCGAAGTCGGCCTGGTGCGGCTCGCGCACGAATGGCAGCGCCCGTGACCGTCGTCGTCGTCCCCGTTTTCAACGCCCCGGAAGCCACCCAGCGCTGTATCGAAGCGCTCCGGGCCACCCTGGATTCGCGCCAGCCGGTCATCGTGGTCGACGACGCCTCGGACGACGCGCGAGTCGGGCCACTGTTCGAGTCCCTCCCGCGCCAGTGGACGCAGGTGAGAAACCAGGCGAACCTGGGCTTCGTGGCCAGCGCCAACCTGGGCATGACCATGGCCTCCGGCCAGGACGTGGTCCTGCTCAATGCCGATACCCGGGTCACCGATGGCTGGCTGTCGTCGATCGAGGAGTGCGCCGCATCCAGCGAGGAAATCGCTTCGATCACGCCCCTGACCAATAACGGGGAGATCGCCTCGATCCCGGAATTCTGTCGGCCCAACCCCTGGCCCGACCATCCCGAGCGCTGGGCCCGGGCCTGCCGGGACTCCGGCGCGCCGCAATATCCCGAGGTGCCCACCACCGTGGGATTTTGCATGTACATGCGCCGCGCCGCGATCGACCAGGTCGGCCTGTTCGACGAAGCGGCGTTCGGACGGGGCTACGGTGAGGAAAACGACTGGTGCATGCGGGCGATCCGGGCCGGATGGCGCCACGTGCTCTGCGACAGCGCCTTCGTGGCCCACGAGGGCGGGGCGAGCTTTGGCCCGCTGGGCCTCAAGCCCGGCGGAGAGGCGATGCAGACCCTGCTCTCGCGCTATCCCGACTACATGGAGCGCGTCCGCGACTTTATCGAAGCCGACCCGATGGCCGAGCGGCGTCGCGAGATCGTCGAGGCCTACCGCTCGTTGGGTGGGTAAGGTGCAAGCGAAAGCCGCCCCGTGGCCCCCCGGGTTAAACTGGCAGCCGCACTTGATCGACGCCCGCTAAATGTCAGAGCAGCACCAACTGGATTTCACCGGCGAGCGCTTTACGCCCGAATGCGTGCGCGAGATGGCCTACGAGCATTGGCATCGCTATGCCTGGGCCGCCGAGCTGGTCGCGGACAAGGAGGTTCTCGATGCGGCCTGCGGGGAAGGCTACGGCAGCAACCTGCTGGCGGCGCGGGCCCGATCCGTCACGGGGCTGGATATCGGCGAGGCGGCCGTGGCCCACGCGCGCGAGCGCTACCGGCGCGACAACCTGCAATTCGACCAGGGTAACGCCACGAAACTGCCCTACGATGACGGCAGCTTCGACGTGGTCGTTTCCTTCGAAACCCTCGAGCATCTCGAGGCGCAGGAGACACTGCTGGCCGAGTTCCGGCGCGTGCTGCGGCCCGATGGATTCCTGGTGATCTCCTCGCCCGACCGCAAGACCTACAGCGACGAGACTGGCTACGACAATCCCTTCCACGTCCGCGAGCTTTACCGCGATGAACTCGAGTCGTTGATCGAATCGAGCTTTCCGGCCTTTCGGCTCTTCGGTCAAAAGCTGATGTTCGTCTCCGGCCTCTGGAGCCTGGCCGATGCGCAGGGCAGGCAGTTCCTGACCGACGAAGGGGGTTCGGTCAGCGCGGCGAGCTCGCCGGCGTATCCACCGCTGTACTTCATCGCCGTGGCGGCCGCCGAGGCGTCCATGCTGCCCGACGTGCCGGGTTTGTCGCTGTACGGCGACAGCGAGGAATCGGTCTATCGCCACTACGATGATGAGGTGGCCAAGCATATCCGCGCCGGACAACTTCTGGCCGAGCGCGAGGCGGAGATCGAGCGCCTCAGGGCCCGACTGGCGGCGCCCTGGTGGCGAAGACTGTTCGGCGGCTCATGAGCGGCGCGGGCGACGCCTATTCCCGCGTGACCGCGGTCATCGTCAACTACAACTCCGGCCGCTGGCTGGGGCGCTGTATCGACAACCTGCGCGGCCGGGGCGGCACCTCGCCGGAAGTGATCGTCATCGACAATGCCTCCGGCGACGGCAGCGTCGATATCCTGCCCGCGATGCCGGGCGTGACCGTGCGCCGGGCCCATCGCAATCTCGGCTTCGGGCGCGGCGTCAACCAGGCGCTGCGATCGGTTCAGACCGACTACCTGCTGGTCATCAACCCCGACTGCCTGCTGGTTCCCGCCTCGCTGGCGCGACTGGTCGAGGAGCTCGACCAGCAGCCCGATGTGGCCATGGCATCGGGCCGGGTCTTCGACATGCGCGGCGTGGAGCAGCGCGGCAGCCGTCGCCGCCTGCCCACCCGCCGCCAGGTTCTGTCGGAGGTGCTGCCCTTCAGCCGGGTCAACGGCATCGACCTGACCCACGAGCCCGCACCCGACGAGGCGACCGACGTCGAAGCCGTCTCCGGTGCCTGCATGCTGATTCGGACCAGGGCGCTGGAGCAGATCGGCGGCTTCGATCCCGGTTTTCACATGCACTTCGAGGACCTCGACGTGATGGCCCGCTTGCTCGAGTCCGGCTGGCGCATTCGACTGGTGCCGTCGGTGTTCGTATCGCACGCCGGCGGTGTATCGTCGCGACGGCGACCGGTTGCGGTGATGTGGGCCAAGCACAAGAGCCTGTGGCGTTATCTCAACAAGCACTGCAGTGACGGTTGGTCCTGGATGAGCCGCGCCATGTGGTGGCTGTTCATCCATCTTCATGCCGTGATCATGACCCCCGTTTGCGTGATCGTGCGGCGATGAGTGAAGGCGCGATCATCCTGCTGCTCGGCGCCAGCGGGGCGGTCGGGCGCTGCTTTCTCGACCGCACCGCCGGTCAGAACGTTCGCGTGATCGCGATTTCACGCCGCGACCCGGCTCGGGCCTGGTCACACGTGACCTGGATGCGGCACGACCTCGAGCGCGCGAGCGCCGACGTGCGTGCCGGCACCCTGGTCAGCTTCGGCCCGATCGCCCATGCGCTGTCCCAGGTGGAGCAGGGCATCGGGCTCGGCCGCGTGATTGCGTTGAGCTCGGCCAGCACCCTGTTCAAGAAGCACTCGCCGGATCGCTCCGAGCGTCGTCAGATGGCGGGGCTGGCGCGCTGCGAAGCGGCGCTCATCGAGGCCTGCCGGGAGCGCGATATCGTCCTGACCCTGCTCAAGCCCACGATGATCTACGGCGGCGGTGACGACGCCAACGTTCGCCGCATTGCCGGGCTGCTTTCCCGCCTGCCGATCGTGCCGGTCGCCGGGCGAGGCCTGCGTGCCCCCGTGCACGCCGACGACCTGGCCCGCCTGGCGGTCGAATCCGTCATTTCGGGACCGAAGAGCGCCGGCACCTGGTTGCTCGCCGGCGGCGAGACCCTGGTCTATCCGGACATGGTGCGCCGGGTCGCGGCGGCGGACGGCCGCAGCATCCGCGTGTTGCGCCTGCCGGCGGCGCTGATGAAGCTCGCCATCCGAGCCGCCCACCTCGGCAGCCGGATGCTCGACATCAAGCCCGCGATGATCGATCGCCAGGGCATGGATCTCGTGGTCGACGATACGCCGGCGCGGGAGCAGTTGGGGTGGGATCCGAGGCCGTTCAGACCCTGATTGGGTGAAACTCCAAGTTCCAAATTCCAATTTTCAAACAAATTCGAAATCTCAATGTTCGAATGACCAAAACAAAGGCCCTGGGGATCCAGCGGATGGTGGCCGTTTCGATCATTCGAACATTGGAGTTTGTTTGGGATTTGGTGCTTGGAACTTGAAAATTCCGGCGTCGGCCGGCGCCACCGACCGGTGACGCCGCCCCCAACATAAATCAGGTCTTCAACCGCTTGTACTTCAGCCGATGCGGTCCGGCCTGGTCGCCGCGGCGGCGCTTGTAGTCCTTTTCGTAGTCGGTGAAGTTGCCTTCGAACCACTCCACGTGCGAATCGCCCTCGAAGGCCAGCACGTGGGTGGCGATGCGGTCGAGGAACCAGCGATCGTGGGAGGTCACCAGCACGCAGCCGGGGAAGGCCAGCAGGGCCTCTTCGAGGGCGCGCAGGGTTTCGACGTCGAGGTCGTTGGTGGGTTCGTCGAGCATTAGCACGTTGGCGCCGGAGTGCAGCACCTTGGCCAGGTGGACACGGTTGCGTTCGCCGCCGGAGAGCTGGCCGATGCGCTTTTGCTGCTCGGAACCCTTGAAGTTGAAGCGGCTGGCGTAGGCGCGCGCCGGGATACGGTAGTTGCCGACGTGGATCTCGTCGGCGCCGTTGGAGATTTCCTCCCACACCTGGCGGTCATCCTGCAGGCTGTCGCGCTTCTGGTCGACGTAGCCCAGCTCGACCGTGTCGCCGACCTCGATGCCGCCGCGGTCGGGTTCTTCCTGGCCCGAGATCATGCGAAACAGCGTGGTCTTGCCGGCGCCGTTGCCGCCGATGATGCCGACGATCGCCCCGGGCGGCACCTTGAAGCTCAAATCCTCGATCAGCAGGCGGTCGTCGTAGCCCTTGTAGAGGCCGTCGACATCGATCACCTTGTCGCCCAGGCGCGGGCCCGGCGGAATGTAGATCTGCTGGGTCTCGTTGCGTTTCTGGACTTCCTTGGAGTTCAGCTCCTCGAACTGCTTCAGGCGCGCCTTGGACTTGGCCTGGCGGCCCTTCTGGTTGGAGCGCACCCACTCGAGTTCGTGCTTGATTTCCTTCTGGCGGGCCTGCTCCTGCTTTTCCTCCACGGCCAGGCGTGCTTCCTTCTGCTCCAGCCAGGACGAGTAGTTTCCTTCGAAAGGAATGCCGTGGCCGCGGTCCATCTCCAGGATCCAGCCGGCGACGTTGTCGAGGAAGTAGCGGTCATGGGTCACCGCCATGACGGTGCCGGGGAACTCGTCGAGGTAGCGCTCGAGCCAGGCCACGGATTCGGCGTCGAGGTGGTTGGTGGGCTCGTCGAGCAGCAGCATGTCGGGCTTCGACAGCAGCAGGCGGCACAGCGCCACGCGGCGCCGTTCGCCGCCGGAGAGCAGTTCGATCTTCGAGTCCCACTCCGGCAGGCGCAGCGCGTCGGCGGCGACCTCCAGGGTGCGCTCGATCTCCCAACCGCCGGCCGAGTCGATCTTGTCCTGCAGCTCGGCCTGCTCGGCCAGCAGTTCGGTCATCTCGTCGTCGCTCATCGGCTCGGCGAATGCCTCCGAGATCTCCTCGAAGCGCACCAGCATGTCCCTGAGCTCGCCCACGCCGTCCATCACGGACTCGCGCACGGTCTGGTCCTCGGGCAGTTCGGGCTCCTGCGGCAGGTAGCCGATGCGGATACCCGGCTGCGGCCGCGCCTCGCCTTCGAACTCCTTGTCGACACCGGCCATGATGCGCAGCACCGTCGACTTGCCGGCGCCGTTGAGCCCCAGCACGCCGATCTTGGCGCCGGGGAAGAACGACAGGGACACGTCCTTGATCAGGGTGCGGTTGGGCGGCACCACCTTGGAGACGCGGTGCATCGTATAAACGTATTGGGCCATGATGCTTGCTGCTGGTTACTTGCCAGTGGGTGGATGTGGGGGCGAGTGTAGCGGATTGCCACCTGCAAAAAGGTTTCAGGGTTCAGGGTTCAGGGTTCAGGAGCGTGTGGCGGGGGCGGTGGGTTTGTTGCCGGCAACCCGTGGGCCGTGCGAGCCTTGCGCAGAAGAGAAACCGGGAGCTGAGGCTCGAACTCCGACCGGTGTGAGTTTCGGGCTCGTCCCGCCTCTGCCCGGCGAAGCCGGCCCCCAGCCCCCTCCGCGCCGCCTGAAACCTGAACCCTGAAACCTGAAACCTTTTTTCCGGCTAACCTGTGGCGATTGAATCGAACGAAGGCAAACCGATGCGAGTGCTTGTAACCGGCGGTGGCGGCTTCCTCGGCCAGGCGATCGTCCGCCAGCTGCTCGAGCGCGGCGACGCGGTCTCGACCATCAACCGATCGGACTATCCGGAGCTGGCTGAACTGGGCGTGACTTGTCACCGGGGCGATATTGCCGACCGCGAGGCGGTGATGGCCGCCGTCGACGGCGTCGACGCCGTGGTCCATGTGGCCGCCAAGGCCGGGCCGGGGTTGTATGCGCCGGATTTTGTCGCCGCCAACGTGGTGGGCACCGGCAACGTGATCGACGCCTGCCGCAAGCTTGGTGTGCGCTACCTGGTTCACACGTCTTCGCCCAGCGTCGTGCACGCCGGCGGCGATATCGACGGTGGCGACGAATCGCTGCCCTATCCGGATCATTTCCCGGCGCCGTACCCGGCCACCAAGGCCGAGGCCGAGCGTCTTGCGCTGGGTGCCAGCGGCGAGGAAATGAAGGTCTGCGCCCTGCGTCCCCACTTGATCTGGGGGCCGGGCGACAACCAGCTGCTGCCGCGCCTGATCGAGCGCAACCGGGCCGGTCGCCTCAAGCTGCCCGCACCCGAGAAGCTGATCGACACGGTCTACATCGACAATGCGGCCGAGGCCCATGTCCAGGCGCTGGACAATCTCGTCGGTAAGGGCACGGCCGCGGGCAAGGCCTACTTCATTTCCAACGGTGAGCCCAGGCCGGTCGGGGAGATGCTCTCGATGATGCTGTCGGCTGCCGGCGAGACGCCGAAGCTCGGCCGGGTGTCGCCGCGGGTGGCCATGGCGGCCGCCACCGTGGTCGAGTGGCTCTGGCGCGCGCTGCGCAGGCGCTCCGACCCGCCCCTGTCGCGCTTCGTGGTCGAGCACCTGGCTACCGCGCACTGGTTCGATATCTCGGCGGCGGCGCGCGATTTCGGCTACCAGCCCAGGGTCAGTATCGAACAGGGCCTTCGACGGCTGTCGGATTCATAGTCCCCTGCGCCGCGCCCAGTTGTTGATGCGCTCGATGCGCGAGCGGCGAACCAGGTGGCGGTCGAGCTCGTCGACGCGGTCGTAACTGCCGTACTTGAGCTTGACCCAGGCATTGAGGTCGATCTGGCGCAGGTAGTCGAACAGCCAGCGGTTGAGCGGGCGCCACCCGCTCTTGCGCACGATCGCGGTGCCCAGGTCGATGATCACCGGCCGGCCGTCGCCGGCGACCATGACGTTTCTTCGGCTCTTGAGGTCGCCGTGAGCGACGCCGCGTTCGTGCATGCCGGTGATCGCCTGCCTGAGCCGGTCGAAGAAGTGCTCCGGGTCGACGGGTACCGCGTGCTTGAGCAGCGCACCGTCGACGTACTCGACGGCCAGGTGGCAGCCCCCGAACAGCCCGTAACAGCGCGGGAAACCGGGCACGTCGGCGACGCGTCGATAGGCGCGGAATTCACGCCCGAGCGAGAAGCGTCGCGCCCGCCAGGCCAGGCCACGGCCGCGCGGTGTCTTGACGGCCAGGTCGAAATCGCCGGTCCGCACGCGTACGATTCGCCCCTGGTTGCTCTCGGCCACGACCGGCCAGTTCGCGGGCTCGAAACCCTCGAACAGTGCGGCGAGCTTGTCGGATGGAGGTGCTGCCAACGGCATACGCGAATCATAGCGGATTGGCACCGCGCTTCCGGGCGGGCGATAATACCGGGATTGGTTCGATCCGGGCTCGAAAACCGGGCCCGCGACCCCCACTATACGCACCAACCACGGACCCACACGGGGATTATGAACAATGCCGATCTACGAATATCGCTGCCAGTCCTGCGGTCATGAACTGGAAAAATTGCAGAAGATTGCCGACCCGCCGCTGGTCGACTGCCCCGAGTGCGGCGCGCCGGCGCTGACCAAGCTGATTTCGGCCGCCGGTTTCCGCCTCAAGGGCAGCGGCTGGTACGAGACCGACTTCAAGAAGGACAACAAGCGCAATCTCGCCGGCGACGGCAAGAAGGAAGGCAAGTCCGGCGGCAAGTCGGACTCGAACAGCGACAGCAAGTCTTCCTCGGACGGTTCCGCCAAGAGCAGCGCGTCGACCGGGCAGGCGGCCTGAGCGATGCGTTCTCATCTTTGCGGACAAGTCACCGAGAACCTCGACGGCCAGCAGGTCACCGTTTGCGGCTGGGTCAATCGCGCCCGTGACCTCGGCGGGCTGATCTTCATCGGCCTGCGTGATCACGCCGGCGTGTTGCAGGTCGTGGTCGAGCCCGACAACGAGCCCGCCTTCGCCGAGGCCGAGAAGCTGCGCAACGAGTTCTGCGTGCGCCTGACGGGCACCGTGCGCATGCGGCCCGAGAGCCAGTGGAATCCCGACATGCCGACCGGCAAGGTCGAGGTGGTCGCCGACTCGCTCGAGATTCTCAGCGCGGCGGCACCGCTGCCGCTGCTGATGAACGACGAAGACGGCGAGGAAGTGCGCCTGAAGTATCGATTCCTCGATCTTCGTCGCCCGCGGCTGCAGCGCAACCTGCGCCTGCGCTCGAAGCTGACCGGCGCGATCCGGCAGTTTCTCGACGCGCGCGATTTCGTCGATGCCGAAACACCGATCCTGACCCGCGCCACGCCCGAGGGCGCGCGTGACTACCTCGTGCCTTCCCGCGTGCAGCCGGGCAGCTTCTTTGCGCTGCCGCAGTCGCCGCAGATCTTCAAACAAATCCTGATGATGACCGGGCTCGACCGTTACTACCAGATCGCGCGCTGCTTCCGCGACGAGGACCTGCGCGCCGATCGCCAGCCCGAGTTCACCCAGCTCGACATGGAAATGGCCTTCGTCGAGGAGGCCGACGTGCAGGGCACGGCCGAAAAGCTCATCCGGCGGGTGTTTTCCGACGTGCTCGATGTCGAACTGCCCGATCCCTTCCCGCGCATGACCTACGCCGAGGCAATGCGTCGCTACGGTTCCGACAAGCCCGATCTTCGCATCGACCTGGAGCTGGTCACGATCTGCGAGCACGTGCGTCACGTCGAGTTCAAGGTCTTCTCCGGCCCGGCCAACGACCCGGCTTCGCGCGTGGCCGCGCTGCGCGTGCCCGGCGGTGCCGAACTCACGCGCAAGCAGATCGACGGCTATACCGAGTTCGTCGGCCGCTACGGCGCGAAGGGCCTGGCCTGGATGAAGGTCAACGACGCCGCCGCGGGTCTCGAGGGCGTTCAGTCGCCGGTGGCCAAGTTCCTCGACGAGCAGGCGGTCCGGGGCATCCTGGCGGACACCGGCGCCAGCGACGGCGATATCCTGTTCTTCGGTGCCGGCGAGAAGCCGGTGGTCAGCACCTTTCTGGGCGCGCTGCGCCTGCAGGTGGCCAAGGACCTCGACCTCGTGCAGGAAGGCTGGAAGCCGCTCTGGGTGGTCGATTTCCCGATGTTCGAATACGACGCCGACGACGGTCGCTACTACGCGCTGCACCATCCCTTCACCGCCCCGGCGGTCAATGACGGCGACGCGCTCAAGGCCGATCCGGTCAACGCCCTGTCGCGCGCCTACGACATGGTGCTCAACGGCTCGGAAATCGGCGGCGGCTCGATCCGTATCCACGACCCGAAGCTGCAGCAGGCCGCCTTCGACGTGCTCGGCATCGACGAGACCGAGGCCAAAGC
This sequence comes from Wenzhouxiangella indolica, assembly GCF_042310355.1. Lineage (NCBI taxonomy): Bacteria > Pseudomonadati > Pseudomonadota > Gammaproteobacteria > Chromatiales > Wenzhouxiangellaceae > Wenzhouxiangella > Wenzhouxiangella indolica. The sequence goes on along the minus strand of NZ_JBHJMR010000007.1, from coordinate 68,595 downwards.
CCGCTTCGGCTTCCTGCTCGAGGCCCTGAAGTACGGCTGCCCGCCCCACGGCGGCATCGCCTTCGGCATCGACCGCATCGCCGCGCTCATGGCCGGCGAAGACTCCATCCGCGAAGTCATCGCCTTCCCCAAGACCGCCAATGCCTCCTGCCTGATGACCGGCGCCCCGGCGGCGGTGGAGGCCGAGCAGTTGAAGGAGTTGAAGTTGCGCTCGGAGGCGGAATGACCAATGACCAAGCACCAATTTTCAAACAAATCTCAATGGGCCAATGATCAATGTCCGAAACAAAGGCGATTGGTGCCGGCTTTGGTCATTGAAAATTGATCATTGGTCCTTGTTTGAAAATTGGAATTTGGTACTTGGTCATTTCGCCAGAGGTGCTTGGTCATTGGATATTGAGGACGACGGCCACCGTAGATGAACTCAGCCACCGATCCCCGAACCGTCGTCCTGGTTCACGGCCTCTGGTGGGGGTCCTGGAGCATGGGCCTGGTCGGTCGGCGCTTGCGTGCGGATGGTTTTGACGTTCATGCCTTCGGTTACCCCACCATGCGCCGGTCGCTGCGGGCCCACGCGAAAGCCCTGCGCGATTTCATCAAGGGCCTGAACCTGGACCAGGTCGACCTGGTCGGCCATTCTCTCGGCGGGCTGGTGATCCTGCGTATGCTCGACGAGTACGCCGACCTGCCGCCCGGCCGGGTCGTCTTGCTGGGCTCGCCCGTCAATGGCTCGGCCGTCGGGCGGCGCGTGGCCGATCGGAGCCTTTTTCGACCGCTGGTCGGGCAGGCGCGCACGGCGCTCGAGGACGGTTTCTCGCACGCGCCGGCCGGCCGCGATACCGGCGTGATCGCCGGCAGCCGACCGGTCGGCATCGGCCGGATCTTCGGCCCCCTCGACAGCCCCAACGACGGCACGGTCAGCGTGGCCGAATGCCGGCTGGAGGGCGCGAGCGAGTGCATCCTGCCGGTGACGCATACGGGGTTGGTGACGGCGCCGGTGGTGGGGAAGGCAGTGGCCGCGTTTCTCGGGACAGGGAGTTTCCCAGACTGAAGAGTCGGTCATTGGAATGATCAAGAACCAAATTCCAATTTCCAAACAAACCTCAATGACCGAATGGCCAATGACCGAAACGGCGGCTATTGGCACCCGTTTCAGTCATTGATCATTGGTCCTTGTTTGAAAATTGGCGTTTGGCAATTGATCATTCGCGCATCAGCGCGTTTCACTCCCACGGATTGCAGTCGTACCCGGCGGTGCGGATGATGCGCTCGGCCACGAAATCTCCGCTGCCCAGCTGCCCCTCGCTGAAGTTGTAGCCGACCAGCAGCGTGTTGCAGTCGAGCGCCTCGACCGTCATGGTGCCAATCGAGAAGGCGTCGACGTCGTCCTCGCTGAAGCTGCCCGGCTCGACGGTGAAGAATTCGCCGCCGTAGAGTTCGAACATCTCCAGCGTTACCTGGTCGAAGCCGGGTTCGAGGCTGCCCTCGGCGCCGAGCACCCAGAACGGTTCGCCGTTGAGATAGGTAAAGAAGATGGCCGTGAGGTTGTTGGTGCCCTCGATCTCCTCGCCGATCTGCAGCACCAGGCCGCTGTTGGGAATTCCTTCGATGACGTACTGGCCCGACATGCGGCCGTGCAGGGTCGGGTAGGTGTTCTGCGGCGGATCCAGTTCCGGCGCGTAGGCGGGGATGTCGAACAACTCGTAATCGGCGTTGGAGGCCTGTGCGTACTGCCCCCAGAACATCTCGAGCGTGAAGGGGTCGTTATACTCGACCGGCCCGAACTCGGTTTCCCCGTCGACCGAGAAATAGTCGACGGCCAGCACGTAGGTCACACCCGCCTCGCCGATCGCGTTGCCGGTGGCGCCGACGTCGCCGGCGGCCGGGTGACGCTGGAGTTGGGCGACATGGCCGGGCAAGTCCACCGTGCCGGCCTCGGCGAACAGGCGCGGCACGAGCACCGGGCCGCCGCTGATCTTGCGCAGCCTGACCATCACGACGGAGTAGTCCTCGTCGTGGCAGCCCGTGCGCCAGATGTTCACGCGCACCCGCGCGGTCGGCGCGTCGGCGTCGACCGACGGCACGTAGACATCCTCGTCGAACAACATTTCACCGCCCGGGGGTTCCTGCTGCGGCAGCGAGACCGCCACACAGCCGGGCGGGAAGGGCGTGTCCAGGTCGGTGAGCACGTTGATCTCGCCGTTGGCCGAGGCGTGGCCGACGAGCACGAAGGTCAGGGCGAGCAGCAAACTACGCATGGTCTTGGGGATCCCGTCGAATGTGGCGTCAATTCTAGCGCCAGAATCTGACTTGAAGCTGAATAAAAGACAGGTTTCAGGTTTCAGGTTTCAGGGTTCAGGCGGTAGCCGCGAAGATGTGCGGGGCGGACAAGCCGCGAGAAGGGCTGGGCAGCCGAGAAGTGCGCCCTCAATGCGGGCGACAGCATATCGCGGCTCGTCCGCCCACCACGCGTGTCCGTTGCCGCCTGAAACCTGAACCCTGAAACCTGAAACCTTCTTCCCATCGGTTAAAATGCCCGATTAACCAAAATCGGAGGCAACCGTCCCATGGCCGGTCACAGCAAATGGGCCAATATTCAGCACCGCAAGAAGGCGCAGGACGCCAAGCGGGGCAAGATCTTTACCCGATTGGTCCGCGAGATCTCGGTCGCGGCCCGCGAGGGCGGCGGCGATGCGGACAGCAACCCGCGGCTGCGCCTGGCCATCGACAAGGCCAACGGCGCGAACGTGCCCAAGGACAATATCGAACGCGCCATCAAGAAGGCGACCGGCGACCTGGAAGGCGCGTCCTACGAGGAGCTGCGCTACGAGGGCTACGCGCCCGGCGGTGTCGCGGTCATGGTTGATTGCCTGACCGACAACCGCAACCGCACGGTCTCGGAAGTGCGCCACGCCTTCAACAAGCACGGCGGCAACCTGGGCACGGACGGCTCGGTGGCTTTCCAGTTCGAGAAGAAGGGCGTGATCACCTTCGCGCCGGATGTCGGCGAGGACAAGGTGATGGAGGCCGCCCTGGAAGCCGGCGCCGAGGACATCGTCAATCACGAAGACGGCGCCATCGAGGTGCTGACCGAGCCGGAAGCGTTCGAGGCCGTCCGCGACGCCTTTCGCGCCGCCGGGCTGGAATTCGAGGAAGCCGAGGTCACCGAACGGCCCAACAACTTGATCGAAGTCGATGCCGAAACCGGCCGCAAGGTGCTCAACTTCCTCGACGTGCTCGAAGACCTCGACGACACGCAGAATGTGTGGTCGAACGCGGATATTCCGGCTGAGGCGTATGAGTGATTTTTCGGGACTCGGGACTCGGGACTCGGGACTCGGGGAAGCCGCCCCGGCGCCAACTAATGCCGTGGCCACTCCCGATCGGAGTCTCCGATTCTGCAGAACCCACATAGCCATCAGTAGCGAGTCCCGAGTCCCGAGTCCCGAGTCCCGTCAACCATGAGAATCCTCGGCCTGGACCCCGGTTCGCGCAAGACCGGTGTGGGCATCATCGAGGGTGAGAGGCTCATCCATGCCGAGACGCTCAAGCTCGGTGGCGGGCCCATGCCCGAGCGGCTGGGTCTGATCTTTACCGAGGTTCAGCGGGTGATCGCCGAACATGCGCCGGAAGTGGCGGCCGTCGAGACGGTGTTCATGAGTCGCAACGCGCAGGCCGCGATCAAGCTCGGGCAGGCGCGGGGGGCGGCGATTTGTGCCGTCGTCGGCGCCGGCCTGGCGGTGCACGAGTACGCGCCGCGCGAGATCAAGCAGGCCATCGTTGGTCGCGGCGGTGCGGGCAAGGAGCAGGTCCAGCACATGATTCGCGCCCTGATGAGGATCGACGTGGACCTCGGGGAAGATGCGCACGATGCACTCGCCGTGGCCCTGTGCCATCATCACACCGCACAGACCGCCAGTAGATTGCCGCCCGGAGTGGTATTGCGATGATCGTTCGATTGCAGGGAATCCTCGTTTCGCGCCAGCCGCCCTCGCTGGTGGTCGACGTCGGCGGCGTCGGCTACGAAGTCGAAGCGCCGCTCAACGTCTTCGATCGCCTGCCCGCCGACGGCGAGCCGCTGACCATCCTGACGCACCTGGCGATCAAGGATGACGCGCACACGCTCTACGGATTTCTGGCCGAGTCCGATCGCAAGCTGTTCCGGGAGCTGCTCAAGGTCTCGGGCATCGGTCCGCGCCTGGCCCTGGCGATCCTGTCAGGGGTCTCCGGCGACGATTTCGCCCTGATGGTCGAGGCCGGCGACAGCCAGGCCCTGACCCGGCTGCCGGGCATCGGCAAGAAGACCGCCGAACGGCTGATCCTCGAAATGCGCGGCAAGGTCTCCGACCTGGGCGGGGAAAGCGGCGTGTCCGGCGGGGCGCTCAGCGCCGATGCCGAGGCGCGCGAGGCGCTGACCGCGCTGGGTTATTCCTCGTCCGAAGCGCTGAAGATGGTCAAGGCGGTGGCTGACAAGGATCTCACCGCCGAGGCCCTGATCCGGGCCGCGCTCAAGAAGAAGATGCAGGGCTGATGGACGAGGAAAGACTGGTCGCCGCCGAAGTCGACCGCGACGAGGCCCGCATCGAGGCGAGCCTGCGTCCCGACCGCCTGGGCGAGTACATCGGCCAGTCGGCCATGAAGGAACGCCTGGGCATCTACCTGGAGTCGGCCCGCGGGCGTCACGAGGCGCTCGATCACGTCCTGATCTTCGGTCCGCCCGGCCTGGGCAAGACCACCCTGGCGCACGTCATCGCCCACGAGATGGGCGTCAACGTTCGCCAGACCTCCGGTCCGGTGCTCGAGCGCGCCGGCGACCTGGCCGCGCTCCTGACCAATCTCGAGCCCGGCGACGTGCTGTTCGTCGACGAGATCCATCGCCTGAGCCCCGTGGTCGAGGAAGTGCTCTACCCGGCGATGGAGGACTACCGCATCGACATCATCATCGGCGAGGGTCCGGCGGCCCGATCGATCCAGCTTGACCTGCCGCGTTTTACCCTCGTGGGTGCGACCACCCGGGCCGGCCTGTTGACCTCGCCGCTGCGCGATCGCTTCGGCATCGTCGAACGCCTGGAATTCTATGCCCCCGACGAGCTGGCCGAGATCGTGACCCGCTCGGCCGGCATCCTCGGTATCGAGACCGAGGACGCCGGCGCGCTGGAGATCGCCCGGCGCTCGCGCGGGACGCCGCGTATCGCCAACCGCCTGCTGCGCCGGGTGCGCGATTTCGCCCAGGTGCGCGCCAACGGCCGCATCGTCGAGTCGGTCGCCGGCGAGGCGCTGGAGATGATGCAGGTCGACGCGCGCGGATTCGATGCCATGGATCGCCGCCTGCTGCAGAAGCTGGTCGAGGACTTCGGCGGCGGACCGGTGGGCGTGGAAAGCCTTGCCGCCGCGCTTTCGGAAGAGCGCGGCACGATCGAGGACGTGATCGAGCCCTACCTGATCCAGCAGGGATTCTTGATGCGCACCGCCCGCGGCCGCATGGCCACCGCCGCGACCTGGAAGCATTTCGGGCTCAATCCACCCGACAAACCCGACGACCTGTTCAGCGACCGCTCCGAGACATGATCGAGCCCTTTCGCTACCGCGTCTACTGGGAAGACACGGATGCCGGCGGCGTGGTCTATCACGCCCGCTACCTGGCCTTCTTCGAGCGCGCACGCTCCGACTGGCTGCTGGCCATGGGTTTTCCCCAGGTCCCCATGCGCGCGGAGCAGAACCGCCTGTTCGTGGTCCGACGGGTCGACACCCGATTTATCGCGCCGGGGCGGCTGGAAGATGAACTCGAGATCACGAACGGCGTCGAACATGTGCGAGCGGCCTCGCTGACCTTCAATCAGCGCATGGTTCGCGCGGCCGACGGCGAACTGCTGGCCACCGCGCGCGTGGACGCCGCCTGCCTGGCCGCCGACCGCTTCGTGCCGGCGCGCATGCCCGAAGCGCTGCGCGCGGCCATTCAAAAACTACAACAGGAACAGGAATCGCGATGAACGGCGAGTTGCAAGTCTGGGAACTCATTCTCGAAGCCAGCCTGCTGGTCCAGTGCGTCATGGCGCTGCTGGTGGCCGCCTCGGTGCTTTCATGGATGGTGATCTTCCGCAAGCGCCAGATGCTCTCCAGGGCCGAGTCACGCTCGCGCAAATTCGAGGAGAAGTTCTGGTCGGGCGCCGATCTCAACAATCTCTACGATTCGGTCGCCGGGAACCGGGAGCCGCGCGAGGGGCTCGAAGCCCTGTTCGAGGCCGGTTTCCGCGAGTTCTCGCGCCAGCGCGAGGAGGGCCGGATCGACGCCGACGCGCTCACCAACGGCGCCCAGCGCGCCATGCGCGTGACCCTCACGCGCGAGATGGATCGCCTCGAGCACCGCCTGAGTTTCCTGGCCACGGTCGGCTCGGTCAGCCCCTACGTCGGCCTGTTCGGCACGGTCTGGGGCATCATGAATTCCTTCCGCGGCCTGGCCGGCTCGCAGCAGGCGACCATCGCGATGGTCGCCCCGGGCATCTCCGAGGCGCTGATCGCCACCGCCATGGGCCTGTTTGCCGCCATTCCGGCGGTGGTCGCCTTCAACAAGTTCTCCACCCAGGTCGAGCGGCTGGAAGTGCGCTACGACAACTTCAAGGAAGAGTTTTCGTCGATTCTGCACCGGCAGGGTCGGCGCCTGCAGGAAAAGGGCTGACAGAGGTTCTCGCTGATTATGTCCGACCAACCCTATATCCGGCGCCGGCGCAAGCGCATGTCCGAAATCAACGTCGTGCCCTATATCGACGTGATGCTGGTTCTGCTGATCATCTTCATGGTCACCGCGCCGCTGATGAACCTGGGCGTGGAAGTGGAGCTGCCGAGCGGTTCGGCCGAGCCGCTGACCGACCAGGGCGACCCCCTGATGGTCACCGTCACCGCCGAGGGCGATCTCTACCTCGATACCGGCGATGCCGCCGAACTGGTCGACGATCAGACCCTGGTCGAGACCGTGAGCGCCATCGTGGCCCGCAATCCGCAGCTGCAGGTCACCGTCACCGGCGACAGGAACGTGGACTACCAGCACATCTATGGCGCCATGGTGTTGCTGCAACGCGCCGGCGTGGCCTCGGTCGGTCTCGTGGGCGACCCCGAGCCCGATTCTGAATAGAACCGCAGATGAATGCAGATCAGCTCAGATGATTTTTGTATCGATTTGGCGTGCCTCGCAGCCAACCGCCGCATTTCGAATCGCCCAGTCACTGCAATGAGATCCGGCTCTTTCCTTTATCTGTGTTCATCTGTGTTCATCTGTGGACAATTTTGTTTTTCCGGGCCTGAATGATGCTCTCCCCCCAGCGAAAACAGGCGATCAAGGACGCGCTGGCGGCCTTCGGGCTGGCGGTGGCCGTGCACCTGGGTTTCGTGCTGATCCTGGTTGTCGGCACCTGGAACTGGGAGGCGTTCGAACACAAACCACTGCCGGTGCAGGTCACCCTGGTCGACCAGGGGCCGATGGTAGAGCAGCGCCGGGAGGAAGAGCAACAGGCCGAAGCCGAACGCCAGCGTCGGGAAGAAGAAGCCGAGCGTCAGCGCCAGGCCGAGCAAGCGCGTCAGGAGCAGGCCGAGCAGGAACGTCAGGAACAGGCCGAGCGAGAGCGCCAGGCCGAACGTCAGCGTCAGCGTGAGGAAGAGCGGGCCGAGCAAGAGCGCCAGGAGCAGCTCGAGCAGCAGCGCCGGGAAGAAGCGCAGCGTCGTGAGCAGGAGGCCGAGCGTCGCCGCCGCGAGGACGAGGAAGCCCGGCGCGAGGCCGAAGAGGAAAGGCGGCAGATGGAGCGCGAGCGCCGCGAACGCGAACAAGCACAGCAGCGCGAACTCGAGGAATTGCGTCGCCAGAGCGAGGCGGCCCAGCGCGAGCGCGAGGAACAGCAGCGCCGGCTCGACGAACTGGCCGAGCGCCGTGAGCGCGAAAGTGAACAGGAACAGGCCGAGGAAGAGGCCGAGCGCCTCCGACTGGCCCAGGAACAGGCGGATGCCGATGCCCGGCGCGCGACCTTGCGCGAGGAGTACGTCGCAACCATCCGCGAACTGGTCCGGCGCAGCTGGATTCGGCCGCCGACGGCGTCACCGGGCGTAGAATGCGCCGTGCGCGTCATGCAGATTCCCGGCGGTGAAATCATCGATGCGAGTATCGTGTCACCCTGCAATGCCGACGACGCCACGCGCCGCTCGATCACCGCGGCGGTCATGCGCGTCGGAAATTTGCCCTACCGAGGTTATGAAGATGTATTCGAGCGCCAGATCACTTTTGACTTCCGTTACGACGGCTAGCGTCCTGCTTCTTGCCCTGCTGGTCTCCGCGCCGGCGGCGGCCGAGCTGCGCATCGAGATCGTCGACGGCGTCGAGGGCGCCATGCCGATCGCCGTCGCGCCGTTCGCCTGGAACGCCGATATGCCGGAACCCGAGGCGGGCGTGGCCGAGATCGTCAGCGCCGACCTCCATCGTTCCGGCCTGTTCGATCCGATGGACGAAGAGGAAATGGTCGATCGGCCGTCGGATCCGACCGAGGTCCGGTTCGGCACCTGGCGCCTGCTCCAGGTCGATCACCTGGTGGTCGGATCGGTGCGCGAGACCAACGACGGCATGGGCTACGAGATCGAATACCACCTGCTCGACGTGCACTCGGGGCGGATCGTGCTCTCGCAGGCGCTGACCGTCGGTCTCGGCGACCTTCGATTCGGCGCCCACCGGGTTGCGGACGCCGTCTACGAGGCCCTGATGGGCGTCCCCGGCGCCTTTGCCACGCGCGTGGCCTACGTGGTGGTTCGAGACGGCGACGACGGCAATGAAAGCTTCGAGCTGGTGGTCGCCGATGCCGACGGGCACAACCCGCAGACGGTCGTGCGCAACAGCCAGCCGATCATGTCGCCCACCTGGTCGCCCGACGCGCGCAAGCTGGCCTACGTGTCGTTCGCCACCGGGCGCTCGCAGGTCATCATCCAGGATCTCTATACCGGCCAGAACCGTGTGGTCAGCGCCGACAAGGGCATCAACGGCGCGCCGGCCTTCTCGCCCGACGGTGAAAAGCTGGCGGTCAGCCTGTCGCGCAGCGGCAGCCCGGAGATCTGGGTCATCGACCTGGAAACCCAGCGCAGCGAGCAGCTGACCCATCACTGGTCGATCAACACCGAGCCGACCTGGTCGCCCGACGGCGAACGCATCTACTTCACCTCCGACCGCGCCGGTCGTCCGCAGATCTACGTCATGGACGCCGCGGGTGGCGATCCCGAGCGCGTGACCTGGGAAGGTCGCTACAACGCCCATGCCAGCATCGGCCTGGAGGAACGCTACCTGGCCGTCATTTACAGCGATGGCGACCAGGACTATCGCATCGCGATCCATGATCGCGAAACGGAGCGTTTACGTGTATTATCTGACGGTCGGCTTGACGAATCGCCGAGCTTTGCACCGAACGGCAGCATGGTGCTCTATGCCACCCGCCGCGACGGCAACAGCGAGCTGGCGGCCGCTTCGGCCGACGGTCGGATTCGTCAGCGGCTGGTCCTGAGCGAGGGTGACGAAGTTCGGGAGCCCGCCTGGTCGCCACTGATTCGATAAACGATATGAAATTGCCCCTAACAATGCCTGTACGACTCCCAGGAGGTAGCATGAAGACTGCACTGCGATTCATCGCCCTTGTCATGCTGGCCGCCATTCTGGCTGCCTGCGCAAGGGAAACGGTTGAAGAACCCGAAGCCCCGGAACCCCCGCCGACGCAAGAGCCGGCTGAAGAGCCGGAAACCGATCGCCTCGACCCGCGTGATTTCAGCGATCCGCGCAATCTCGACAACTCCGACAGCCTGCTGAGCCAGCGCGTCGTCTACTTCGAGTTCGACCGTTCCAACGTTCGCTCGCAGTTCCGTCCGATCATCGAGGCGCACGCGGAATACCTGCGCAACAATTCCTCGGCTCGCGTGATGCTCGAAGGGCATGCGGACGAGCGTGGCTCGCGTGAATACAACCTCGGCCTGGGCGAGCGCCGCGGCAACTCGGTGCAGGATCTGCTGCGCGCCAACAACGTGCCATCGAACCAGGTCGAAGTGGTCAGCTACGGTGAAGAGCGCCCGGTTTGTCGCGAGAGCGACGACGACTGCTGGCAGCGCAACCGTCGCGTGGAGATCGTCTACACGGCCCGGTAATGGCGTTGAGACAGCTCACAAGACTGGTAATGATTGCGGCGGTCGGCCTCGTGCCGGCCGCCGTAATTCCCGTACATGCCCAGGACAACAGCAACCTGGTCTACGACGTCCAGGCGCTGAAGGAAGAAGTGCGCGAGTTGCGCGGCATGGTCGAGTCGCAACAGCGTGAGATCGAGAATCTGCGTCGCCGCCAGCGCGATCAGTACCTGGATCTCGACCGTCGGCTGCAGGCGCGGGAACAGGAGCAGGGCAGTGACGTCACGGCCCCGAATGACCGGGACTCTGCGTCCGAGCCTTCCGAGTCCTCTTCGGAACGAGCACCGGTTTCTCCGGCCAGCGATTCCGTACCTTCTTCGCGATCCGGAAATGACGCGCCGGAAGTGCGCGAGCCGCTCGACGCAGAGGCCGAGATCACGCCGCTGGCCGAGCCCTCGACGGGCCGGTCCCGGGACCTGGATTCGGTCGGAGAAGACGAGAAGAACGACTATGAGCGGGCTTTCCGCGCGCTCAGGGAGACCCGCTACGCCGATGCCGCCGAGGGCTTTTCGGCCTTCCTCGAACAGTATCCGGATTCTGCCTACGCACCCAACGCGCTCTACTGGCTGGCCGAAACCTACTACGTCACGCGCGACTTCCAGACGGCGCTGGACTACTTCGACGAGTTGCTCGAGCGATTCCCGGACAGCAGCAAGCAGGGCGATGCGCTGCTCAAGATCGGTTTCAGCCACTACGAGCTGGAGCGCTGGAACCAGGCGCGTGCCGCGCTCGAGCAGGTTCGCAGCGAGCACCCCGGCACCACGCTCGCGCGCCTGGCCGAGGGACGCTTGCGGGATATGCGGCTGGCCGGGCATTACTGAAGCGGTCGACGGTTTACGGACCACGGTTTACGGTTTACGTAACCCGTGACCCGTAACCCGTAACCCGTAACCCGTAACCCGTAACCCGGAACCCGGAACCCGGAACCCGGAACCCGGAACCCGGAACCCGATTTCCGCTACCATGCCCCTTTGGCAACCCAGGGGCTCTACGAACCATGATCGATACCGTCGTCTTCCCCGTCGCCGGGCTCGGCACCCGATTCCTGCCCGCGACGAAAGCCATCCCGAAGGAAATGCTGCCTGTCGTCGACAAGCCGCTGATTCAGTACGCGGTGGAAGAGGCCGTGGCGGCCGGTGCGCGTCGCCTGGTGTTCGTCACCGGGCGGACCAAGAACGCGATTGCCGACCACTTCGACATGGCCTACGAGCTCGAGACCGAGCTCGAACAGCGCGGCAAGCATGAACTGCTCGAACTCGCGCAGAACACGGTACCCGCCGGCGTCGAATGTCTCTACGTCCGGCAGCGCCAGGCCCTGGGCCTGGGACACGCCGTGCTCTGCGCCCGCTCGCTGGTCGCCGGTGACGCCTTCGGGCTGATCCTGCCCGACGACCTGGTCGACAACGGCGATGATCCGGTGCTCGCACAGCTTGCGCGTCACCACGCCGAAACCGGCGCCTCGGCGATCAGCGTCGAGGAAGTGCCGCGCGAGAAGACCCGTTCCTACGGTGTGGTGGATGTCGAGTCGTTCAGCGGTCGCAGCGGTCGCATTCGCGGCGTGGTCGAAAAGCCCGAGCCGGAGGACGCGCCTTCCAACCTGGCCATCGTCGGGCGCTACGTCCTGAACTCGCGCATCTTCGAACTGCTCGAGCACACCGCCCCGGACCACCGCGGCGAGATCCAGATCACCGACGCCATCGCCACGCTGCTCGACGAGCAGGCGGTCGACGCCTACCAGTTCGAAGGCCGCCACTACGACTGCGGCTCCAAGCTCGGCTTCCTCCAGGCCACCGTCGACCTCGGCCGCAAGCACCCCGAGCTGGGGGGCGACTTCTCGGCGTGGCTTGAAAACAATTGAAAACAAACCTTTGAAACGCAAAGACGCAAAGACGCAAAGAAAACTAGAATTCAATTAGGGACAGAGCCGAAACCCGGGACTTTCCGAAGTCATTCTGTTCCACAAATGGTTGAGTCTTTTCCCTTCGCGTCTTGGCGTCTTTGCGTTTAGATTTTTTTGGAAATTGAGAGAATTCAATGCAATCAGATGATCTGCTGCCGCGCGTGCGCGAGGCTGTGGCCGAGGCCGGTGAGGCCATCATGGCGGTCTACAACGACCCGGCCACGACCGAGTTTGTCGACAAGGAAGACAACAGCCCGCTGACCGAGGCCGACCTGGCCGCCAACCGCATCCTGGTCGAGCGCCTGCAGGCGCTGACCCCCGATGTGCCCATCCTTTCGGAGGAATCGAAGCAGGCGCCTTGGTCGCAGCGCAAGCATTGGCGGGAACTGTGGGTGGTCGACCCGCTCGACGGCACGCGCGAGTTTCTCAAGCGAAACGGCGAGTTCACGGTCAACGTGGCCTTGGTGCGCGACCACAAGCCCGTGCTGGGCGTGGTCTACGCCCCGGCGCTGGATCGCTGGTACTTCGCCTCGATCGAGGACGGCGCCTGGCGCCAGGATGACGCGCGCGAACCGGTCGCCATCGAGGCCGGGCACAAGCAGGATGATCGGCCCTGGCAGGTGGTCGGCAGCCGTTCGCACAACACGCGCGAAGTCGAGGATTTCGTGGCCCGGCTGGGTTCGGCCGAATTCGTGGCCATGGGTAGCTCGCTCAAGCTGTGCCTGGTCGCCGACGGTTCGGCCCATATCTACCCGAGGCTCGGGCCGACCTGCGAGTGGGATACCTGCGCCGCGCAGGCGGTGGTGGAAGCCGCCGGCGGGCAGGTGGTCAACGCCGAAACGGGCGAGCCCCTGACCTACAACGCTCGCGAGGAAGTGCTCAATCCCTGGTTCATTGCTTGCAGGGAGCCCGATAGAGCATGGTTCGAAGCGACGACCGGCTGAGCCGGCCGTCGTTCAAGGACGCCGATCTCAGGCGGCGGGTGACTTGACGCTCTTGTTGAGCGTCTGGGCCAGGCCCGCGACGACGCCGCCGATGTCCGACAATTCGGCCGGCAGAATGAGCGTGTTGGTTTCCTTGGCCAGCTTGCCGAACTCGCCCACGTACTGCTCGGCGATGCGCAGGCTCACGGCCTCGCTGCCGCCGGGCTGGTTGATGGCGCTGGCGATGCGCTCGATGCCGGCGGCCGTCGCCTCGGCAAGCAGGCGGATTTCTTCCGAATGGCCCTTGGCCTCGTTGATCTGCTTTTGCATGTCACCTTCGGAGACATTGATCGTCTCCTGCTTCATGCCCTCGGAAACGTTGATCTTGGCTTGTCGGGCACCCTCCGACTCGGCCACGGTTGCCCGGCGCTCGCGTTCGGCGCGCATCTGCTTTTCCAGCGCGTCGCGAATGGTCTCGGGCAGGATGATGTCGGCGACCTCGTAGCGCAGCACCTTGATGCCCCAGGGTTCGGCGGCCTCCGACAGGGCCTCGACCACCTTCTCGTTGATGATCACGCGTTCCTCGAAACTCTTGTCGAGGTCGGTCTTGCCGATCACCGAGCGCAGGGTGGTCTGGGCCAACTGGATGGCGGCGTAGCGGTAGTCCTCGATTCCGTAGGAGGCCGAACGGGCGTCCATGACCTGCATGTAGATCACGCCGTCGACGTGGATCTGGATGTTGTCCTTGGTCACGCAGGCCTGTTGCGGCACGTCGATCGCTTCTTCCTTGAGCGTGTGCTTGTAGGCGACGCGGTCGACAAACGGAATCATCAGGTGGAAGCCGGCGTCGAGCACGCTGTGGAAGCGCCCGAGACGTTCGACCACGTAGGCCGAGCGCTGCGGCACGATCTGGGCGGTCTTGACCACCGCGATGATGACGATCGCCAGCACGATCAGTGAAAGAACGGTTGCAAAGTCCATCGATGGATCCCTCTGTAGTGAAAATTCTAAAAAATGACGATCAGCCGGCCTGATCGTGCGCGTGGTCGGGCCGCTCGGCCGAGACCAGCAGGGTGATGCCGCGATGACCGACGACCCAGGCGGTGTCTCCCTCGCCGAGTTCGCCGTTTTCGCATTCGGCCTTCCATTCGGCGCCGCTGAGCCGCACCTTGCCGACGCCCTCGGAGAAGCTCCGGGTCACGGTCACGCGTTCGCCGCGCGCGGCGACCAGGTCGCGATCGCCGTCCCAGCGGTCGGAGACGCTGCCGCGGAACCAGACCCGGATCTTTTCGCGGGCGAACAGCAGTGAACCGACCGACAGCACGGCGAAGACGATGACCTGCTCGGGCAGGCTGCCGAGCAGGCCCATGGCCGTCAGGAGGCCGACCAGGATCGCGCCGATGCCGAAGAACAGGGCGACGACACCCGTTGCAAAGAATTCGGACAGGACCAGCAGGGCCCCGAGGATCAGCCAGAACCAGGACTGTTCGATCATCAATTTCTCCCTCCGTGAACCGACGCCAGGCCACGGCGTGCCATGGCTACCCGCAAGTCTACTGCAACCCTAACGCGGTGGCATGGCCGATAAGTCATGCATTCGGGTGTCGATTCCGTACAATGGCGGTCCGTTTCGCCCCTTCGGTCCGCAAGGCCCTTGCCCATGTCCCTGGTTGCCATTCGCAAACTCGATTTCAGTATCGGCGGCCCGCTGTTGCTCGAACAGGTCGAGCTCGATATCGACGCCGGCGAGCGCGTCGCGCTGGTCGGTCGCAACGGGGCGGGCAAGTCGACGCTGCTCAAGCTGATCGCCGGCGAAATCGAGCCCGACGACGGTGAAATCATCCGGGGTAGCGGCGTGCGCGTCGCCACGCTGCCGCAGGAGGTGCCGGGCGAGGCCCAGGGCAGCGTTTTCGATCAGATCGCGCAGGGCCTCGGCGATGTCGGCGAGTTGCTGGCGGAATTCCATCGCCTCAGCGAGGCTGAATTCGATCCCGATGCCTTCGCGCGCGTGCAGGCAAAGCTCGATGCCACCGGCGGCTGGGACGTCGACCAGCAGGTCGAGCGCGTGCTCGAGCATCTCGGGCTCGACGGCGAAGCCCGCTTTGCCGAGCTCTCCGGCGGCATGAAGCGCCGCGTGCTGCTGGGCCAGGCCCTGGTACAGAGCCCCGACGTGCTGCTGCTCGACGAGCCGACCAACCATCTCGACATCGAGTCGATCGAGTGGCTCGAGGGCTTCCTCAAGGAGTTTACCGGCAGCCTGGTCTTCGTTACCCATGATCGCCGCTTCCTGCAGAACCTGGCCACGCGCATCGTCGAAATCGATCGCGGACAGGTCACCTCCTGGCCGGGCGACTGGCAGAACTACCTGCGCCGCGTCGCCGAGCGCGCCCATGCCGAGGAACTCGAGAACCAGCGCTTCGACAAGAAGCTGGCCGAAGAGGAAGTCTGGATCCGCCAGGGCATCAAGGCGCGCCGCACGCGCAACGAAGGTCGGGTGCGCGCGCTCAAGCGGATGCGCGAGGAACGCTCCCAGCGGCGCGAGCGCCAGGGCAGCGTGCAGATGGAGGCCTCCAGCGCCGGCCAGTCCGGGCGCAAGGTGATCGAGGCGGAGGACGTCAGCTTCGCCTGGGAAGATCGAATCATGGTGCGCGATTTCTCCACCACGGTCTTTCGCGGCGATCGCATCGGCCTGATCGGGGCCAACGGCAGCGGCAAGTCGACCCTGCTGCAGCTGCTGCTCGGCCAGCTCGAGCCCCAGGCGGGCACGGTGACCCTGGGGACCAACCTGGAAGTCGCCTACTTCGACCAGCACCGCTCGGTGCTGCGCGACGACTGGTCGGCGGCCGAGAACGTGGCCGACGGACGCGATTTCGTCGAGATCAACGGCAAGCGCAAGCACATCATCGGCTACCTGCAGGATTTCCTGTTCACGCCCGAGCGGGCACGCGCACCGATCAGCAAGCTCTCCGGGGGCGAACGCAACCGCTTGTTGCTGGCGCGTCTGTTCGCCCGGCCGTCCAACCTGCTGGTCATGGACGAACCGACCAACGACCTCGACGCCGAGACCCTCGATCTGCTCGAGGAACTGCTGGCCGAGTACAGCGGCACGCTCCTGCTGGTTAGCCACGACCGCCAGTTCCTGGACAACGTGGTCACGGCGACTTTCGTGATGGAAGGCGACGGCCGCGTCGGGGAATACGTCGGCGGCTACAACGACTGGCTCAGGCAGCGGCGCGTCGATGCCGAGCCCGCGCCGGCCACCGGGCAGGGCAAGTCGCCGCCGCCGAGAGGCAAGCCCGAAAAGAAGCCGGCCAAGCTCAGCTACAAGCTCGCGCGCGAACTCGAGCAGCTGCCCGAGAAGGTCGAGGCGCTCGAATCACGCGTCGCCGAGCTCTCGGAGCGGATGAACGAGCCGGATTTCTATCGCCAGGATGCCGAGGCCATCACCCGCCACAATGCCGAGGTCGAATCGGTCCAGGCCGAGCTGGACGCCGCCTATCGGCGCTGGGAAGAACTGGAAAGCCGGACCGGGTAAGCCCGGCCCGATCCAATCGGGTTTTCTACAGTCCGAAGATCCCCACGATGCCGATCACGATCAGATAGATCGCCACGATCAGGTTGAGCAGCTTGGGCACGATCAGGATGGCGATGCCGGCGATCAGTGACAGGATGGGTACCATTTCGAGGTGGAGGGTCATGCGCATTCTCCTTGGGGTGGGTGATCCGGTACGGTCATTCGACCGTTGCAATCACCGTATCAGAATGCCTGGTCGACTTCTTCCCGGCAGTCAGTCGGCATCGTTGAGCAGGGCCCTGACGCGCCGTTCGAGATCGAAGACGTGTTCGTCCTCGTCGCCGAGTTCGCGCAGCGATTCAGCCAGCCTGAGCAGGTAGTCGCGGTTCAGGCCGCTCGGTCCGCGGGCGGCGACGATGTGTTCGGCCAGAACCTGCGGCTCGTCCGGCCCGAGAAAGGCCGGATTGTCGCGGCCCGCCACGTAGAGCATGCCCGCCACCGACTTGCCGCGACGGAGCAGGTCGATAGTCACGCGGTGGTGCTGGTAGCCGTTTTTCTCGCGATGGTCGAGGTGCTCGAACACGTCGTGTTCGACGCGGTAGGCCATGCCGCGGCAGGTGCGGGCCGCATCCGGAACCAGGGTCACGACCCGGCCCGGCGCCTCGGGCGTGCCCCGGTGGTCGTGTGAGCCCTGCCAGAAGCGGCGTACCCAGCCGTTGATCTGCGCCGGCTCGCGATCCAGGTAGGGAAAATCCACCTTGTAGATCAGCGAGCCGTAGCCAAAGACCCAGTCGCTTTCGGTGCTCACCGGCAGCTGGCGGGGAGGTGCTTGTCCTCGACGGTGTCGCTGCTGCAGGTCCAGCCAGTGAGCATTTCCGCCTCGATCTGGGGGCTGATCATCAGCTTGGCGTTTTCCGCCAGGCCCGAGCCACCGGCGAGGACCAGCCTCAGGCCGGGCGGCTCCGACTGCCAGATGGCGTTGACGACACCGGGCCCCAGCGGGATGGCGGCCGCCCAATCCGCAGCCGCCGCGCTCGGTGGCAGTCGGCCCTGCTCGGACACGTGGCGGGCGACCAGGCCGCGGAATTCGGCGGTCGAAGCGTAGGCCGTCGCCAGCTCGGCGCGGGCACGGTAGTCCTGGTAGGCGGGCACGGCCACGGCCGCGGCAACGCCCAGCGCCGCCACGGCGCTCAGGCCGCCGGCGTAGAACAGGTCGCCGGGGTGATTCTCGAAGGCCAGGGTGGCGCCGAGCCGGCCCTGCGCGTAGTGCACGGCGAATCCCACCGTGCCGGTTTCGGGCAGGTCGAGTTCGCGGGCCGTCGGGAAGGCGGAGACGTCGATGTCGGCCTCGAGCATGTCGGCGATGCCCAGAAGAGAGCTGATGTAGTAGTAATAGTTGCGTCGCGGGGCGTCGTTGAGGCGCAGGGCGCCGAACACGCCGGCATGCTCGGTATCCACGCCGGAATTGGCCAGCCACTCGCCGACGACGACGTCACCGGGATGGTCGAGGCGCGCCATCAGCACCTGCGGAACGGCGGCGATCAGGATGCGGTCATCCTCCTGCATCCAGAACAGGTGCGTGCCGACCTGCATGGATCGGCCCATGATGAACGCCAGGCCGGGGTTGCTCTCGCGCAAGTCGCCGATCTCCTCGGCGATGTCGATGCCCGGAATGACGAGGTGATGGATCCGTGCCCCGCCGATGCGCGTGCTCGATTGCTCGATGTCGAAGTGGCGGGCGAGGGCGTCCCAGAACCTGGTCCATCGTTCGCCGTCGCTCTCGTGCACCAGGTAAGTACCGTTTTCGTCGTCGACCAGGAGCATGCGCCCGGCCAGGGTCTCGATGACGCTTTCCAGGTCGAGGCCGATTTCTTCCTCGAGCCGGGCGCTGGCCTCGGCCAGCTCCGTTCCGGCATCCTCGCCGAGCGAAGCGGTGGCCTGCTCCAGCCAGTCGTTGTCCGGCACGGTCAGGCCGAACACGAAGTCGGGCGTTCCCGAGCTGCGAAAGTCGATCGCATCGGAAACCGGCAGGGAAAGATCCCAGACCTGTCCACCCTGACCTTCGGCGATGACGGCCAGGCGCGCCTTGCCGCCGGCGCTGCCGTAGCCCATCGCCAGCTGGCGGGTGGCGAACACGCCCAGCGCCTCGAACTGTGCCAGCTGTTCGGCGTCCAGGCCCTGGCGCATTATCGGGCCCAGCCGCGTCATGTCGGCCCACTGGAAGAAACCGAGTCCGGAAGCATCGATCTGCTGCTCGTAGTCGCGCATCGGGCTGCGATCGGGCGCCTGCCAGTCGTGGGAGGCGGCCAGTCCCTCGGCGCTGGTGTTCATCCCGGTGAGAAAGCGAGCGCGCCGGGTCCGGGGGTCGAAGTCGTAGAAGATGGGAAACATCGTGGCCAGGAGTTGTCCGGGGCCATCGCCTTCGGCCGTATCGATCAGCTTCAGTAGGCCGGCCTGGTCGGCGATCTCGGCCATCGCGGCATCGAGTTCGGCGACCGTCTCGAAGTCGAACCGGCCCTCGATGACCAGGTCCGCTTCCAGCGGTTGGGGGCCGTCACCGACCAGCGCGATCTCGAGCGGTGATCGCAGGGTTTCCAGCAGCAGCGTGAGCACCGGCGCGAGCTGGCCCATGTCGGCGGCCAGGACCTCCGGCAGGCGGGCTTGCAGCGCGCTGATGGCGTCGCGGTTGGCCTGGGTGTCCAGCCCCTTACCCAGGGCACTGGACTTGGGTGCGCCGGCCAGCCCCCACAGGCTGGGCAGGCGCAGGTAGGCAATGGTGTTTTCGGGCAGCCGGTCGATCAGCCGGGCGCGATCCGCGATGCCGACGTCCCAGGCCGAGGGTTCGTCCGCTCGCCCGGTTTCGCCCGATCCGGGGCGCTCGCAGCCGACCGTGGCGAGAACGGCGGCCAGCGAGAGCGCCATGGCAATGGAGTGGAGTTTCATCGAATGCCCTCTGGAGTGGTCGGAGATGGAATGCGCTTTTCAGCGGCAGTATAGCCGCGGTCGGCGGCGCCATTGCGTCTTCGTGGTGATCCGAAGGCAAGGTGGGGGCGGGTCGGAGGCGTTCAGCCGCAGGTCATTTGATCGTATGATGAGCGCTTCACGTTACCCGGAGAATCTGCATGCCGTCGTTCGATATCGTGTCCGAAGTCGACCAGCACGAAGTGGCCAATGCCGTCGACCAGGCCAACCGCGAGGTCGCGACCCGCTTCGACTTCAAGGGTACCGATTCCAGCTTCGAACTCGATGACCACCGGATCGCGCTCAGGACGGAGTCGGAGTTCCAGCTCGAGCAGATGCTCGATGTGCTCTATTCGAAGCTGTCCAAGCGCGGCATCGACCTCGAGGGCGTGGAGGCCGACGAGCCCGAGATCATGGCGAAGACCGCGACGCGCAACGTAACCATTCGCGTGGGCATCGACGCCGACACGGCCAAGAAGATGGTCAAGCTCGTCAAGCAGTCCAAGCTCAAGGTCCAGGCCAGCATTCAGGGCGAGCAGGTGCGCGTTACCGGCAAGAAGCGCGACGAGCTGCAGGCCGTCATGGCGCTGCTGCGCGAGGCGGAACTCGGCCTGCCGCTACAGTTCAAGAACTTCAGGGATTGACCGACAGGAGGGCCCGCCGCCATGACACGACCGATTGCCATCACCTGCCTTGTTGTCGGCCTTTGCCTGTCGCCGTGGACGTTCGCCTCGACCGCGGATCAGGCGGAGCTGGCTCGTCTGCTGGAGCGGTTTCTCGACGGGGCTTCGGTCAACGACGCGGCCGTGCACGAGCGCTTCTGGGCCGATGACCTGATCTATACCGGCTCCGATGGCCGGCGTTTCGGCAAGGACGAGATCATGGCTTCGCTGTCGGCGTCGGATGATGCCGGGGAGGCGGATGCGTCGGCGCCGCCCGAGTACTCGGCCCGGGACATCACCATCCGCGTCTTCGGCGATACCGCGGTGGTCACGTTTCGTCTCATGGCCCGCCAGGACGGCGAGGTCATCGGCGAGTATCTCAATACCGGGGTGTTTCGCAAGCGCGAGCCGGGCTGGCGGGCGGTGACCTGGCAGGCCACGCGTGCCGCCGCATCCGACGACGGCGTCGACGAGCCGGACTCCTGACCTGTCCTGCCTTCGAGAAGAACAGCATAAGCCGTCAGGGAATCAGAGCGAGCTTGCCGAGCGTCTGACCGGATTCGATCCGCCGCTGGGCCTCTGCGGCTCGAGAGAGCGTATAAGACTCGACCGGCAGGGGGTCGAGGCGGCCGTCGGCAAAGCGCTCGAGCAGCCACTCCATGCCTTCGCGCATGGACGGCGCGTGCGACTGCAGGAAACTCAGGTTGGCCGCCAATACGCTGCGGTTGCTCTGGGTCATGTCCATCGGGTTGAAGCGCGGCGTGCGCAGCCAGTCGCGCGCGAGCTTGAGCCAGTTGAGGCGGCCGTTTTGCGGCAGCATCGAGGCAAAGCCGTAGATCACCAGCCGTCCCGTCGGCGCCAGGTGTTTGTAGCTCGGTCCGAGCGTGGCGACGCCGTTGGCATCGAAGATGGCGTCATAGCCTGCCGGGGCGAGCGCTTGGGCCCGCTGCCAGAGCTTTTGGCTCGACTTGTCGATGACGGCATCGGCGCCCATGGCGCGGGCGTGGTCGACCTTGTGGGTGGCGCCGACAACGCCGACCGCGCGCACGCCGGCCAGTCGAGCCAGCTGCAGCAGGGCCGAGCCGACGCCGCCGGCGGCCGAATGCACCAGCCAGGTTTCCCCCGCCCGCGGATGAACCTGGCGGTGCACCATCCACCAGGCCGTCAGGAAAACGGTCGGCAGGGTGGCCGCCTGCTCGAAGTTCAGGCCGAGCGGCTTGGCGAACACGCCTTCGGCCGGCAGCCTGAGGTGGCTGGCGTAAGCGTTGAAAAGGCTCAGTCCGATCACTTCGTCACCGCTGCGCCAGCCTTCGACGCCGTCGCCGACAGCGGCGATCGTGCCGGCCGCCTCGAAGCCCGGCGTGATGGGGTAGCCGTGGAGCTTCTTGGCCGAAGCGTAGAGCCCCATCCGGATAATGCTGTCGGCATAGTTGACGCCGCAGGCGCGGCAGGCGATGACGATCTCGTTCGGGCCCGGCCGGGGTATGGCTTCCTCGATCAGCTCGAGTGCATCGAAGCCGCCGGGACGCGCGATGACAATCCGGCGCATGCGGCCGGACATGCTCATTCTTCCTCGTCCCAGCCGTAGTCGAAGGTGATCTCCTCGTCGGGCTCGATCCTGCGCAGGGCATAGAGCTCGTCACCCCACCAGTCGGCATTGGGCTCGGGGGCGTGGTTGAGAAAACGCATCTCGTTGGTGCCGTCGATGCCTTCCCATTGCCCGGTGTCCTCGTTCCACAGCCATAGCACGTGCATGCCGTCCTCTTCGCTGGCGGGGCCCTCGTAGGTGCCGATATAGGCGTCCGGCTCGATGCGCCGTCGGGCAAAGACTCCGTGGCCGTGAATCGGCGATTCGGCCACGTAGGCCAGCGGGTTGTCGTCGTAGTCTGTTTTCTTCATTTTTCGGCCGGCCGCAGGCGGCCGGTCTCCGGGTTGGTGTGAAGCTGCTGGTCGGCGTCGAAGCGCGGCAGGCCACGGGCGGCGAGTTCGCGCATGACGCGGTCGGCCGACTCCGGCCGCAGGGGGTAAATGTGCATCATGCGGCCGTCCTCGACGACGGTCCAGGCGACCAGGCCGGTTTCGGGATGGTGCTGCACCGTTACGCCGTCGGCGTGCTCGGTCGCGCCGACGGATTCGATCATGCTGCGGGTGTCGGGGTCGAACACGACCGGGTCCGCCGGCAGGGCGTGCCAGTCGACGGCGTGACTGTCGAGCATGGTGGTGAGCGTGCGAAAGGCGCGCAACCAAAGGGCGTAATCGTCGGTTTCGCCGTCGAACTGGTCGAGGCTGGCAAAGGGGATCTGCACGCCCGAGCCGGCCTTCCAGTAGGCTCGCAGACCCCCGGGCAGCGACTCGTGGTCGTGATCGCGCTCGCCGTCGACCAGTATCTGTTCGACCACGGGCCAGAAACCGCCCAGTCCGGCACCATCGAGCTGGACATGCTGCAGGGCGATGAGGTCGGCCAGGGTCAGCAGCTGGCCGTGCACGGAGTCGATGCCGGCGGACTCGCCGAGCAGGGCGCGCGCCGGCGGATCGATGCTGCCGCGTTCGAACAGTTCGTCCTCGAGCGCGTCGCGAAGCGCTTCGGCGTCTTCGGCCGGGCAGGTCAGCGTCATCGGAAGCGCCAGAAACAGGCCCTGCGGCGCTTGTGCGGGCGGCTGAAGTGCCTCGTGCGGCATCCGGCCCCGGTGGGCGCCGATCGCCACGATGCGCGGCTCGAAACCGCGCTCGCGCAGGGTGGCCTGGGCCAGCTCTTCCAATGCCTCCCAGGCCGGAAAGCCGGGGCGCATCAATTCGAACGGCTCGAACAGGGCCGCGCCCACCACCAGCATGCCGCGCTCGACCGAGGCGACCGTGCGTTGGAGGTCCTCGGCGAGGTGGCCGGCCAGGCGCTCGGCCCGGTGTCGGTCGAGCACCCGCTCGGGATTCGTTCCCGGCTCGATTTCCAGTCCGGCCAGCAGCCGGATATGATGCACACTTTCATTCATGACGGTAACCGTTCCGGCGATGACCCAGGCAATAAAATGGCGCGTGGAGCGCTTCGACGAGCTGTCACTCGATCGACTTTACGCCATCCTGGCTGCCAGGGTGGCCGTGTTCGTGGTCGAGCAGGACTGTCCCTACCAGGATCTCGACGGGCTCGATGGTTGCGGCCTGCATGTCGCGGCCTGGTCCGGCCATGATGTGCTGGCTTACGCCCGAGTACTGCCGCCGGGCGGGCGATTTGCCGAGCCGTCCATCGGCCGCGTGCTGACGACGCAGTCGGCGCGCGGCAGCGGCCTGGGGCGGGAACTGATGCATCGCGGCATCGAGACCGCCGAGGCGCATTTCCCCGGCATGGCGTTGCGGATTTCCGCGCAACAGTATCTCGAGCGTTTCTACACCGAACTCGGATTCAGGGTCGTCAGCGAGCCGTACCTCGAGGACGGCATTCCGCACCTCGAGATGCTCCGTGCGGCAGGATCAGAACAGTGAGAAGGGCGACTTGCCCGAGCCGCCGCTACCGCCACCGCCGCGGCGCCGCCGCCGGCGCATGCGCGAGAGAAGCTCCTGCTCGCGGGACTTGAGGTAGTCCCCCCGATTGAGTTCCTCGGGCTTCATGCCGCGTCGATTGGCTTCGGCTTCGCGGTAGTTGACGAAGTCCCGGTAGGCCTCGACCTCCGGCTTGAGTTCGCGCGCCATCAGTTCGATCATGATGGCGTCGTCGAGGAATCCCAGGCCGGGAATGTGGTCCGGGATCAGATCCTGCGGGTCGTTGAAGTAGGCCAGGGCGGCCAGCACCCTCTGGCGGCCGACTTCCTGCATGCCCCAGCCTTCGTCTTCGAGCATATCGATGAGCAGGCCGAGCATATCGAGGCGGCTGCGGACGAACTCACTGCTCTTGCCTCGCTCGGAGGCTTCCTCGATCAACTTGCGTGCGCTGCTGATGATCTGTTCGGGTTTTTGCTCGCGCGTGTTGTCCATGGCCTTGCGGGCCATGTCGCGAAAGCGTTCGAGATCCTTTTCGGAAAAGTCGAGTGTGATTTTGAGGCTCATGGGTCGATTCCCTGCATGTTCTTGGACAGCGAGCGGGTCAGGCGCATAGCTTAGTGTACCGCGCTCTATAAGTTACAAGGTGAGTGACGGAGTACACTAAAGCGCGGCCCGCGCAGCGTCAACGTCTTCGGGTTCGGTCGCATCAAACACCGGCGACGAACAGCCAGACGCAGCAGAAGAATCCGCCCAGCCACATCAGGGAGCGGGCCAGGTGAATGTCGGCCAGGTAGCAGATGCCGTAGGCGATGCGAAAGGCGATGAAAGCGATGGCCAACGCGTCCACGAGTGGCTGCGCGGCGCCGGCGAAATGGGCCACGAGGGCCGCGGCCGCAAACAGCGGAAACGCCTCGTGGCTGTTCTGCTGGGCCCACCAGGCGCGTTTCCGGTAGCCGGAGACGGATTCGTACCAGTCGCGCGGGCGGCGATTGTTGAAGGACTTGTCGCCCGCCTTGGCCACGCCCGCAAGGACGATCGGCATCACGCCGGCGACCAGTACACACCAGAATGCGATGGTCATCGTAGTTGATCTCCCTCAAAGCTTCAGTTTACACCAGTGGTTGGTCGTGGCACGCGCGGCCCGGATGCGGACTTGCCGAACGAAACGCCTGCCTTTACTCTGGCTCTTTAAAGGGGATGGAGCCGAGTCGGGGACCCGCTCGAAATGACTTCCAAGATATCTCACCCTCCAGGGAGGCGGGCGTGCGCGTCGGCCTGAGCGTGCTCGCCGCGCTGGCCGTCTTCCTCTGCGGTCAGCTCCTGTTGACCCGGTTCGTCCAGGGTGAGCAGCAACGCGATGCCGATCTGCAGCGTTTCGTCGCCCTGCAGGAGCTGTCGACCTACCGGGCCCGCGTCGAGGGGCACCTCAACGCAAACCTGATCAGCATGCGTACCCTGCGGGCCGAGATCGCGCTTACGCCCGAACTGGATCCGGATCGCTTCGAGCGGCTGGTTTCGGAGCTGCTGACCGCCGACCTCCACACCCGCCACATCGCCGCAGCACCGGACCTGGTCATTCGCTACATCTACCCGCGCGAAGGCAACGAAGCGGCCCTCGGCCTCGATTACCGCGAAAGCCCGGAGCAGTTCGGGTCGATCCAGGCCGCCATCGATGCCGGCGACATCGTCATCGACGGACCGGTGGATCTCGTCCAGGGCGGCCGGGCGCTGATCGGGCGCCTGCCCGTCTACGAGCGGGACGGTGGCGAGCTGTGGGGCGTCATCTCGGTGGTTATCGATCATGAGCGCCTGTTCAGGGATGCCGGTTTGACGGCCCCACAGAACTGGAACGTGGGCCTGCGCGGCGGTCGTGGGGCCGAGGAGGAAGGCAAGGTCATTCTCGGTGAACCCGGCTGGTGGGACCTGGATCCGGTGACCGTCGCCGTCGACCTGCCGATTGGCGGCTGGGAGCTGGCGGCCGCGCCTCCCGGTGGCAGTTGGGAGGCGCCGTTGATGTCTTACCGCTGGCAATGGCTGGCCGGTTCGTCCGTCAACCTCGCGCTCGCGGTCCTGATCTTCGGCCTGATGGTCAGCCGCCGCCGCTTGCAGGGCGCGCTGTCGACGATCAGCTACCAGGCGCGCTTCGACAGCCTCACCGATCTCCCCAACCGGGAGTATTTTGTCCACCAGCTGGGCGAGGCCATTCATCGGGGCCGGCGCGAACACGGTCGGTTCGGGTTGTTGTTCATCGATCTCGATCATTTCAAGGAAATCAACGACTCGCTCGGTCACGAGGCGGGCGATGAGCTGCTCCAGGCCATCGCCGGGCGGCTCGGCACCGTGTTGCGTGGTCAGGATCTTGTCGGTCGCTTTGGCGGTGACGAGTTCGTGGTGCTGCTGCATCAGCTGGCTGACCCGATTGATGCGGAACTGGTCGCCAACAAGCTGCTCGAGGCGCTGCACCCGGTGTTGTCGATCAAGGGTCACGACGTGACCATCGACGGATCCATCGGCATCGCGGTCTATCCCGAGGACGGGCATTCGGTCGGTGACCTGCTTAAGCACGCCGATCTGGCGATGTATGCGGCAAAAGCCGCCGGTCGCGGCACGAGTCATTTCTTCAACGAGTCGCTGCGCCAGCAGGCCGAGTCCCACCTGAACCTGCACAACGAGATCAAGCGCGGCCTGTCGCAGAACCAGTTTCTCGTCTACTACCAGCCGATCATGGACGCGCGCGGTCGGCGACTGGTCGGTGCCGAGGCGTTGCTGCGCTGGCAGCATCCCCGGCGCGGCCTGCTGGGGCCGGCGCAGTTCATTCCGGTTGCCGAGCGAACGGGCATGATCCGTGAACTGGGCGGCCTGGTACTGCGTCGGGTGTGCCGCGACTACGAGGCCATGTTGCGCGCCGGCCTGGATATCGGCCTGGCGCTCAATCGTTCATCGCGCGAGTTCAACGATCGACGCACCGTCATGCGCTGGCTCGAGATCATCGACGCAAGCCGGATGCCGCGCGAGCGGCTCACCTTCGAGATCACCGAGTCGGTGCTCATGCCCGACAAGGAGCGCCAGCACCGCTTGTTGCGAAGGCTCAATGCGGAGGGGATTCGCCTGGCGATCGATGACTTCGGTCAGGGCTATTCCTCGGTGACCTACCTGAAGAAGTTTCCCGTCGGCCAGATCAAGATCGACCGGGTGTTCGTGCAGGACATGACCGAAAGTCCGCAGAAGCATGCCCTGGTCGAAGCCCTGGTGAAGATGGCCCAGGCCCTGCAGCTCGAGGTCGTGGCCGAGGGCGTGGAAACGGCCGAGCAGGCGGACCTGCTGGCGGCTCTCGGCTGCGACATGCTCCAGGGGTTCTACTTCGGACGGCCGATGCCGCTGGCCGAGCTACTGGAGCGCTTCTGCGGGGGCCGTGTTCTCGAGTGAGACGACCCGCAGATGGTCGGGTTGTTGGTGCCATCGGACCCGCTCGGCCATGCCGCGTGTGACGACGATGTGGCCGTTGGCATCCACCCGCATCACCGCGTCGACGCCCATGCTGGCGGCGATCGCCCGCCACTCGCCGGCATCGGCGACCGCCAGGGCAGTGGCGGCCGCATCGGCGATTGCGCCATCCCTGGCGATGACCGTGATCGAGCGTACGCCGTCGGCCGGGTAGCCGGTGCGCGGGTCGATGATGTGACCGTAGCGGATGCCCTCGCCCTGCCGGTAACGCCGGTAGTTGCCCGAGGTAAAGACGAATTCCCCGTCCTCGACCGTGAGGTCGGCGAGATAGCGACCGCCTTCACCGTCGGGGTGCTCGACGGCGGCCCGCCATGGTCGATTGCCGCGGCGACCGATCACCCCGAGATCGCCGCCGGCGTTGACGATGGCGTGCTCGATGCCGGCCCGGGCCAGGATGGCCAGGGCGCGCTCGACCGCGACACCCTTGATGTAGGCGCCAAAGTCGAGTTGTACCGCCCGGTTGCGGCTCGCCAGCGTGCCGTCCCGGATCTCCAGGTCGCGCATGCCCGGCGATTGCGCCAGCAGCGCATTGATGGCGGTGGCCGGCGGTGGTGGGCCGACCGGTAACTCGCTGGCATGGAAACCCCACAGGGCGAGCAAGCGGCCGATGGCGGGGTTGAACAAGCCCCCGCTGGCATGTTCCAGCGCCCGCGCGCGCTCGATGATCGCCACGGCCTCGGGGTTCAGCTCGATGCGCCGTCCCGCGGCCAGTGCCTGGTTGATCTCGGTCAGCCGGCCCGCCTCCCAGGCGTGCCAGCGACGATGCATGGCCTGGAGCTCGCGATCGACGGCGGCGACGGCCGCGTCGGCTTGTTGTCCGGCGCGCAGGGTCACGTTGACTTCGCTGCCGAACGCGGCAATACGATGGTGGACGAGTTCAGGCTGGTGTTCGCAGGCCGTCAGTGCGAGCGCCGCCAGCGCGGCCGCGTGCAGACCGACACGCATTCAGCGGAAGCGGTCGGGCTGCCCCGGCACCGGGTGCAGCCACCCCTCGGCCTCGGTGACTCGATCGCGGCCGCCTTCCGTTGTCAGTCGCGCCTGCAGCGTCCAGGGCAGGCGGTTTGCGCCTCCTTTGGCGAGACGCTGCAGGGCCTCGAGGCCGTCCGGTTCGGCCGGCAGGGAAAAACGCAGGGTTTCACGACCGCGCGCGGAAATTCTCAGCGTCAGTTCCCGGCTGCCCGCGGCGAGCGGCTGGCCGTCGAGCACCAGGTCGACCGAAGCGCCGCTCAGCCGCAGGGCTTCGTCGTTGACGTTGCGAACCGATAGCTCGAGGGTCACGCTGTCGGCCTGCCGCTCGAGCCCGCTGAGCGAAACCTGGGGCGGTTCGCCGAGCACTTCGCGCAGGTTGCCGCTGCAGGCGGTCAGCAGCGCTAGCACCAGCAGCAGCCCATGGATTCGACCGGTCAAGATGGTCACGCGTTTGTCCAGCCCCCTGTACAGATCTTGTGAGGCGGTCATGATAATCCCCTTGGCTGGGTGGCGGTGTGCAGGCTGCGCCGGGTCGCGGTGCGGCGGGCTCGCGGGTCGAGTCTTTCCTGCAGCCGGTCGGTCAGCTGATTGATCGACAGCACGAGCGCGAACAGCGCCAGCGATGCGGCAATGAAGTTCATGTAGTGGCCGGCCAGGATTTCCTGACCGGCTTCGGCGATCATGATGCCCCAACTGATGGAGTCCTGCAGGCCGATACCGAGAAAGCTGAGCACCACCTCGGCCTTGATGGCGGCGACAAAAACCAGGGAAGTCTGTACCAGCAGGACCGGGGCGGTGTTGGGCAGGATGTGGCGCAGGATGATTTGCCGCGCGTTCAGGCCGCTGACGCGGGCGGCCGTGACGAACTCGCGCTTTCTCAGGCGGATGGTCTCGGTGCGCACCAGTCTTGCGGTTAGCGTCCAGAAGCTCGTGATCATCGCCAGGTGCATGGCGCCCGACCAGCCCTGCAGGGCGAAGGAGACGGCGGCCACGAAGAGATAGAAGGGGACGGCGTCGATGGTGCCGATCAGCCAGGTCGCCACCGCGTCGATGCGGCGGTGCGCGAAGTAACCGGCCAGGCCACCGATCAGCGCGCCGATGAGAACCGACGCCAGGGCGACCAGGATGCCGACTTCGAAGGCGGTGGCCGTGCCCGCCAGCAGGCGCTCGAAGACATCTTGGCCGAGTCGATTGGTGCCCAGCCAGTGCTGCGCGGAAGGCGGCTCCCGCAGCGCGCCGCTGATGGCTGCCCAGTCGCCGCCCCATAGCCCGGTCCAGACGCCGACGGCGCCCGCCAGGTAGGCAAGCACCACAAGGAGCGCCAGGCGTTCGCCGGGACCTGATTTGGGCCAGGGCCGGCTCATGCGTCGCGCGACCTGGGGTCGAACCATGCGGTCGACGCATCCGTGGCGGCGAGGGCCAGCACGAACAGGATCGACGAGAGGCTGACGACGGCCATCAGCACCGGCTGGTCGCCGGTGAGTATGGCGTTCCAGGTGGCCCGGCCCATGCCGGGAATGCCGAAATGGGACTCGATGATCAGGCTGCCCGAAATCAGGATCAGCGGGATGGCCACCAGCACGCGGGTGAGAATCGGCGGGGCCGCGGCCCGAAGCACATAGCCGGTGATGATCCGTCGGGCCGGCATGCCGTAGGCCCGGGCCGTGCGCACCGGGGCATCGGTGAGCACGTCGCGGAAGATGGTGCGAAAGAAGCGCAGGTTGTAGCCCAGGTTTGCCGCGATCAGGGCAAGGGTCGGCACGCTCACGTGCTGCAGGTAGGCTCCCGTGCTGTCGGCTCGCCAGCCGCGCACCGGGAACCAGTCAAGCCAGACGCCGAACACGGCCTGCAGGCCGATGAAGATGATGACCAGCGAAAGGCTCATGCTGCCGGCCGACGCGATATCGCAGAAGCGATCAAGCCGGCTTCCCGGTCGCCAGGCCGCCGCCAGCGCGAGCATCAGCGCCACTGCGATGCCCAGAATGAACCCGGGCGTCAGCAGGGCGAGCGTCACCGGCGCGGTTCGTGCCAGCAGTTCGCCGACCGGCTCACCGCTGGCGTAGCTCGAGCCGAACTCCAGGCGCGCGATGCGGGCCAGGTAGTCGCCGTAGCGCAGCAGGAACATGCGGTCCTGGCCGAGTTCCGTGCGCACTTGCTCGATCTGGGCGGGGGTGGGGTTGCGTCCGAGTTGCTCCCAGGCGGGATCCGGCCCGAAGTGGACCGTCAGCGTAAAACTCAGGAGCGTCACGCCCAGCAGCAGGGGCAGGATGCCGAGTATGCGCTGCATGGCATACCGGCCCGGCGATTCATCCCCTTTCACGGCCGCTTGCCGGTGACATCGACGAAGCGCAGGAAGAAGCCGCCGACCATTTCGCGGTCGGGAAGCATGCGCACGTGTCTTTTCCACAGGTGCAGCCGGGTGCGCGCGAGGGAGCCGATGACGACGCAATCGTCGATCACCATGCGGTTGAGCCGTCGATAAAGCTCCCTTCGCTCCGGCCCGGACGACATGCGTGAGGCGCGTTCGAACAGGCGGTCGAACTCGTCATTGGCGTAGTTGGTGCCGTTTGCGCCGGGTGCGGCGTTGGGGCCATAGAAGAGTTGAAGGGCGTACTGGGCGTCGGGGTAGGCGAGTGTCCAGCCCATCAGGAAGATATCGAGGTCCCGCTGACCGATGGCGCGCGAGTATTCGCCGAAGCTGGCGAAGGTGCGCGGTTCGAAGTGACCCGGCGGAAAGCCGATGGCCTGCATCCAGGCGCGAAACTGCTCGAACATCTGGCGCTGCTGGACACTGGCTTCGAGCCCGTAGGACAGGTGCGGCAGCGACTCGGGCCGCCAGCCGGCCGCCTCGAGGCGTTCGCGTGCACGCTCCGGGCGGTGGGCGATGGAGCTCATGTCGCCGGCGGCGTCGTATGCATCCAGCATCGGCGGCACGACGCCGGGAAAGACGCGGCCGAGCCCGTGGTAGAAGGCGCGGTTTCGGGCCGTCCAGTCGAAGGCGTCGCGCATGGCGCAACGCAGGGCCCGGTTGCGCTGCTGGCGCTGCGGATCGTCGTTGTAGCCGATGGCCGGGTTGGACAGGTCGAAGCCCAGGAACACGAACCCGGCTTCGAGTCCGGCCTGGCTGTGGTAGCGCTCCCGGATGCCGGGCTTCAGGGACAGGGGTTGGCGCGCCTCGAGGACGCGCTCGGCCATTTCCGGCGGAACCATCACGACGTCGACGCCGCGGCTTGACTCGAAGCTGCTCCAGCGCGCCGTCGGTTCGGTGATGAAGTGGACTTCCAGGCGATCCAGCAGCGGGTAGGGCTGCCCGTCGATCGGCTCGAGCCCGAAGCGCGCGTGTTGCTCCGCGTCAAAGCCTTCCGCGTGCAGGTCGATCGGGCCGCGATCGAAATGCGGGTTGGGTTCGAGCACGGCCCGGGCTTCGTCGAACTGCGTCAGCACGAACGGACCCGAGCCCACCGGCCGGGCGCCAAAGCGCGATCCGTAGTGCTCGACGGCTTCGCGCGGGACAATCGCCGAAAGTGCGGTGGCCAGCGTGTGCGTGAACTGGGGGTAAGGCTCGTTCAACCGGATCCTCAGCGTGGACTCGTCTACCGCCTGGAGCCCCTCTACCGCCTGGTCGGCGCTGTCGAGCGTGACGTCTTCGTCCAGGCCCACGATGCGGTCGCGCCACAGCCATGCCCCCCGCGATCGCGTTTCAGCCATGAAATGCCGCTTGAGCGAATAGACCACGTCCTGCGCCGTCACGGCACGACCCTGGCCGCCTTCGAAGGCGGGGTCATCGGCGAATCGCGCGTCGTCTCGCAGACGGATTTCGTACACGCGGCCGTCCTCGGAAACTTCGGGAAAGCCCGCGGCCAGGTTGGGCGTGAGCGCGTAGGGCCGCTCCAGATACTTGTAGCGGTAGAGCGTGTCGAACAGGTTCTTGACCAGGGTGGCCGCGTAGACATCGCCCGCATGCGCTGGGTCGAGGGTGGCGGGCGCCCCGTCGATGGCATGCCGGTAGACCTTCTCCGCACCACTGGCCTGCTGATTCGACTGCTGGCAGCCCGCCACTAGTGTCAGGGCGAACATCAGGGCGGCCAGACGCGCATTGAGCATGGTCAACTCCCTGAAAATAAAGAAAGAATACCGCATGCCTGCCCAGTCATCGAGTTGGTGGAGCGGATGCGCTGGCCTAACAGTAGCGGAAGGCGTCGACTGCTCACAAGCGCTTGTGAGCATTTTTTTCGGGTCGCTTATTGCAATTTCTGGCAAATGCCGTTATTGTCAATTACCAGATTTGGCAAACGCCAGAAACGAGGAAAAGGGATGGATGCTCAAGTCGCCCACACGGCGCCACTCCAGGCCACGACGGACTTCTGCACGTTCGCCGTTCACGAGATTCGCGCGCTGGGCGCCCCCGGAGACCGATTCGGCGGTGATCAGCCCTGGTACGAGGCGCTGATCCGGCCGCGCGGAATACACCGGCACTGGTCGCCCGGGGATTTCATCGATCGGCTCTATCTCGAACGGCCGGTGCTGCACACGGACCTGGAGGTCTTCAAACGAGTGGCCGCCTGGCTGTTGGAGCAGAACGAGCCAACCCGCGTCAGCATCAACACGCACCCGGAGTCCCTGACCAGCCGGCTGTTCGTCGACACCGTGCTCAGGTACCAGGGGGCGGCGGCGCGCGCCGGCCACTCCATATGCCTGGAGCTGATCGAGTTCGGCCGCAGCCGGGAGAAGAGCAGCCTGGTTGCCAACGCCCAGACGCTGCGGCGAGCGGGCGTGCTGATCGCGCTCGACGACTTCGGGAGCCGCGTCAATTGCTTCGATCTTTGTGCAGCCGGCATTGTCGATCTGCTCAAGATCGATACCGGCGTCACCAACGGCGTTCATGTCGACCGCAATCAGCGGGCGATCGTGGAAAGCATCAAGACCCTGGGGCGTGGTCTGGGTGCCGGCGTCATTGCCGAAGGGGTGGAAACGTCACAACAGGTGGCGGCCCTGCGCGGTCTGGATGTGGACTACGCCCAGGGCTTCCATTACCAGAAACCCCAACTGCTGGAGATCTGAGATGGGCCAGGCACTCGCACAAGGAGAGCACGGACAGGACATCAGCTGGCTGATCGACGCGATGACCCGCATGGTTCGCCCGATCGTTCGTTTTGCCGTCGGCCGCGTTTCCTGCGCGGCACTGGTCAACCTGGTTCGCGAGATCTACGTCGAAGAGGCGAAGGTCTACCTGCATTCGCAGAACCCCGACCGCAAGGTCACTCGATCGGCGCTGGCGCTTCTTTGCGGCATGGACGGCCGCGCCATCAAGGCGTTCGAGGAGAATCCCGATCGCGAGTACGTTCCCTCCGACGTTTGCTCGGAAGCGCACATCCTGGAGATGTGGAACAACGACGAGGCCTTTCTCGACGAGGACGGCTCGGCCGCCGAGCTATTGGTTCATGGGCCGCAGGGCACTTTCCAGCGCTTGGTAAGCCGGGCGGCCGGACGGGCCGTGACGCCGCAAACGGCGCTCGACCGCCTGCTAGAGAGCGGCAATGTCGAATTGACCGACAACGACACCCGGGTGCGCCTGATCGATCCGTTCTACAAGCCGGTCAAGGATTCGGAGAAGACGGCGATCGAGGCCGGAAGCCTGGCGATCAACCGGCTCGGCCGGGCGGTGGTGCACAACACCAGCCGCGTGCCGGAAGGGGCGCCGTCCTGGCTGCAGCAGGATCGCTGGTCGTTCCGGATTCCCAAGGAGCGCGTCGAGATCATCCGTGCCGAGGTCAGAGCGATTCTCGAACGGCACATCGTGGAGATGGAGCAGTACCTCGAATCCGAGGAGAAGAAGCCGTCGGAAACGAATGAAAGTTCGGTCGGTATCGGTTGGTATTACTGGGAGGAAAACACCCCCCAAGGCGCGATCCAACCGGGCTGAACGCAACCGGTCGTCCCCCAAATTCAATTGAGAAAAAGCTCGAGGAGTTAACCATGATCAATGCAATCGAAAAGTCCGGAACGGGCATCGGCAAGAGCGGAACCGGTATCGAGAAGAGCGGAACCGGTATCGAGAAGTCCGGAACAGGCAGCCGGCGTGGGAAGTGGCCGCTGCTTTCGCTCGCGGCCGCGGCGCTGTTTGCCGCCCATGCCACCGCCAGCGAACCCGAGGTGCTGGTTTCCGCCGGCGGCGACCAAGTGTTCGTGTCGGTCCATGGCAGCGACGGCATCCTCGTGGGCCGGGGTGACATGCTCGACGATTCGGGCTACTACCGGATCGCGCTTTATTCGGCCGTCGGGCCGAAGGGCTCCGGCGCAGCCTTCGAGCCCATGGTCGCCGGATCCGGCAGCGGATCGGCCGGCGAGAAATGCAGCGGTTCATCGTCGCTGATGGTCGCCGGCTCGGGTAGCGGCAGCGCCGGAGAGAACTGTCGGCCGGCTCCCGGACTGATGGTCGCCGGCTCCGGAAGCGGTTCCTCGACCGAAGTGGCCGGTTCCGGAAGCGGTTCATCCACCGAAGTCGCCGGTTCGGGCAGCGGCTCTTCCACGGAGGTGGCCGGCTCCGGCAGTGGATCGGCCGGCGAGCGCTGTTTCGGATCGTCCTCGCTGATGGTGGCCGGCTCGGGCAGCGGCAGCGCCGGTGAGGGTTGCGGCGCGCAGACGATGGTCGCCGGTTCCGGCAGCGGCGCTGCGGGCGAAGGTTGCGTCGGGGGTCGATCGGACGTGGCCGGCTCCGGCAGCGGTTCCGCCACCGAAGTCGCCGGCTCCGGCAGCGGATCGGCCGGCGAAGGTTCGGGCTGCGCTGCCGCGGCCAATGCCTGGGGCGTGGCCGAAGTGGTCGTCGATTCCGCTGGCACCCATGTCGTGGTTCACCAGATCAAGGAAAGCGTGGCCGAGGAATACCTGGTCGCCTTCCTGCCAGTCTCGAACCGCGAGGTCGCTCACTCGCTGGTTCGGGGGTCGAGCAAACATGGATTCGTGGCAACTCCCTGAAGCTAGAAGCCAGAACATGATTTGCTTTTCCAATGGGCGTTTGAGTCGTCAGTCTCCCCCTTCCCGTTGACGACTCATGCGTTGTTGGCTGCCCCGGCTCTGCCGGGGCATTTTTTTGGTTGCTCGCGCCGTTCGCCCGCCTGGTCAAAGCGGCTTGTGCAGTGCCAGGGCCGCGATACACAGGAAGACAATCAGCGCGAGCACGTACAGCCCGCTTGCGCGCGAGGGAGCGCGCCCGACGGCCCTGAACGCGGCCATGCCGAGCAGGATGTAGGCCAGCACCAGCAGCAGTTTCACACCCAGCCAGGACAGGACTGGCCACCCGACCGTGATCCAGAGGGCCACGCCGGACGCGAGCAGCAGCGTATCGATGACGTGCGGAGCGATCTTCCAGACGCGATGGGGCAGCGGACGCTGCAGCACGATTCGGATGAACCCGCGTAGCGCAAAGCCGATGCCACTAGTCAGTGCCAGCAGGATGTGAATGCTTTTCAGAAGCGGGTAGTAGTGCATGAGTGTGGTCGGCGTGATCGGATGAATGCTGGAGTTCCGCTAGGGTATCTGCAATTGTCCCGCATCGAGGGAGTGGATCGGGAATCTAAATCCCAAGTACCAAGCACCAAGGACCAAACACAACGAATGATCGAAATTCGAATGATCGAAACGCAACTGCTGCTGCGAACAGGCTGGCTGTGAGTGTCCTGATCACAGCGGCTCACGGAAACGGTGGCTTGCTGCGTGGTATGCGAGGATAGTGTTCGTGGGTAGTCGGCGATTGCCCGCATTCCATCGACAGTGAGAACAGGGCGAGAAGGCTTGAATCCGGATACTACGGCATCGTATGAAGATCTGATCGATCGCATTATCCAGCGCGTCGGGCGGCGGCTGGTGGTTGGGTTGCCCCTGGGGCTGGGCAAGCCGAACCGGCTGGTCAATGCCCTCTACGCTCGCGCCCGCGAGGATTCAGAGCTGGAGCTCGAGATCGTCACGGCCCTGTCGCTGGACCTGCCGCAGTCGTCCCACTGGCTTGCGCAGCGCCTGATGGATCCGGTCGTCGAACGGCTTTTCGGCGCCGACTATCCGCAACTGGACTACGTGCGCGACCAGCGCAGCGGCCGGGTGCCGGACAACGTCACGATCACGGAATTCTATTTCCAGTCGGGGGCGGCACTCGGCAATGCGACGATGCAGCGCCACTACGTCTCGTCGAACTACACGCATGTGGCCCGCGACCTGGTCGACCGCGGCATCAATTTGCTGCTGCAGTTGGTCTCGGGACCCGAGCGGGAGCGCTACAGCCTGTCGTGCAATCCGGACGTGACCCTGGATGTCGTAGCCCGCCTGCGCGCTCAGGCCGACTGGCCCTGGATGGCCGTGGGCCAGGTGCATCCAGACCTGCCTTTCATGCACGGCGATGCCGTGGTCGAGGCCGATTTCTTCGACGAGATCGTCAACGAGGATCCGCGGCAGCGGCTGTTCGCCGTACCGCGCACGCAGGTTTCACTGCAGGATCATGCCGTGGGCGTTCACGCATCCCGTCTCCAGGCCGATGGCGGCACGCTGCAGATCGGCATCGGCTCTCTCAGCGATGCCCTGGTCAACGCCATGATTCATCGCCAGGACGACAACCGGGTCTACCGTGAACTGGTCGATCGGCTCGACGCGCCGACAGCTGGTATTGAGCATCTCGACCGCTTCGACGAGGGCATCTACGGAGCGAGCGAGATGTTCATGGACGGGTTCATGCATCTCTACCGCGCCGGCATTCTCGCGCGCGAGGTGTTCGACGACCTCGAGGTCCAGCAGCGCGTCAATGCCGGCGAAGTCGTCGAGCAGGCCGGCAGCGGCGCCCTCATGGACGGTGGCTTCTTCCTGGGCAGTGGCGAGTTCTATCGCTTCCTAAAGGATCTCGACGATTCTGAACGACCCCGCTTCCGCATGCACGGCGTGGGGCGCATCAACCAGCTATACGGTGGCCGGGAGGCGCTGGAGATCGCGCAGCGCCGGCACGCCTGTTTCATCAATACATGCATGATGGTCACTGCAACCGGTGCGGCCGTTTCCGACGGTTTGGCCGACCACCAGGTGGTCTCCGGCGTGGGCGGTCAGTACAACTTCGTGGCCATGGCGCACGCCATGGACGACGGGCGTTCGGTGCTGATGCTGCGCTCGACGCGCACCGGCAGCGGCGGGGAGGTCTCTTCGAACATCGTCTGGGAGTATCCGCACACGACCATACCCCGGCACCTGCGCGACCTGGTCGTGACCGAGTACGGCATCGCCGAGCTGCGCGGGCGCACGGACGAGGAATGCATCAAGGCGCTCGTTTGCATCATGGATGCTCGCTTCCAGGACGAGCTGGTCGAGCGGGCCAGGAAGGCCGGCAAGCTGGATGCCGACTGGGAAGTGCCGGCAGCCGCCCGCGACAACAGCCCGGAGCGTCTCGAGCGGGCATTCGACGACTATCGGCCGATGTTTTCCGATTACCCCTTCGGCAGCGACTTCACCGAAGTCGAGCAGCGCCTGATTCCCGCGCTCGAGAAGCTGAAGCGGTTATCGAAGAGCAAGATGAGCCTGTTGCGAGCGCTATGGCGAGGACGGCCGGATGGCTATGCCGAGGAGCTCGATCGCCTGGGCCTGGCCGAGCCGTCTTCTGTCAAGGAGCGGATGTACGCGCGCCTGGTGGCGGCGATGCTGGACGAGCAATGAGGCCTGAACCAGGGCAGCGGTTCTGTTTCGGTCATTCGAACATTGGAATTTCGAATTTGTTTCGGATTTGGTGCTTCGAGTTTCGTGCTTTCAACGTGAATCCCTTGTACCTTACCTCTCAGAGGCACCGAGCCACCGATTGATCGCCTCCGCCGTCGCCTCGGGTCGTTTCATCCATGCATAATGATCGGCCTTCTGCTTTTCGCCCTGGGCCTCGATCACTGTTTTTGTGACCTCACACCCCTCCAGCTTTCCCATAAGCCAATCGAGGGACCCGGCCGGCACGAACCAGTCATCGGCCATGTCGAGCGCCAGCACCGGCAGCTCCAGTGCCCGCAGGCCCGCTTCCAGGTCGACCTCGACTCCCGATGGTCGGTATTGCCCGGATCGCGCGCTGCGTGCCCAGTCGGCCATCACGTCGCGCGCCTCGTTGCCCGCAAAGCCGACGCGCTTGCCCGGGTAATAGCCGAAGACGGACCCGAGCGCGGGGAAGGCGAACATGGTGGCGATCATCACCCCTTTCATCGGCCACTCAAATGCGCGCCAGTAGGGCGACCCGCCGGCGATGACGATCAGCCCGCGCAAACCATCCGGATCCTGCGCCGCGCTCAGGCAGGCGAACTGGGAACCGAGGCTGTGGCCGGCGAGCAGGTACTCGCCGCCGCTTTGCTCGGCCACTGCATGCCGGGCCGAGTCGATGTCGTCCAGCAGTTCGCGGTAGCCCCAGTTCGACTGGCGGGAGGCCCGTCGATTCGACGACCCGTTGCCGCGCCATTCGTGGATGAACACGCTGACCCCCAGCCCGGCCAGCGCGCGCGAGAAGCGGATGAACAGGCGCGCGCTCAGGCCCATGCCGGGCAGGAAGAGGATCGTGTGTCGCGGGCGCTCGGCGGCGACGTGGATCAGTTCGAAGCGATGGCCGTCGCGGCTGGTGACGGGGATGACAGGCTGGTCGTGGGGCATGGGGAAGAAAGGTTTCAGGATTCAGGTTCAAGGTTTCAGGGGGACCGCCCACGGCTGGATCATGGCGTTATAGTGTCGGTTGGTTGCAATTTTGAGCGTGGATTCTCTAATGGCGCATATTGATCCCTTGCCTGCAGATCATACCCCGGAGCTGGGTGATACCTTTCGGCACTTCGAGGAAATCCTGGGCTTCGTGCCCAACAGCCTCCTGACGCTTCAGCGGCGGCCGAAGATCGTCGAGGCATTCGGCCAACTGACGGAAGCGATCATGGATCCCGAGGGCAGCGTCGATCCTGCCTTCAAGCGCCTGCTGGCCCACTTCGCCAGCCGTGCGGCCGGATGCCAGTACTGCGAGGCGCATTCCCTGGTGGCCGCCGGGATCAGCGGACTGCCCGAAGCGAAGCTCGAAGCGTTGTGGGAGTACCAGACTTCCGAACACTATTCAGAGGCCGAGCGTGCGGCGCTGGACTTCGCCCTGGCCGCCGGAAGCGTCCCCAACGCCGTTGACGAGGAACTCATGGCCCGCCTGAAAAAGCACTGGAGCGACGAACAGATCGTGGAGTTGCTGGCGGCCGTGTGCCTGTACGGCTTTCTCAATCGCTGGAACGACTCCATGGCCACCGATCTGGAAGACGGGCCGAAGGCGCTCGGCGAAAAAGTGCTCAAGTCAGGCGGCTGGACCGGCGGTAAGCACGTCGGACGTTAGAGCAAACTCGAAACCCGAAGCACCAAATCCGAAACAACACCGGCGCTCAAGGACGGGGACGCGAGCGGGGCCTACGAGCCCAGGGCCACGAGGAAGGCCGATATGTCGTCCTCCGTGGTCGCCCAGGAGCACACCAGCCTGGCGAGGTCGTCGTGGCCGGGCCAGATGTGGAAGAGAAAGCCCTTTTCCTTCAGCGCGGCGAGCTTTTCGGGTGAGGCTTTCATGAACACCTCGTTGGACTCGACCGGCCAGTGGAGCGAAGCGTGTGGGCTCGATTCGATGCCGGCAGCCAATTGCGCGGCCCGGGCGTTGGCGGTGCCGGCGAGTTCCAGCCACAGGTCGTCGTCGAGCTGGGCCAGGAGTTGCGCGGAGACGTAGCGCATCTTCGACAGAAGGTGGCCGGCGCGCTTTCGGCGGCGCGCCATGCCTTCCAGCCACTCCGGGTGGCCGAACACCACGATTGCTTCGGCGGTCAGCGCGCCGTTCTTTGTCGCTCCGAAAGAGAGCACGTCCACGCCGGCTTTCCAGGTGGTCTCCGCCGGATGACAGTCGAGATAGCGAACGGCGTTGGCGAATCGGGCACCGTCCATGTGCAGGTGCAGGCCGCGCTCGTGGGTAGCCTCGGCGATGGCTTGAACGTGGTCGGGGCGATACGTCGTGCCGCATTCGGTGGCCTGGGTGATCGAGACCACCGAGGGCTTGACGTTGTGCACGCCGTGCGCGCCCGCGCTGTCGATGGTCGCCGCGACCGTTTCGGCATCGAGCTTGCCGTTGTCGCCGGCCAGCGGCAGCAGCTTGGCGCCGCCGGAGAAGAATTCCGGCGCGCCGTTCTCGTCGTTGTGGATATGGGCCAGTTGGTGGCAAAGTACCGCGCCCCAGGGCGGGCTCAGCTCGGCGATGGCCGCGCAGTTGGCCGCGGTCCCCGTGGCGATCGGCAGGACGTGGCAGTCGGTATCGAACAGTTCCGAAAAGCGCTGATCGAGTTGCTTGCTGTAGATGTCGTTGGAATAGGCGGTCGCGAAGCCTTCGTTGGCCGCGCTGATCGCCTCGATCATCGCCGGATGCGCCGGCGCTTCGTTGTCGCTGGTGAAATTCATGGTCGATTGCGGGCTGTGTTGATTCTTTCGCCGTAGCGTAGCACCCGGGTCGTTCGAGATTGCGGGTTTCTAGGCGAGGGAAGGGTTCAGGTTTCAGGGTTCAGGTGCGTTTGGAGAAGGCCGGGGATGGGTTGCCGAAAAGCAATTCGCAGTGCGTGCCGTTGGCTGCTCGAAGATCACTGGGTGATCGCGAATCGTGACGCCCGAACCCCGAACCCCGAACCCCGAACCCCGAACCCCGAACCCCGAACCCGGAACCCGGAACCCGGAACCCGGAAACCTGAAACCTGAAACCTGAAACCTGAAACCTGAAACCTGAAACCTGAAACCAACCCCTGATCTGCGAAAATATCGCCAATGTCCAACATCCCCATTTTCGAACCCCGGGCCGTGATGCAGCGCGACATCGCCGGACTGAAGCGGCGCCACAAGCAGCTGGCCCGTTTCC
The DNA here is from genome assembly GCF_042310355.1 of Wenzhouxiangella indolica. Taxonomy (NCBI): domain Bacteria; kingdom Pseudomonadati; phylum Pseudomonadota; class Gammaproteobacteria; order Chromatiales; family Wenzhouxiangellaceae; genus Wenzhouxiangella; species Wenzhouxiangella indolica. The sequence goes on along the minus strand of NZ_JBHJMR010000007.1, from coordinate 27,599 downwards.
GCGGCCCGGACGACAAGCGACAGCGTCTGCTCGACGAGTACCGGCAGCTGCTGGACGACTCGCGCGCGCAGCGCCAGTTGCGGGCCGAGGGCCGGCCCGATACCGGTGAGGCGCCCGACCTGCCGATCGCCGCCCACGCCGGCGACATCATCGAGGCCATCCGCGAGCACCAAGTGGTGATCGTCGCCGGCGAGACGGGTTCCGGCAAGTCGACCCAGCTGCCCAAGTTGTGCCTGGATGCCGGCCGCGGCGAGCGCGGCCTGATCGGCTGCACCCAGCCCAGGCGTATCGCCGCCCGCTCGGTGGCGCGCCGCGTGGCCGAGGAGCTGGGCACGGAACTGGGCCATGCAGTGGGCTTCCAGGTGCGCTTCACCGACCGGGTTTCCGACCAGAGTTACATCAAGTTCATGACCGACGGCATCCTGCTGGCCGAGGTGCACCGCGACCGCCTGCTCGACGCCTACGACACCCTGATCATCGACGAGGCGCACGAGCGCAGCCTCAACATCGACTTCCTGCTCGGCTACCTCAAGCGCCTGACCCGGCGCCGGCCGGATCTGAAGATCATCATCACCTCGGCCACCATCGACACCGAGCGCTTCGCCGAGCACTTCGATGGTGCACCCGTGATCACCGTCGAGGGCCGCGGCTACCCGGTCGATATCCAGTACCAGGAGCCGAAGGAGAGCGAAGACCTGCCGCAACAGGTGCGTCGGGCTGTCGACACCGTCAGCCGCATCGACTCGCGCGGCGATATCCTCGTCTTCCTGCCCGGCGAGCGCGAGATCTTCCAGGTCTCGCGCGCGCTCCAGCGCGCCCAGCTGTCGCATACCGAGGTGCTGCCGCTCTACGCCCGCCTGCCCTCGGCCAGCCAGGACCGGATCTTCAGGCCGGGCAAGGGCCGGCGGATCGTGCTCGCCACCAACGTGGCCGAAACCTCCCTGACCGTGCCCGGCATCCGTTTCGTGATCGATTCGGGCCTGGCGCGGATCTCGCGCTATGCCGCCCATTCCAAGGTATTGCGCCTGCCGGTCGAGCCGGTCTCGCAGGCTTCCTGCAACCAGCGCGCGGGGCGCTGCGGCCGGGTTGGCCCGGGCACCTGCGTTCGCTTGTTCGACGAGACCGATTACCGCTCGCGTCCGGAATTCACCGACCCCGAGATCCAGCGCGCCGGCCTGGTTGGCGTGGTGCTGGAAATGCTCGCCCTCGGCCTGGGCGACCCCGAGGATTTTCCCTTCATCGATGCGCCGCCGAAGCGACTGATCGGTGAGGCCCGGCAGAGCCTGTTCGAACTGGGCGCCGTCGATGACGATAGACGCCTGACCAAGCGGGGGCGAACCCTGGCGCGCCTTCCGGTCGATGTCCGACACGGCCGCATGCTGATCGAAGCCGCCGAGCGCGGCGCCCTCGCCGAGTTGCTCGTGCTCGTGGCCGGACTCTCCATCGCCGACGTCCGCGATCGTCCGCTGGACCAGCAGCAGGCCGCCGACCAGGCCCACCAGCAGTTCGTGGTCCAGGGCTCGGACTTTCTCACGCTGCTCGAATTGTGGCGATGGTGGCAGGAAGCTCGCGCCAGGCATTCCCGCAGCCAGGCCGACAAACTGGCGCGCAGGCATTTCCTCGCCCCGCAGCGCCTGCACGAGTGGGGGCAGCTGCACGGCCAGCTCAGGCAGATTGCCCGCGAAGAGCGCTGGCCAACGGGTCAAGCCGGTTCAGCCGAGCCCGAAGCCGTGCATCGCAGTCTGCTGGCCGGACTGCTGGGCATGGTCGGGCAGCACCAGGAGGCCGGCGAGTACCAGGGTGCGCGCGGTCACAAGTTCCGCATCTTCCCCGGTTCCGTCCTGGCCCGCCGCAATCCGGGCTGGATCATGGCCGCCGAGCTGGTGGAGACGGCCCGTCCCTATGCCCGCATGGTCGCCCCGGTCAAGCCGGAATGGCTCGAGCAACAGGGCGCGCACCTGCTCAAGCGCCGGGTGTTCGATCCGCACTGGGACAAGCGCTCGGGCCGCGTCATGGGCTACGAGCAGCTCAGCCTGCACGGCCTGGTGCTGGTCGAGAATCGCCGCGTGCATTTCGGCCCACACGATCCGGACACGGCCCGCTCGATCTTCATTCGCCATGCCCTGGTGCGCGGTGAGATCCATTCGAAGGCGGATTTCCTGAAACGCAACGCCGAGCTCAAGCGGGAGCTGTCCGAGCACGAGCACAAGCGTCGACGTCGCGACGTGCTGGCGGCGGAGGCCGAGCTGGAAGCGTTTTTCGCCGAGCGCCTGCCGCCCGACATTTTTACCACCCGGGCCTTCGCCCGCTGGTACGAGAAACTCGGAGCGGCCGAGCGCGAGCGGCTGCTTTTCGATCGCGCCACGCTGCTGCGCGACGACGCGCCGCTGGCCGGGCAGGAGGCGTTCCCTGCATCCCTGGCGATGGCCCCGGAGAAATTCCGCCTGCACTACCACTTCGATCCGGCGGCCGACAACGACGGGGTCACGCTCGATTGCCCCCTGCACCTGCTCAATCGGCTCGATACCGGGCGCCTGCAGTGGCTGGTTCCGGGCCTGCTCGAGGAAAAGGTGACCGCTCTGATCGCCAGCCTGCCCAAGTCGAAACGACGCTCCCTGGTGCCGGCCGCCGATTTCGGACGGGCCGCGGTCGAGTCCCTGGGGCCGCCCGACGGCGCCTTGCTGGAGCGCCTGTCCGAGGAGCTGACGCGGATGTCGGGCATGACGGTGACGCCGGACGACTTCAAGCTCGAAAAGCTGCCCCGGTACCTGAACTTCCTGGTGCGGGTGTTCGACGAGGCGGGCCGGGTCATCGGCCAGAGTCGCGACCCGGAAACGCTCATCGAGCGCTTCAGCGAGCGGGCCCGGCGCGAGTTCATGCAGCGCCAGGCCGGCCAGTGGCAACGCGACGGCCTGGGGCCGGACGACTTCCCCGAGCTGCCCGAGGAGATCACGACCCGGGGTGGACACCGCGCATGGCCGGCCGTGGTGGACCAGGGCGATCGCGCGGGTGTGCGCCTGTTCGATACCGAGGAAGACGCCCGCCTGGCGCATCGTGACGGGCTGCTCGTATTGCTGCGGGCATCGCTTCGCGACAAGTGGAAATACCTGAGGAAGAACCACGAACTATCGCGCGAGGCGCAGCTGGCCTGGACGCGCGTGGAAGATATCGCCACCTTGACCGAGGCGCTGCGCAACCTGGCGCTGCGCGACCTTCTCGAGCAACCCTGGTCGGTTCGGGACGGGGAGGCCTTTGGTCGCCTTGCGGTCGCCGTTCGTCAGGAAATGCTTGGAAATTATGGCGATTTGGCGAAAATTGTCGATAAATGCCTGCTAACGTGGCACGAGTTGTCCATGTGGCTCGATAGCCTGGACACCGCGGTGCCGGCCGCGGTCGCGGACATGCGCAGCCAACTCGAGGATCTGATGTACGCCGGCTTCCTCGACGATATCGAAGCCGACCGCCTGCGGCATTATCCGCGCTACCTGGAGGCGCTGCGCCTGCGGCTCGAAGCACTGGAACTCGATCCCGTGCGCGATCGGCAGCGCATGGAACAAGTGCAGCCCTGGTGGCAGCGCTACCTTTCGCAGCTCGAGGCGGGCTGGTACACGCCCGAGTTGGATGCCTACCGTTGGTTGATCGAAGAGTACCGAGTTCAGGTTTTTGCGCAGAAACTGGGAACCGCACAAAAAACCTCGCGCAAGCGCCTGTCCGAAGTCTGGGCGGAGTGCGCCGTCTGAGAGGACTGAGTTTGCGTGATGGTGTTCTCAAGTAGCGTCAGAAGGGCCTGAATTAACGGAACTTTTATGCCCTACGCATGGTCCTTTTGCTATTCGAACGGATACAATGTTGTTGTGACCATCTATTGTGGAATGATCCCGACCGTGAACGCATCTGCTCGCAACTTCCTTTTGAATGCCGCCGTTGCCATCGTTGCCGTAGTCGTCAGCGGATCGGCGCTGGGGCAGCTTGATACACCACGTGTGACCAGCGATCTGTCCTTGGTTGTGGACGGGGGTAGCGAAATCCTTGTGATTCCGCTCATTACCGAGGAGGCGCAGGACGAAGTCCTGACCTACGACCTCGGGGCGGGCGTGGTTCGTTTCGATGCCGGTGTGATTGCTCCGGAATACGATGAACCGTTCTTCTGCTTCGATCTGACTGCCCCGTCGTCGGCAGTCTCGATGGAGGTGCTTGATCCCAACGGCCACGTCGTCATCGACCAGTTCAACCTGAATGGATTCCTTGCGTACTCGTTGGACCCTCTGACCCTGACGATCGATCCGTCTTCGGATCAGCAATGTTTCTATCGCTCGAGTCAGGGCGTCTTCGGATTGTTCGGGATGGCTTCCTCCAGCATCCCCGAACCGCCCGGATTGATTTTCGGTGATCGACTGGAAGTCGCTCGGTCGCTCAGCCTGGAGTACCAGGATGTTCCCAGCTTCGTGACTCCCGGTCAGACCGTCAGCTATGACCTCGTTGTAAGCAATACCGGCACCGGCGCGCTCCAGACCACCGCGCTCCAGGAGTTGTTCCCCGAGAATCTCGGGGTGTATGACGCTGCGTTGACTGGCACGACGTGGACTTGCTCCGAAACCGGCGGTGCCGTGTGTCCGGCCAGCAGTGGAACGGGCCCGCTACGGTTCGAGGAGATGAACTCCGGAGGCAGTGACCTGGCTGTCGGGGGCAGTCTTACTTTCACTATCGAGCGTATGGTCGATGTCGATTCCATCAGCGGCGAATCGATCCGGTTGCACGCGGGTACAGTGGCCGATCCGCTCGCTACCGGCACGCCCTTCGCCGTCGACGAGGCCTCGATGACCGTTATCGGCGAATCCGCGGGCCTGAACGTAAGCGCCCCGACGACACAAGTAGGTGACGAGGTCACGATCACGGTCACGGTACTCGACAGCAGCCAGAATCCGGTGCCCTACGAAACCGTGGACGTCGACGATCAGGCCGGGCTGAATTTCACCTCGCCGACTACCGGCGACAGTGATGAGTCCGGCGAAGTGACGTTCACGGCCACGACGGAAAGCGCCGACGACTACACGGTCTCGTTCTCTTCGGGAACGCTCAGCGGAAGCGGCACGGTAACCTTCGAAGCAGGTCCACCCGCATTTTTCGTTGCCGCTGCGCTCGATGCCGAGGCCATCGCCGACGGTACAGACTCAGCCCTGATCAGCGTTTTGGTCGAGGATTCCTATGAAAACCCCGTCGACAGCGTCGCCGTCGAAGTGTCCGACGACGGCGGACTGAGTTCTCTGCCCGGAAGTGTGTTCACCGACATCAACGGCGAGGCAAGCTTTACGCCGACCTCCACCATTGCCGATACCTTCCAGATCCAGTTCTCCGTGACCGGTGCCGGTACGGAATCGGTTTCCCTTGAGTTCGTGCCCGGGGCTCCCTCCGATCTGGTCTTTTTTGAGCAGCCCAGTGACGTCGCTGCCGATGAGATCATGTCGCCGGGGGTGGTCGTGCGCGTTGTCGACGAAAATGAAAATTGGGTGGAAGATGATTCCTCAACTCATGTCCAGCTTCGCCTAAGGCAGAATGGAACGACCGTGGATTCGAATCTGGCCAATATGACAGTGAGCAATGGCGAGGCCCTGTTCGACAGCCTCAGCTTCGACTCGAGCCAGGTCGGTTCGGGCTATACCCTGCGAGCAGTGGGAACCACCGCGAGTTCAATCTTTTTCGAAGACAGCACGAGCTTCGAGGTTACGTCGGCCCAGTAGGCCGGGCGGAACGCCCCGAGCAGGGATTTCCGGCGGTGCAAGCGTAAACGGACGTCAGCGGAAATGCTGGAGGATGTTGCGGGACGCGCCCGAGCTTATGGGTCCGCCTGACGATTTGCGTCATCCTGCCGGGCACCGGGTCGGTTATGCTCCGGCGATGAATCGCACACACACAGCATGGTTGTGAGTCGCAGAGTTGCCGCCGAGCGACGCGCACTGGATCGTTGGATCGACGAGCAGTCGCATCGACGCAGCGAGTTTCCCGTCATGGAGCTGCGTTCTCGCATCGGCGTTCTGGTCGACAGCGTTGGCGATGGTGCGGAGCAAGTCCTATGCCTTGTGCATGGTGCGCTCGATGCGCTGGCGCGCATCGCGCCCGATCCCGTGGTTGTAGAGGCCACAATTCTCCTGCCCCTGGTCCTTGATTCAGATGGCAAGTCCGCGCTGCCCGACGACTGCGATCGGCGGGTCGTCGCGCTGCTCGAGCAGCTCAGAACCCTGACCTTTTTCGGTCGAACTTACCTGCCAGACGATCACTCGCGCGCGGAGGGCTTGCGGCAGTTGCTAATGGCCTTGGTGGCTGATGTTCGAGTGGTGTTGATTGCGCTGGCCTGGCAGATCGCGCGCCTGCATGCGGCGCGCGAGGTCGACGAGGCGACCCGGCGCGAAGTCGCGCGCGAGACGCAGATGATCCACGCGCCGCTGGCCAACCGCCTCGGCATCTGGCAGCTCAAGTGGGAGCTGGAGGATCTGTCCTTCCGTTATCTCGAGCCCGAGACCTACCAGCGCATTAGTCGCCTGGTGGCGGAGAAGCGTTCCGATCGCCAGGCTTTCATCGAACAGTTCATGAATCGCCTGCGCCAGTTGCTCGGAGAAACCGGTATCCAGGCCGATGTCAGCGGCCGGGCCAAGCATATCTACTCGATCTGGCGCAAGATGCAGCGCAAGGGACTCGATTTCCACGAACTGTTCGACGTGCGCGCCGTGCGCGTGCTGGTCGACAGCGTCGAGCAATGCTACGCCGCGCTCGGCCTGGTCCACACGCGCTGGCAGCCGGTGCCGGGCGAGTTCGACGACTACATCACCAACCCCAAGGCCAACCTGTACCAGTCGCTGCACACGGCCGTGAGCACCAGCAGCGGCCGGGTGGTGGAAGTGCAGATCCGTACCCACGACATGCACCGTCACGCCGAGCTTGGCGTGGCCGCGCACTGGCGCTACAAGGAAGGCGGCCCGCGCGACGACGCGCTGGAGAAACGTATCGGCGTCATGCGTCAGCTGCTGGAGGGGCAGGATGACGAGGGCGATGACGAGGCGCTGCTGGAAAGCTTTCAGAACCTCACCACCGAAGATCGCGTCTACGTGCTCACGCCCAGGGGCGAGGTGCGCGACCTGGCCGCCGGCGCCACGCCCCTGGATTTTGCCTACCTGATCCATACCGAAGTGGGCCATCGCTGCCGCGGTGCGCGGGTGAACGGACGCATCGTGCCGCTGACCTACCCGCTCAAAAACGGCGACCGCATCGAGATTCTCACCGCGAAGGAGCCGCGCCCGTCGCGCGACTGGCTCGTGCCCCGGCTGGGCTATATCGGCACGGCGCGCGCCCGCGCCAAAGTCAGGCAATGGTTCCGCCAGGCCAACCAGGAAGAGAACATGGCCGCCGGCAAGCAGGCCATCGAAGCCGAGTTCCGTCGGCTTGACCTGGATGTCGCCGAGATCCGCCGGGTCATGGAGAAGTTCAACGCCTCCCGCGTCGACGACCTGTTCGTGAGCGTCGGCGCCGGCGACGTGACCGCCACCCAGGTCGCCCAGGCGGTCGAACGCCTGCATGCACGAGAGCGCAAGGAAAGCGAGGGTATTTCTCTCAAGCGCGGTCCGGTCGAGACCGGCGGCGACGACGATGTGCGCATCGAGGGCGTGGGCAGCCTGATGCACCAGATGGCGCGTTGCTGCCAGCCCGTTCCGGGTGATGCCATCGCCGGCTACATCACGCGCGGCCGCGGCGTGAGCATTCACCGCCAGGACTGCCGCCAGTTTCTCAACCTGCAGCGGCAACAGCCCGAGCGCGTGCTCGACGTGCAGTGGGCGAGTGGTTCACGCAGTCGCTACCCGTCGAAGATCGTCGTCAGCGCCTGGGATCGTCGCGAACTGATCAAGGACATCGGCACGCTGCTCGCTTCGGAGAAAGTCAACGTGACGGGAATGAACGCGCAGCATGCAGAGAGCGGCGATGAGGTCAAGATCGAACTGACCGTCCAGGTCGCAGACTTCGACCAGCTCTCGACGCTGCTCAGCCGCCTGCAGGCGATTCCCAGCATCACCGATGCTCGGCGGTTGCGCTAGCTGGCAGGGAAAATCTTATAAACGCAAAGACGCTAAGACGCAAAGAAAGATCGAGAAACTATGGAAGATAAAGAAAGAGTTGACGGTTGGAGAAGTCTTCAATGGCTTGATCACGGCCCAGAGGTTTAAAGCCGATATCGACCATGCATGTTCTTTTGCTGGGCATTTTGATTTTTATTCTTCGCGTCTTTGCGTCTTTGCGTTCCCAGGGTTTTTTTGATTCTCGGGTTCCATCAACTCGCTGATGGCCCGTCGGGCGGCGTCGAAGCTGAAGTGTTTTTCGACGTTGGCCAGGCCGCCCTCGGATAGTTTCATCCAGAGGGCTTCGTCGTTGTAGGCGCGCACGATGGCCTCGACGAGGGCTTCCGTGGTGTCGGCCAGGAGCACGTCCTCGCCGTCTTCGAGGTACATGCCCTCGGCGGCGCAGGCGGTGGCCACGACCGGCAGGCCCCAGGACATGGCCTGGTTGACCTTTCCCTTCACGCCGGCGCCGTAGCGCAGGGGTGCGACCGACAGGCGGCAGCCTTCCAGGTAGGGCGTGAGGTCTTCGACGTATCCGTGCATGACCACGCCTTCGCTTCGCCGTTCGCGCAGGCCTTCGGGCATGCGGCTGCCGATGATGTGCAGTTTCGCTTCGGGAATCCGGCAACGGACCAGCGGCATGATTTCGTCGATCAGCCATTCGGCGGCATCGAGGTTGGGGGGATGCTGAAAGCCGCCGACGAACATCAGGTCGCGCCGCTCGGCCCAGCCGCGCCGGCGGCCGTGGACCCGGTGGATGTTCGAAAGCACCCGGACATTGGCGTCGGAAACCAGCTCCTGCAGCAGCGCCTGTTCCACCGGACTGACCACCAGCGTCGCATCGGCCTGGCGAATCAGGGCCAGTTCGCCTTCGCGCGTCTTTTGCGCCATGCGTGCGGCCTTTTCGTCGCCGGCGATCTCGGCCATGCGCTCCTCGCGCAGGAAGTGCAGGTCGACGGTGTCGAAGACCACGGACGCCGCGGGGCAATGCTTCTGGATGGCCGGCAGCAGGGGATCGAGCACGTAGTGGCGGCTGACCATGACAAGATCGATGCGCGCTCCGTGGGCGGCCAGCCAGGGCTCGATACCCTGTACACAGGGGTGGTGCAGCACCTCGATTCCGAGCGACTGCAGCTCGGCGGTGTAGCGCGGAACCCAGGCCAGGTTCTCGGGCATGAAGCTCACTCGCCAGCCCAGATCGCGGAGAATGCCGAGCATTGCCACCATGCGCATCGAGCCGGAGTCCTTGTCCGGTTCCGGGGTGGTGGCATCGATCACCAGCACATGGCCGCGACAGCGGTGATGCCGTGCCCGGTAGACGGCCTCCACGGCTTCGGGCCCGGCAACCGGCTCGGGCTGCGCCTGCAGCCGCTGTTGCCAGCGCTGCAGGAACTTTTCGCGGTTGATCGCCTGGTAGCGCTTGGTCCCGGATGATTCGTCGGTGCCGGAACTGATGCCTTCGTGGTGGACGATGGTGCAGGCCGGCTGGCAGATCACGCGCAGACCCTGTTCGCGGACCCGGAAACACAGGTCGGTGTCCTCGTAGTAGGCCGGGGCGTAATGCTTGTCGAAACCGCCGAGCCGATTGAAGCGCTCCCGTTCAATGGCCAGGCAGGCGCCCGAGACGTAGTCGGCTTCGCTCGCGAAGCTGTACTCGGGACGCTCGGGCTGGTCGCCACGGCCATAGTTCCAACCCGATCCGTCCCTGAAGATGATGCCGCCTGATTCCTGCAGGCGCCCGTCGGGGTAGATCAGGCGGGCGCCGACGATGCCGACGTCGGGCAGGCTCGAGAAGGTTCCAACCAGGGCTTCGAGCCAGCCGGTGGTCACCGTGGTGTCGTTGTTGAGAAAGACCAGGTAGCGCCCGCGGGCGGCCCGGGCACCGGCGTTGCAGCTGGCGATGAAACCGCTGTTGCGGGCATTGCGAACAACCTTTACGCCCGTGCAGTCGGCCAGGTAGTCGGCCGTTTCGTCGCTGGAACAGTCGTCGACGACGATAACCTCGAAGCTTCCCTGCGCGCCGTGCTCGGCAATGGAATTCAGGCAGGCCGAAGTGTAGTGGGCCTTGTTGAAAACCGGCACGATGATGCTGACCTGCGGATCCTCGACGGCGTCGAGCGAGACCGGGTGCAGCGTTTCGCGCGGTGCCTCGACCGGCTGAAAGCCTTCGGGTTGTTCGGCCGAGGGATGCGCACCCTGCTGCATCAATGCGAGCGTGCCTCGCGCGCCGTAGAGCCGAAGATTGTGGACGAGCCGTGCCAGAAGCCGCGGCCAGCGAAGCGGGTTGTAGACGCGGCGTCGCCGTGCGTTGGCCGCCATCCGGTTGGCGACGCGCATCGGGCGGGTCAGTCGCCAGGAACGGCTGGCGAAGATGGTTTCCAGCTCGCTATCGAGATGCTCCGCCCGGGCCCGCTGCGCTTCGGCGTCGCTTGCGGCCAGCTGGCGTTCATGCTCGGTCGCCTCGAGCTGGCGTTTGAGCCCCTCGGCTTCGGATTCGAGCCGCCGGGCCCAGCGGGTGCGTTCCTGGACCAGCCGCTCGTGCTTGCGGGCCCAGTCGGTCCGGTCCGCCAGGTCGACGCGCAGAGCGCGCACCTGCTCCACCAGGCCGGCCTCGATCCTGCGAGCGTCGGTCAAGCTGGCCGAGGCCGCGGACAGCCGCTGGACGTCGAGCGGGGCCGGTCTCGCCGCGACCGGCCGCCTCGCCATCGCCGAACCGCTGGATTGGTCGAGGTCGGCGATGACTTCGCCGACCGATCGCTCGTCGGGCAGCGCGGCGCGCAGCGCATCCAGGCGCTCGGGTTGTGCGTGCAGCTGCGCGACGGCGTCGGCGAGCGACTGCGGGTCGGGTTCGAACAGCAGGCCGTCGACGCCGTGCTCGATGCGCTCGACGAAACTGCCGGTGCGCGTGGCCAGGGGAACGAGGCCCAGCGCACGGGTTTCGCTGAGCACGTAGTTCCAGGTCTCGGCGACGGTGGAAAGAAAAAGCACGGCCTGGGCGCCGACGCGCGCCAGCTGCCGTGGCAACGACTCGTGGTCGTAGTCGAGCACGATGTCGACCCCGGGCCGGCCGAAGAATCGCATGCCGTGGTGGCCGCAGCCGATCAGGGTGACGCGGGCATGCTTGTCGAGCCCGTCCAGGGCGGCCTCCAGCAGGCCCAGGCCCTTGCCCGGCGAGAGACGGCCGACGACCACCAGGTTGAGCCGGCCGTCGGCCAGGGCGCGCGGCTCGATCACCGGTGCGTCGGCGGGCCAGCCGGCAAAGCCGTGGGGAATGACGCGCGCCTTCGCCAGCGGGTCGTCGACCAGGCGGCGCCAGCGCGCAAGGACGTGGTTGGCCGGCGCGGCGAGGGCGACATCGTGCCGCTCGACGGCCGCCAGCCAGTCGCCGCTCAGATCGCGCCAGGACTGGGCGCGTCGCTCGGCGAACAGGAAACCTTCACCGGCCTTGGCGATGGCGCGATCCAGATCGATCCGGCCGGCTTCGTTCGCGAAGGCCAGCGGGTCCCGGTCGAGCACCGGCCAGGCCGGGTAGTAGTCGTGCAGCATCTCGACGGTCGGCAGGCCGGTGGCCAGGGCATCGAGGCTGTGGCCGATCAGCGAGGAGACGACGACCCGCGCCACGCCGTAGCGTCGAATGATCGTCTCGAGAGTCTCCCGGTAGCCGGCGTGCTCGGCCTGCGTGCCGGCGATGGCCGGCACCAGCGGCCACTCGCGCACGCAGGTCCTGCCCGGCCCGGCGGCGTAGAGCTTCAACCATTGCCCGTGAACCTTGCCGTCGGTACGGCCACCGGCGGAAAGCACCAGGTGGTCGTGGGTCTCGTCGGCGGCCACGAGGTCGGCGATCCAGCGCGCCACGCCGCCGCCCCAGTCGTGGCTGATGTGCAGAACGACCGGGCGATCGTCGAAGCCGAACAGGGGCAGGGGAGGGGCTTCGTCCGCCTTGGCCAGCGCTTCGACGGCGGTTCGCAGGTGCCCCAGGGCCGCAAGCAGATCCGGCGTGTCGGGACCACGATCGTCCTCGGCCAGCGGGTCTTGACACCAGCCGCCGTCGTAGACCCAGCAGCGGCCGTCCTCGGCCTCGCGAACGGCCTCGCGCATGCGGCCGGCGGGAATGATGGCGAGGCGCTCGGGCCGCAGGTGCACGGGTGACCAGCGCAGGTCGGCGGCAGCCTGCACCAGGGCGTCGATTTGATCGCCGGGTTCGAGCAGACCGCCGGCGGGGTCGAGGCCGGCCTGGTGATTGCCGGGCAGGGTCAGCAGCGGCGGACAGTCGGGGGCCTCGAGCAGGTGCGCGAGCCGATCGGCGAAGCGCTCCGGCAGGACCAGGCCCGGCGCCAGCAGCACGACGCCGTCGCTGACGGCTGCCGCATCGACGTCGCCCAGCCAGGTCCACCACGGACCGCGGGTTCCGGGCAGCACGCGCAGGTCGCCGGCCGCCTGCGGGGCCTGGCAGGCCGCGACTTCGCCGGGCCACTGGCGGCGCAGCGACGCAATCCATCCGGGATCGATGCCTGCATCGGCCTCGTTGAGGACGATGAGCAACGGAAAATGCCTGGTTTTGGTGTCGGAATCAGTCACCGGATAAGAACGTTTTTCCAGGTCGAGCACCGGACGGTATACTGCCGGAACCGGCCGGGCCGGTCGGGTGCGTTGCCGCAAACGCGCAATTATCCTTCAACCACCGTCTCCTGTCATCTTGTGTATGGGCAGCAAGCCGCGGCGTCGCCGCAAGACACGTTCCGGTCGCAGCAAGTCCCCGTCGCCGAACCGGCGCCGCTGGCTGGTCCGATCAATGCTGTTCGTCCTGGGCCTGGCGCTGGGCCTGTTCGGGCCGTGGATCTGGTGGCTGGACCGGGAAGTGTCGCTGCGCTTCGCCGAGCGGCACCTGACCGAAGCCAGCCGCGTTTACGCCCGTGCGCTGGAACTGCACGACGGCCGCGCTTTTTCGCGCCGCGACCTGCTGGTCGAACTCGAGGCCGCGGGCCTGCGCGCTGGCTCCCCGAGTCGGCCCGGGTATTTCAGCCTCGAGGGCAATCGCATCGATCTGCACCTGCCCGCTTTCGAGTTTCCCGAAGGGCGGCAACCGGCACAGCGTGCGCGGCTTCAGCTTCGCGACGGCCGCGTCGAATTGTCGGGCGAGACGGCCCTACTGCGGCTGCCGCCGGCCGAGCTGGGTCGTATCCTGCCGCTGGACGACCGCGTTCGCACGCCCCTCGAGCTGGCCGAGTTTCCGCCCTTGCTGGTGACCGGTGCGCAGGCGGTCGAGGACCGGCGCTTCAAGCATCACCTCGGCATCGATCTGCGCGGGCTGGCGCGGGCCATGTGGGCCAACCTGCGCGCCGGGCAAGTCGTGCAGGGCGGCAGCACCATCACCCAGCAACTGGTCAAGAACCTCTTTCTTTCTCCCGAGCGCAGCCTGCTGCGCAAGTTCAACGAGGCGGTGATGGCCGTCAGCCTGGAGATGCGCTTTTCCAAGGCGCGGATTCTCGAAGCCTGGCTCAACGAGGTCTACATGGGCCAGGACGGGCGCCGGGCGATTCACGGCTTCGGGCGGGCGAGCGAGTACTACTTCGGCCAGCCGGTCGAGGCCCTGGACGCCGGCCAGATTGCCTTGCTGGTGGGCATGGCGCGCGGCGCTTCCTGGTATCACCCCCTGCGCAATCCTGAGCGGGCGCGCGAGCGGCGAGATCTCGTGCTGGCCATGTTCCACGAAACCGGGCTGATCGACTCGGGCACCCTGCAGCGGCAGCGCCAGGCCGGCCTGGGCCTTCGCCCCTCGCTGCGTTCGGGGGCCAGCCAGTACGGCGCCTTCATGGACCTGGTCGGGCGCCAGCTCAGGGCCGATTACCGCGACCGCGACCTGCGCGGCAAGGGACTTCGCGTGTTCACCACGCTCTCGCCTTCGGCGCAGAAGCGTGCCGAGACGGCGCTGTCCGAGGGCCTGGCCAGAGTCGAGCGCGAGCCCGATGCACTGCAGGGGGCGATTGTGCTGCTCGAGCCCGGAAGCGGCGAGGTGCGCGCGCTGGTGGGCGACCGCGTGACCGGCCAGTCCGGCTTCAACCGGGCGCTCGACGCGCGCCGGCAGGTCGGCTCGGTGATCAAGCCCCTGGTCTACCTGCTGGCGCTGGACCAGCCGGAGCGCTTCAACCTGCTCACCCCGATCGAGGACGCGCCGCTGACCGTCGATATTCCCGGCTCCGGTCCCTGGCAGCCGGTCAACCACGACGGAGTCAGTCACGGCACCGTCCCGCTGCTCGAAGCGCTGGCGCAGTCCTACAACCAGGCCAGCGTGCGCGTCGGACAGGCCGTCGGTGTCGATGCGCTGTTCGGCCTGATGCGCCAGCTGGGCGTGGCGCCGGGTCGCGAGGCGCATCCGGCGGCTTTCCTGGGCGCGGTCGACCTCACGCCGCTACAGGTCGCGCAGCTCTACCAGCCGATTGCGGCCGAGGGATACACGGCCGCGGTCCGATCGATTCGTGAAGTGGTGGACCCGGCCGGGGACTCCGTCGCCCGCTATCCGCTGCGCCTGAAGTCCCTGCCGCAGCGCGAGGCGCTGGCCCTGCTGGATTTCGCCCTGCGGCGGGTGGTGACGCATGGGACGGCTCGATCCCTGCCTCGCCTGATGACCGGGGACCCGGGCGTGCGCGGCAAGACCGGCACCACCAACGAGCAGCGAGACGCGTGGTTCGTGGGCTACACGGCCGACTGGCTGGGCGTGGTCTGGGCCGGCCGCGACGACAATCGCGCCGCGGGCGTGGGCGGCGCGAGCACCGCGCTGCCGGTCTGGGCCGCGCTGTTCGATTCGTTGCCCAAGCGGCCCGTCAGACCGGCCTGGCCCGAGACGATCGAGTGGTACTGGGTGGAATGGCCGCATCCGCGGCTGGCCGCCGAGTACTGCGAGGACGCGGTGGCCGTTCCCTTCATCGCCGGTAGCCAGCCCGAGGAACTCTCCGACTGTCTCGAGCGGCGGGGCGCGGGGCCATTCAGACGCTGATTGCCTGTACCATTGAGCCCAGTTGATCACCTGAAACCTGTTCGCATGGCATCGATGCGCCCCAGCCTGAACATCTCCGGCCTCGCCGCGCTGCTCGCGACCCTTTTGCTGGTCGCCTGTGCCCCTTGGCAGCCGACCCTCGACGATCCCGAGATCGCCGAACAGGTGCGTGCGCCCGAAGGCGGTGAGGCGGCTCGCGGACTGCAGGTCTATCCCCTGCGCAACCCGGCCGTGCGCGAACTGGAACGGGCCGCGGAAGCGGCCGGCTCCGAGGGCGACTACGACCGGGCCGAGGCGCTGCTCGAGCGCGCGCTTCGGATCGAGGACCGGGATCCCGAGCTGCTCCAGCGCATGGCCGAACTGCAGCTCACCCGCGGCCGCTGGGACCAGGCCGAAAGCTACGCCATGCGCTCCTGGGAGCTGGGGCCGCAGGTGGGCGAAATCTGCCGCCGCAACTGGCGCACCGCGGCCCTGGCGCGCGAGCGCGCCGGCCAGGTGCTCCAGGCCGCCCAGGCGCGCGAGCGCGTCGAGATCTGTCCGGTCGAGCCGCCCGAGCGCTTCTGACCATGGCGCGCGTCGGGGTGCTGGGCGGATGAACGACTCGCTGGCGGCGCTGTTCGGCCCCGACGGGGCGCTGGCCTCGGCGCTGCCGGCGTTCCGTCCGCGCGAGGGACAGCTCGAACTGGCCGAGACCATCGATCGCTGCCTCGACGCCGGGCAGGACCTGGTGGCCGAGGCCGCGACCGGCACCGGCAAGACCCTGGCCTATCTCGTGCCGGTCCTGCTCCGCGGCGATCGAACGATCATTTCCACCGGTACGCTCAACCTGCAGGACCAGCTTTTTCGGCGCGACCTTCCCCTGGCGCTCAAGGCCCTGGGCGTGGAGCGCAAGATCGCGCTGCTCAAGGGCCGGGCCAACTACCTGTGCCTGCAGCGCCTCGACCGCCACGCCTCCGAGCCGGAGCTGTTCGAGGACGTCATGGACGAACTGCGGCTGGTGCAGCGCTGGGCCCGGCACACCAACAGCGGCGAGATCAGCGAGATCGACGACATTCCCGCCGCCTCGCGCGTGTGGCCGCTGGTGACCTCCACCCAGGACAACTGCCTGGGCAGCGATTGCCCCTTCCTGTCGGACTGTCACCTGGTGCATGCCCGGCGACAGGCGCAGGAGGCCGACGTCGTGGTGGTCAACCATCACCTGCTGTTCGCCGACATGGCGCTCAAGCAGACCGGCTTCGGCGAAGTGCTGCCGGGGGCGGAGACCGTCGTGATCGACGAGGCCCACCAGGTGCCGGACACCGCCATGCGGTTTTTCTCGCGCGGCCTGAGCGCCTGGCAGGTGCGCGAGCTCGCCCGCGACACCCTGGCCGCCAGCGCCGGTGCGGCCGGCAGCCTGAAGGTGGTGCAGACACCCACCGCCAATCTTCGCGCCGCGCTCGAGCAGGCGGTGAGCGCCTGCGTCGATCTGCCGCAACGCGGCGAGTTCTCGGCGCTGCGCAACTGCCTGGATGAATTCCGCAGCCTGGCCCGGGCCCTCAACGATCTGGCCCGCGCCCTCGATCCCCTGGCCGAGCGCACACGCGACCTGGCCAACTGCTCCGAGCGCGCCTGCGCCCTGCACGACGGCCTGCATGCCTTCCTCGAAGGCCAGGAAGGCTACGTGCGCTGGTTCAGCAGCCGCAACGGGCGCTTCCAGCTCAACCTCACGCCGCTCGATGTCGCCGCGCCCCTGACCGAATTGCGCGAGCGCGTGCCGGCGAGCTGGGTCATGACTTCGGCCACCCTGGCGGTCAACGGCCGCTTCGAGCATTTCACCCGCCGGCTGGGGCTGGCCTCGGCCGAGGAGCTGGTGGTCGAGAGTCCCTTCGACTACCCGAACCAGACGCGGCTGTGGATCCCCGAGAACCTGCCCGAGCCGCGCGACCCGACGCATACCGAGCAATTGCTCGAGCAGGTCCTGCCCCTGCTGCGCGCCGCGGGCGGTCGGGGCTTCCTGCTGTTCACCGCCCACCGTGCCCTGCAGCGGGCGGCCCAGTGGTTGCGCGCGAATACCGACTTCAACCTGCTCATCCAGGAAGACGCGCCGCGCCATGTGCTGCTCGAGCGTTTCCGAACCACGCCCAACAGCCTGCTGCTGGGCGCGGCCAGTTTCTGGGAGGGCGTGGATGTGCCCGGTCGGGCCCTGAGCGTGGTCGTCATCGACAAGCTGCCCTTCGCCGCACCCGACGACCCGGTGCTAGAGGCAACGCTCAAGGCGGTGCGCGAAGCCGGCGAGAATCCCTTTACCACCGTGCAGCTGCCGCAGGCCGTGCTGGCGCTCAAGCAGGGCGCCGGCAGGTTGATCCGGCAGTGGGACGACTTCGGCGTGCTGGTGCTGGGTGATCCGCGCATTTCCCAGAAACCCTACGGTCGACTGTTTCTCAAGAGCCTGCCGCCGATGACGCGAGCGGCCACGGCAGCCGAGGCGGCCGAGTTCCTGCGCGAGCGCTTTGCTGCATGATCCGCCTGGGTATCGAGACGGCGACCGATTTCTGTTCCGTGGGCCTGGACATCGACGGCGAGATCAGCGTGCGCGAAGCGCTGGCTCCGCGCCGCCACGCCGAGCTGCTGCTGCCCTGGATCCGCGAATTGCTCGCCGATCGCGGTATCGGTTTCGGTGACATCGATGCCCTGGCGATCTCGCGCGGCCCCGGCGGTTTTACCAGCCTGCGGATCGGGCTGGGCGTGGTCCAGGGTGTCGCGCTGGCGCAGGAGCTTCCGATCCACGCCGTGTCCACACTCGCGACGTTGGCGCATGCCGCCGATCCACAGGCGCGGGCCGGACATGTCCTGGCCGTATTGGATGCGCGCATGTCTGAAGTCTATGCGGGATTTTTCGAGAGCCGTGGGGGCGCGCATGTCGCCATTGCCTCCGAGGTCGTGTTGCCACCCCGGCAACTCGTGTTGCCGCACCCAGGCCCCTGGCTGGCCGCTGGCTCGGGCCTGGCGAGCTACGGCGACGAATTGGACGGCGTGTTTGGCGAAGCGGTTTCGGAAAGGTGCCCCGATATCTGGCCGAATGCCCGCAGCGTTCTGGCCCTGGCCGACACGGTCGAGCCGGTGGCGGCGTGGGAGCTCGAGCCGAAGTACGTGCGGAATGAGGTGACTGGATAATGCAATTTTCAATTTCCAAGCACCAATTTTCAAACAAATTCCAAGCATCAATGTTCGAATGATCGAAAGGAATCAGGGGGTTTGGCAGCCCGTGTAGCTGATTGAAGACATCGGGCTTCGAACATCGCCAAGCGCGAACAAACTCCAAACGCAGCCGGTCGCGGATGCGACCGCCACCTGCGTCCGGAGAGCCGCGTTTTGGTCATTGGGTTATTGGAATTTCGAATTTGTTTGAAAATTGGTGCTTGGAATTTGGTCCTTCGCGCAACTCGGGGTCACCGCCACGGCGGCCTTGAGCGAGGAATCAGACGGCCTGAGTCAACTTCCGGAACAACCGGTCGTAACGTCCGGCGATCTCCTGCCAGCTCAAGGAGCGCGCCATGGCGTGCCCAGCCGCGCCCAGCGCCTTGCGGCGGGCATCGTCTTCGAGCAGTTCGGCCACGGCCCGTGCGAACTCGTCCCAGTCGTCGCGAATCAGCAGGTTCTCGCCGTCGGCGACCGGCAGGCCTTCGCAGCCCTTGGTGGTGCTGACCACCGGCAGGCCGGCGGCAAAGTAATCGAGGATCTTCATGCGCGTGCCGCCGCCGGAGGTCAGGGGCACGATGGCCAGGCTGCAGGCCTTGAGCGGCCCGGCGAGTTCGTCGAGGCTGCCGGGCAGGCGCAGGTCGGGATGGTCGATGCCCGGCGGCGCGTCGCGGCCGATGCCCAGCACCTGGACGCGATGGCCGAGCCGCTCCAGGCGCGGAAGCAGTTCTTCGACGGCGATCATCAGGGCCTGGCGGTTGGGCGGATAGGAGAAGGTACCGTGGTAGGCGAGTACCGGGCGGTCCGGGTCCAGGTCGAAGTTTGCCGCCAGGTCGCTCGGCTCGGCCGCGTCGAAAGCGGGCAGGTCGACACCGTGCGGGATGGTCAGCTGTTGCCCGGGCGAGAGCCCGTCGGTGATCAGTTTGGCGCGATCCCGGTCGGAGACGCAGACCACCGCATCCATGCAGTTGGCGAGCTTCAGCTCGCTGCTCCTGAGCTTGTCGATGGCGCGGGAAGACAGTTCCGGGAGCTGTTCGGCCAGGCGCTGGTACTCGACGTTGTGTTCGGCCAGAACGGCGTGGCCGCCGTTGAGCAGCCGGCAGATGCGGGCCGACTGGGCATAGGCGGGAAACTCGGCCAGCGTGATACTCGCACCGATGCGCCGCCCCACCCAGGCCGCACGCAGACCGTAGCCGGGATCGTAGAGCGGCCAGTACAGAAAGGCGTTGCTCGCCGGCAGGCCGCGCAGGCGGTGGATGGCGTGGCTGACGATCTTTGGCAGCGCCATCAGTCGCAACCACCACGGCAGCGGCTTTTCCACGATATCGTCTTCGCCCACGAGCCAGTAACGATCGCGCTCGGCGGTGACGATGGCGACACCGCGCGCGCTTCGCGCCAGCCCTCGCGCGGTCTCGACAATCTTCACCGCCGCGCCGTGGTCGGTGGGGAACAGGTCGGATCGGGTGATCACCACGACACCGTCGCCGGCGACCTCGCGGCGGAACGGGCGCAGCATCTGTCGGGCCACCATGCCCAGCAGGCTGGGCTGCTGCTCGGCCGCCGCGGGCGCGGCGCCGCTCGGCGGGGCGATGGTCGAGTGTCGCTTTCGCGCTGAATCGAGCCAGTCGAGCAGCGGGCGGCTGCAGCGCTCGGGGGCGAGTTGCTCGCGTGCGAGCCGCCGTGCGCCGGCGGCCTTCTCGCGCCAGGTCTCGGGCGCCTGCAGGGCCTCGCGCACGGCCTCGCGGGCCGCCTCGCGCGAGTCGACGACCCATCCGGCGTTGTACTCGCGCACCCGCCCGGCCAGCGGCAGGTAGTCGTTGACCAGCAGCGGCAGCCCGGCCTGCAGGAAGGAAGCGATACGGAAGGGCTGGGCGAGCTCGCGCTCGAAATTGGGTTCGGCCAGCTCGACGCCGACATGCGCCCGCTCGGCGAGAAAGTCCTGCCAAGCCTGCCAGGTCGCCAGGCCGTGCTCGACGGCCCCGGCATCGAGCGTGTGCGCGCCGAAGTGGTGCAGCTCGACATCTTTTTGCAGCTGCGGGTCCCTGAGCACGGCCAGCCAGTCCGATGCGTCGCGCCAGGCCCAGTCCTGGCCGCCGGTCACCAGCACCAGGGGCTTGCCGTGATCGATGCGAGCACTGTCCGGCGGGGTAACGGCCAGCGGCAGTTCGACGATCGGAACCGACTCGCGCAGGTCCTCGCCGGCGGCGAGCAGCCAGCCGGCCAGCAGCGTGCGCTGACGCGCGTTGCCGACCAGGACCAGGTCCGCCTTCGCCAGTGCGCGCGTGTAGCGCTGGATCATGGATGCTGTCTGTAGCGGATCGACGAAGTGTTCTTCCAGCGGACGCGGCGCGATGCAATCGACGACCAGGGGTTGCTCGACCCGCTCGGGCAGGCACTCGGCCAACTGCCAGTAGCCGAGCAGGATGGCGTCGGCCTGAACGTCATCGATGCGGCGGATGACTTCCTTGTGCGTCCACTGCGATCGCGATGCCTGGATCGGCTCATGGCCGGCGTCGGTCAGGGCGGCAACGAGCGCGGCGGTCCGCATCTGGCTGCCGGTTGCGATCTCGTTCGCATCCAGCGGCGGTTCCAGGGTCAGGTACAGAATGCGCATGTTGCAGTCAGCGCCCGCCGGCACCGTGACGAAGCCTGTCGAGCAACGCGGCGCCCTGCTGGCTGCCCTGGTCGCGGAAGCGTTCGACGATGTCGCGGCAGCGATCGGCGCTGGCCTCGATCAGGCTTTTCTTGACCGGTGCCAGGCGCGCCGGCGGCATGCTGAAGCGGGTCACGCCCAGGCCCAGCAGCAGCCGGGCCGCGCGCTCGTCGCCGGCCAGTTCGCCGCAAACGACGACGTCGAGCTTGTGCCGTTGTCCGGCCGCCACGATCCGGGCCAGCAGTTCGACGATGGCCGGGTGGGCCGGGTCGTAGAGGTAGCTGACCAGTTCGTCCTGGCGGTCGATGGCCAGCACGTACTGGATCAGATCGTTGGTGCCGATCGACAGGAAGTCGAGCTCGGTGGCCATGGCGTCGACGTTCAGCGCCGCGGCCGGGGTCTCGATCATGCCGCCCACGGGCAGTTCGGGGTCGATCGCCAGGCCCTCTTCGCGCAGCGCCTCGCGGCATTCGGCGATCAGCTGCCGTGCCTGGACGATTTCCTCGACGCTCGTGAGCATCGGCAGCAGGATCCGCACGGGACCCTCGACGGAGGCGCGCAGGATGGCGCGCAACTGGTCGCGGAACAGGTCGGTGACCGAAAGCGACAGGCGCAGGCCGCGCAGGCCCAGCGCCGGGTTGGGTCCGCGGGTGAGCGAGAGTGAATCGGGTAGCTTGTCGCCGCCGGCGTCCAGGGTCCGGATCGTGACCGTCTTGCCGCCCATGGCCCGAATGGCGTTGCGGTAGGCGCGGAACTGGGCTTGTTCGTCGGGCAGTGAACCGTCCAGGAAAAGGTACTCGGTGCGCATCAGGCCGATACCGTCGACCCCGGCCTCCACGCAGCGCTCGAACTCGACCGGCAGTTCGGCATTACCGTACAGCTGGAAGCTCTTGCCATCGGCGGTGCGCGACGGTCGCGACAGAAAGCGCTTGATCTCGTCGCGATGGCGCTGGCTGCTCGACAGCTTTTCTCCGTAGTGTCGCTGCAGGTTGTCGTCGGGGTTGACCAGAACGGCGCCGTAGTGGCCGTCGAGAACCAGCGGCTCGCCTTCGGTGAGCAGGTCCAGGGCGTGATGCACACCCACCACCATGGGGATTTCCAGGCTGCGCGCCAGGATGGCGGTATGCGACCACGGACCGCCGTGCTCTGTGACCAGGCCGGCGACGCGGCGCTGACTGAGTATGGTCAGGTCGGCCGGGGTCAGCTCGGCGGCGATCAGGATCGTGTCGTCGAGCCGGTGCGGCACCTGGGTGCTGAACAGGGCCGAGGGCTGATCCGCCAGCTCACGCTGGATCAGGCTGACGACCTGCTCGAGATCCTCGCGCCGGAGCGCCAGGTACTCGTCGTCGAGGCGGCGGAACTCTTCCTGGAGCTGTTCGCCCTGCTGGGCCAGGGCCCATTCGGCGTTGATTCGCTGTTCGCGAATACGATCACAGGCGGCCTCGACCAGCATGGGGTCCTGCAGAATCAGGCGGTGGGCTTCGAGCAGTTCGCGCGCGGTCTCTCCCCCGGATTCCCCGACGCGGTCGAGTACGCCGGAGAGAAAATCGTCGCCGCGCTGGACGGCGCGGCGGACGCGTTCGATCTCGGCATTGACCGCGTCCGCCTCCAGGTGGTACTCGGGCAGGGTGAGTTCGCCCGGCGTCAGCCGGTGAGCCTTGCCCAGCGCAATGCCGGCGGTTACGCCGATTCCGGTCAGGGTCAGGCTCATTCGCCTTCTCCAAAGCGGTCGGCGACGAGCGCGGCGATCGCCTCGGCGGCGGCATCCTCGTCCGGTCCGTCGACTTCGAGCGTCAGCCGGCTGCCGCAGGGGGCGGCCAGCAGCAGCACGCCCATGATCGACTTGGCGTTGATCCGCTTGCCGCCGTGGCTCAACCAGACCTGGCTGTCGAAGCTCGAGGCCGACTGAACCAGCTTGCTGGCGGCCCGGGCGTGCAGGCCTAGCCGGTTGATCAGTTCGAGTTCGACGGTCTTCACGACTGCACGATTCCCTGTGCACCGCCGCTGGCGGCCAGCTCAGCCAGCTGGGCCGGCGGCTTGTCGGCGTGATTGATCACCTTCAGCAGCATCGGCAGGTTGAGGCCGGAAACCACCGGGATATCGTGCTCGCTCGCGGCCTGGCGGGCCAGGTTGTGTGGCGTCGCTCCGGGCAGGTCGGTCAGCAGCAGCGCGCCCTGGTGATCGGCGCCGCTGGCCAGGGCACCGCGCAGCATCTCGAGCGTTTCCTCGACCTCGGCGCGGTAGCTGACCGCGAGGGTGGTCAGGGCGAGCGGGCGGTCGAGGATATTCTCCGCCTCGCGCTGAACGGCCGCGCCGAGGCCGTCGTGGGTCACCAGGATTATGCCGGTCATTGCTCGAGCTCGCGGTGGCTGACCAGCACGCGCAGCCCATCCTGGCGAAGCTCGCGCGCGATGCGATCGACGATGTAGACCGAGCGGTGCTGGCCGCCCGTGCAGCCGATCGCCACGGTCACCAGGCTGCGTTGGTCTTCGGCCAGGGCCGGCAGCCAGCGCCGGATGAAGGCGAGGATGTCCCCGCAGAAATCGTCGACGATGGGATGGGATTCCAGGTAGTCGCGCACCTGAGACTCCAGGCCGGTATGGGCGCGCAGCCCCGGTTGCCAGTGCGGATTGGGGAGACAGCGGGCGTCGAAGACCATGTCGACGTCACGCGGGACGCCCTTCTTGAACGCGAACGACTCGAGCACCAGCGACTGCACCGATTCGTTCTCGGTCACGCCGATCGCGCGCCAGACCTGGCGGCGCAGCTGGTGAATGTTGCTCTCGGAGGTGTCGATGATCCAGTCGGCCTTCTCCCGGATCGGGGCGAGCAGCTCGCGCTCGGCGGCGATGGCCGTCTCGACGCCGCCGAGGTCGCTGAGCGGATGGCGCCGGCGGGTTTCGCTGAAGCGTCGTACCAGCACCTTTTCGTCGGTGTCGAGGTAGAGCAGCTGGAAGGGCCGATCACCCGGCAGCGAATCGAGCAGGTCGGGCAGCCTTTCCAGGCCTTCCGGGCCGCTACGGGCGTCGATGCCGATGGCCACCCGCGGGTAGCGCTCGGGCTGGTCGCGGACCTCGCGCGCCAGGTCCGGCAGCAGGCTGCCGGGCAGGTTGTCCACGCAGTAGTAGCCCAGGTCCTCGAGGGCGTGAAGGGCGACGGTCTTGCCGCTGCCCGACAGGCCGGAAATGATGATGAGGGGGCTCGCCTGCATCGCTACTTGTCGCATCGCCCAAGCGTCATTGCTTGTCGGCCAGCAGCCTGCCGTGGCGCTCGACGAACTCGGCCGCCGCGTCGAAGCCCTTCATGCGCAGCATGAAATCGCGCACCGCGGCTTCGGCGATGACGGCCATGTTGCGCCCGGCCAGCACCGGCAGGTTGATCTGTGGAATCTTCAGGTCGAGCACCTGGTGCTGGGTGTCATTGCCCTGCAGCCGGTCGGGCTCGGTTTCATCCTCACGCGGCAGGTGCAGGTGGATGATCAGGCGCAGGTACTTGCTCGCCTTGATGGCGGCGTCGCCGAACATGCGGCGGATGTTGAGAATCCCCAGGCCGCGGACCTCCAGGCATTCCTTGAGCACCGGCGGGCAGGAGCCTTCGACGATGTCGGGCGTGAGCTGGGTGAACTCCGGCGCGTCGTCGGCGATCAGGCGGTGGCCCCGGGTGAGCAGTTCCAGCGCCAGTTCGCTCTTGCCGGTACCCGACTCGCCGGTGATCAGCACGCCGATGGTGAAGATCTCCATGAACACGCCGTGCAGGGTTTCGCGCGCGGCGAGCCGCCGAGAAATCTGGTACTCGAGAAAATTGACCAGCTCCCAGTCCTTGTGGCTCGAAGACAACAGCGGCGTGTCGTTCTCGCGGGCGAGCTTGACCAGGTCGTCGGCCACTTCCAGGCCGTTGGCCACGATGATCGCCGCGGGCCGGTCGTCCATGATGCGCGCCAGCGTCTCCCAGCGCGTTCGTGAGGCGAGCCCCTCGAGCCAGTCGAACTCCTCGCGTCCGATGACCTGGATGCGCGTGGAGTGAATCGGGGTCAGGAAGCCGACCAGCGAGGGACGGGAATGAAATCCGGTGGGTTCGATCTGGCGCTTGCCGGCTTCCGATTTGCCGCAGATCCAGCGTAGATCGAGGCGGTCGGAAAACTGCTCGTAGAGTTCTGCCGGCGTGACGCGCTGTGTCATTGCGCCTGTGCGTCGGCGGGGTTGGCCGATAGCAGTCGCAGCAGCTCATCGGCGTCGTCGATGGACCGCAGCGTCTGTCGCTGCGATTCGCGCCCGAGGCGCTCGGCCATCTCCGCGAGCAGCCGCAGATGCGTGTCGGTGCACTGGCCGGGTACTGCCAGGGCGAAGAACAGGTCAACCTTCTCGTGGTCGGGCGCGTCGAAGTCGATCGGGCGCTTGAGGCGAATCATCGCGCCCGAGACGTTCTCCTGCGCATCGACCCGGCCGTGCGGAATGGCCACGCCGTGCCCCAGGCCGGTCGATCCCAGTCGCTCACGCTGACACAGGCTGTCGAAAATGTCGCGAGCGTCGGCGCTGCCCGGAGCGGCGGCCAGCAGTTGGGCCGCCTTCTCCAGCAGGGTCTTCTTGCTCGAAACCGAGATGTCGACCGCGATGCGATCGGCTGCGAGCACGTCTACAAGCTGCATGAATCAAACCCCTTGTGGCCTCGCGGCCTGCGTCAGCCGGCCTCGGCCGGGCGGGAACTGCGGTGGGAGGTGACCTTGTCCTTGTGGCGGCGGACCTGGCGGTCGAGCTTGTCGATCAGCCCGTCGATCGCGGCGTACATATCCTCGGACTTGGCCTCGGCGTGGAGCGGGTTGGTCCGGCCGCCGACGGTAATGGTGCCTTCGACAGTGTGTTCCAGCTTCTCGAGGTGGAGCACGAAATGGCCGGAGATGAGATTGCCGAAATGCCGTTCGAGTCGCTCGGTCTTTTCGGCGATGTAGGCCTTGAGGGCCTGCGTGATCTCGATGTTCTGTCCAGTGACTTCAAGTTGCATCAGGTCGCTCCTCTTTGCAAGCGTCAATGTTAATACAGTAGCGGCAACGGGTTCAGGCCGTTTGCAGCCGCGCGGCGCGGCGGCGCTGGGCCGATCCGGGGATGCCCAGCTGCTCGCGGTACTTGGCCACGGTGCGCCGGGCCAGCTTGATGCCGGCCTCGGCCAGGCAATCGGCCAGTGCCTGGTCGGACAACGGTTTGCCCGGAGTTTCTTCACTGATCAGTCGACGCACTCTCGCTTTGACCGCGGTGGCGGCCACCTGGTTGCCGTCCTGTGTGTCGATACCGACCGAAAAGAAGTACTTCAGCTCGAAAGTGCCGCGCGGCGTGTGCGCGTACTTCTCGGTTGTCGCCCGTGACACCGTGGACTCGTGCACGCCCACCGACTCGGCCACCTCGCGCTGGAGCAGGGGCCTGAGCCCGGTTTCGCCCTGGTTGAAGAAGGCGTGCTGACGCTCGACGATGGCGCGCGTGACCGCCTGCAGGGTCTGGTTGCGCATCTCCAGCCCGCTGATCAGCCAGCGGGCCTCCTGCAGGCGATCCTTGAGGTATTTCTTGTCCTCGCCGCGGGCCTGCTTGGCCAGCTTCATGTACATGCCGTTGAGCTGCAGGCCGGGGTCGTTGTCCGGGTTGAGGGTCACGCGCCAGCCGTCCTCGGCCGGGTGGACGTAGACGTCGGGCACGATGTAGTTTTCGTCGTCGCGCCCGAAGCGCGAGCAGGGATGGGGGTTGCAGCGCCGAATCACTTCCAGGGCGGCGTGAATTTCCGGCTCGCCCATGCCCGTGGCGCGTGTCAACGCGCGAAAATCCTGCTTGCCGAGGGCGTCGAGGTGGCGCTCGACCAGGTGACAGGCCAGCCCCAGGGCCGGCGTGCTCGACGGCATGGCGCGCAGCTGCACGAGCAGGCTTTCGCCCACGCTGCGGCTGGCCACGCCGATCGGTTCGAAGTGCTGGACGCGCTCGAGCACGGCCGCGACTTCCTCGACGCTGACCAGGTATTCCGGCGCCAGCGAGACGCGCAGGGTGGCCAGGTCGTCCTGCAGGTAGCCGTCCTCGTCGAGCGCGTAGATGATGGCCCGCGCGATGGCTTCGTCGGTTTCGCTGAATCCGGCCAGGTTGACCTGCCACATCAGGTGCTGCTGCAGGGACTCGTCGGCGCGGTCGCTGATGAATTCGTCGTAGTTGGGTGCCGGGCCGGAACTGATCGAATAGCCGTCCGGCAGGTCGTCGAAGCCGTAGTCGTCGCCGTAGTCGACTTCCATGTCGCTGTCGAACTCTTCCCCGGCCTGCTCGTCGCCGCTTTCGGCGAGGGGTTCGTCGGCGCGCTCGAGCATCGGGTTGGTGTTGAGCGCCTCGCGGATGGTCTGGCGCAGCTCGATTCGGTTCAGTTGCAGCAGTGCGATGGCCTGCCGCAGCTGCGGCGCCAGCTTGAGCTTCTGACCCAGCTTGAGCTGGAGACTTGCACCCTGTTTCATGATCCCGATTCTACGCCACGGGCGGGGATCGGGCCACGTGCATGTGGCGTGGGTTGGGCTGGCGCCACCGGTCGCTGTGGTGGCCTCGACACGTCAAAGGCGGTTTCGCCCGCCTGCTTCGCAGGCTGATGGCGAGTACCTTTTTTCCAAAGCGAAAAAAGGCACCAAAAATCGCTTTTCAACTTCAAAGTCCAACGCTCG
>NZ_JBHJMR010000006.1:0-199743 GCF_042310355.1 Wenzhouxiangella indolica | reverse complement strand
CCCCCAGCCATATACGAAAAAACCCGGCCATTGGCCCGGACCAGGGGCCTCGGGATAGGCCAATGATCGCTGAGGACTAACGGGATGGACTGCGCGCCTTCGGCGCTTGCCCTCCGCTCCGCTCCGGGTTGCTACGGCCGCTTTGCGGCCTGCGCATCGATCCCTCTCCCCCAGCCAAACACGAAAAAACCCGGCGCGAGGCCGGGCTTTTTCGTGTTTGGCTGGGGGAGAGGGATTCGAACCCCCGCTGACGGAGTCAGAGTCCGTAGTCCTACCACTAGACGATCCCCCAAGAGACCGTTTGTTGCACCTCCGACCTCGATCGAAGGGATTCGGGACGTGAATTGGTGTCCCAGGTGGTGACGGACAGCGCGCAGAAACCGGAGTGTACTTGATCGTACATGAGGATTTCGAGCACTGCCCGGCGCCGCCTGGGGCGCCAAGGCGCGTTCCGAATCAGCGCTTGGAGTACTGGGTGGCCTTCCGGGCCTTGTGCAGACCAATCTTCTTGCGCTCGACCGCACGGGCGTCGCGAGTGCAGAAGCCGGCCTTGCGCAGCGGGCTGCGAAGTTCTTCGTCGTACTCCATCAGGGCACGCGCCACGCCCAGGCGAATCGCGCCGGCCTGGCCGGTCGTGCCGCCACCGCTGACGGTGACGTTGACGTCGAAGCGGTCCATCAGTTCGACCAGCTCGAGCGGCTGGCGCACGATCATCTGGGCGGTCTTGCGGCCGAAGAATTCCTCGAGCGGCTTGCGATTGACGGTGATCTGACCGTTGCCGCGGCTCAGGAAAACCCGGGCGCTGGAGGTCTTGCGTCGGCCGGTGCCGTAATACTGTTCGGTAGCCATGTCGTTTCGTGATTCCTGTTCGTTACAGTTCCAGCGGCTGCGGCTGCTGCGCGGCGTGCGGATGCTCGGTGCCGGCGTAGACCTTCAGCTTCTTGAACATCGCCCGTCCCAGCGGGCCACGCGGCATCATGCCCTTGACCGCCATCTCGATGACCGTCTGGGGCCGCTTGTCGAGCTGCTTTTCCAGGGTGATCGACTTCATGTTGCCGATGTAGCCGGTGTGGTGGTAATAGATCTTGTCGGACCGCTTGCGGCCGGTGACGTGGATCTTCTCGGCATTGACCACGACGACGTAGTCGCCGGTGTCCACGTGCGGGGTGTATTCCGGCTTGTGCTTGCCTCGCAGGCGGCGGGCCACTTCGGTGGCCAGGCGACCCAGCGTTTTGCCTTCGGCGTCGATCAGGTGCCACTGGCGGCGCACATCTTGTGCCCTGGCGCTGTAGGTTTTCATGATTCCGGTTCGCTCGCAGATATGAACGTTGCAGTAAAGAGCGGGAATTCTACAGCAAGCCTTGGCGGCCTGCAACAGGCTTTCAGGTCCCGTCCGGCGGCTCCGCGGGCAGCATCAGGCGCGTCACGGGCCGGCCCTCGACCAGGTGGGACTGGATGATCTCGTCGAGGTCGGCTTCGTCGATATAGGTGTACCAGACGCCCTCGGGGTAGACCACCAGACAGGGCCCCTCCTCGCAGCGATCCAGGCACCCGGCCGTGTTGGCACGAGCCCCGCCCGCCCCGGCCAGGCCCAGCGCCTTGAGCCGGGATTTGGCGTAGGCGCGCAGGCGGGCCGAGTCGCAGCGCCCGCAGGACGGCCGCTCGGCCCCGTCCGGGCGTTCGTTGGTGCAGAAGAACAGATGATGCTGGTAATAGCTCACGGCCGGATCAATGTTCGCCGAACTTGTAGACCAGGTTGGCGGTCGTCAGCGTATCGGTCTTCTCGACACCCGGATCCACGTCGGTGTTGTGACGCACCGCGCCGGACAACTTCAGCGCGAACCGCGAGTTGATGGCCACATTCAGCGCCAGTTCGTTCTCCGCGAAGGTATTGTCGCTTCCGGCCTCGACCAGCAGGTTGTTCGACAGGCTGGCGGTCTCCGAGATGGTCCAGGCATAGTCGCCGGAAAGGCGACCGATCACATTGGTGTCGGTCGACTGGAGCGGGTCCTTCGGTTCGGTTCGGCGCACACCCGGACCGATTTCGTAGGACAGTTCATGGGCATCCGAATCCAGCACCTGGCGGCCGTAGCCCAGCGACAGGCTGGCCTGGTAGTCGTTGCTGGAGAATTCATCCTGGTCATAGCGCAGCGCGCCGTACAGGTAGGACTTGTCGTTGAAATTGTACCCGGACTTGTAGCCCAGCGTGTAGCGCTCGGCATTGGTCTCCCCGTCGTCGGAGGTCCGCAACGCGCTCATCCGCAGGCTGTTGCGCCATTTTTCGGATTCGCGATCGAACTGCAACCCGAGGTTCAGGGTCTCGGTCTCGGAATTGCCCCGGGCGATCACCAGGCCGAACTCGCCCTTGCCGGACCACTCGGACGCTTCCGCCGGGCAAACCAGCCAGCCGCACATCAGCATCATCGCGAAGGATTGCATGGAAAAGGCTTTATTCTTGTTTTTATGTCTGCACTCGGCAGGGACTGACACTTCGATCACGCCAAAGTTCTCCGGTTCAAGGAATTATTTCAACACGGCGCGCAGTATAGACGGTGTAGCATTTGCAGTTTGTCAAGCACCCAACAGCAAGGCGGAACCATGCGAGAACTCACCTTCATCGACCGCGCCTTCGGCCAGCTCGACGGCGGCCTGCGCGCGGCCTTCGGACCGCCGCCCGGTGGCACCCGTCCCTCGCCGGCCGCTGACCTGGAAGACACGGCGCTCGACGAGACCGAACGCCGCATGGCCGCCGGCCTGATGCGCATCAATCACAGCGGCGAGGTCTGCGCCCAGGCGCTCTACGCCGGGCAGGCCGCCACCGCCCGAACCGACGAGGTGCGCGGGAAAATGGCGGAGGCGGCGCGCGAGGAGGAGGATCACCTGGCCTGGTGCGCCGAAAGGCTCGAGGAACTGTCCAGCCGCCCCAGCCTGCTCAACCCGTTCTGGTACGCCGGCTCATACTCCATCGGCGCCGCCGCCGGCCTGGCCGGCGACCCCTGGAGCCTGGGCTTTGTCGAGGCGACCGAACGCCAGGTCGAGGCCCATCTCGACGAACACCTCGAGCGCCTGCCGCCGCAGGACCAGCGCTCGCGCGCCATCGTGGCCCAGATGAAAGAAGACGAGGCCCGCCACGCCCAGATGGCCCTCGACAACGGCGCGACCATCCTGCCGGCGCCGGTGCAGCGGCTGATGTCGCTGACGGCGGGGATCATGAAGGCGGTGGCGTTTCGGTTCTGACGGGTTCCGGGTTCCGGGTTCCGGGTTCCGGGTTCCGGGTTCCGAGTTCGGGGTTCGGGATTGAGGGTCAACGCTTCGGGTCGCCCGCTCCCCTCGATCATACTTCGGTGGGCACGGCGAAAGGCTTTTCGGCAACACACGCTCAGCCTCTGCAGGCGCTCCTGAAACCTGAAACCTGAAACCTGAACCCTTTCTTTTCTATCCCCTGATAATCCGCCTCCGAATCTCCCCGGAGACCATGTCGATCACCAGCACGATTGCAATCGTGAGCAGCAGCACGGCCGCGGCCTTGTCGAAGTTGCGGTAGCGGAGGGTGTTGAGCAGCACGCCCCCGACCCCGCCGGCGCCGACCACGCCGAGCACCGCCGAGGCGCGGATATTGAGCTCGAAGCGAAACAGCCAGTGGGCGATGATCTCGGGCAGCACCTGGGGCAGGACGGCGAAGCGCAGCGCCAGCACGCGCGAGCCACCGGCGGCCTCGACCGCCTCGATCGGGCCGTAGTCGATGGAATCGACCACCTCCGAGCCCAGCTTGGTGAGCATGCCGATCGATGAAATACCGATCGCCAGCGCACCGGCGAAGGGTCCGAGCCCGACGATGGGCACGAAGTAGATCGCCAGCAGGATCTCGGGAAAGGCGCGCGTGGTCGCCGAGATCAGCTTGACCAGCCGGGCAAATTTGGGAAACAGGGTCCGCGCGCCCAGCAGCGCCAGCGGCAGCGAGAAGATCGCCCCGATGATGGTCCCGATCCAGGCGATCTGGATCGACTCGGCGATGGCCGGCAGCACCTTGTCCCAGCCGTAGGCCATGTCGGCCGGCCAGAAGAAGGAGAGCACCTCGGCCATCTGCGCCGGCAGCTTGCCCAGGCGCTCGGGCGAGAAGCCGATCGCCCACATCGACCAGAAGAACAATGCGGCGATGATGAACGTCGCCCAGGTCGCCCCGCCGATACGATTCTGGCCCTGTAGCGGTTGTGAACTCATGCCAGCCGATTCCTGATCGCCTCGGAAATCTCCTCGATGATCAGCACGGCCACCAGCACGACGAGCACGATCATGGCCACGCGCTCGTACTCGAAATTGGCGCGCTGGGTCTCGAGGATCATGCCGATGCCACCCGCGCCCACCAGGCCGAGCACCATCGAGGCGCGCACGTTCAGCTCGAAGGCGTAGAGCGCATAGGACACGTAGGTCTGCATGGCCTGCGGGATGGCGCCGAACTTGAGCATCTGCAGCCAGGTGCCGCCGACGGCGCGCACCGCCTCGGGCAGGCCCATGTCAATCGACTCGAGCGATTCGGACCACAGCTTGGAGATCACCGCGATGGTGAACACCGACAGCGCCAGCGCCCCGGCCACCGGCCCGAAACCGACCGCGGTGGCGAACAGCATGGCCCAGAACAGGTCGGGCAGCGTGCGCAGCACGTTCATGAAATTGCGGTCGGTGAACCAGATCACCCGGCCGAGGGTGAGGTTGCGCGCGGCCAGCACCGCCACCGGCACCGAAAGGATCCCGCCGATGACCGTACCGACAATGGCAATGTTGAGCGTTTCCATGAACGGCTCGGCCAGGCGCGGCAGGTAACCGAAGTCCGGCGGCCAGGACTCGGCCAGCAGCCGGCCGCCGCCGGCGATGTTGCACATCAGCTCGATCAGGGAAAAACCGATGCCGTGGGCAGACCACCAGGTCATGGCGATAAGGAAGGCCGTGACGCCGCCGATCAAGGGCCAGTTGCGGCCAGGACGATCAGGGAGCACCGATTTGCTCCGGGTTCAGGAATGACCAAGTACCAAATTCCAATTTACAAACAAGGACCGAATGATCAATGACCGAATGACCCAAACAGTCGTGCCACATGGCTACCCGCTGCCATCCGTTTTGGTCATTGAAAATTCGATCATTGGTCCTTGTTTGCAAATTGGTGCTTGGTACTTGGAAATTGACTTTCATGACGACCCTTCTTCCAACAGATCCTCCTCCGTAAACTCCCTCCCGTAGATATCCCGAAAGTCCTCATCCGTCACCGTCTTGGCCGATCCGTCATAGACCAGCTCGCCGTGCTTGAGCCCGATGATGCGGTTGCCGTACTCGCGCGCCAGGTCCAGGAAGTGCAGGTTGACCAGGGTGGTGATGCCCAGTTCGCGGTTGATGCGCACCAGGTCGCGCATGATCTGGTGGGTGGTCACCGGGTCGAGCGAGGCGACCGGCTCGTCGGCCAGGATGATGGCCGGCTCCTGGGCAAGCGCGCGGGCGATTCCGACGCGCTGCTGCTGTCCGCCCGACAGCGAGCTGGCGCGGGTCCAGGCTTTTTCGGGAATGCCCACGCGTTCGAGCGCCTTGATCGCGATATCCCGGTCGTGCTGGGGCCAGAGGTTGAACATGGCGCGCCAGCCGGGCACGTGCGCCAGGCGGCCGATGAGCACGTTGTTGATCACGCTCAGGCGCTTGACCAGTCGAAAATCCTGGAAAATCATGCCCACGCGCTTTCTCAGCGCGCGCAGCTCGCGGCCCTCGCGCTGGGCCACCGCCTGGCCGTCGACCTCGACCGTGCCGGCACTGAGGCGATTGAGCCCGTTGATGGCGCGCAGCAGGGTCGACTTGCCGGCTCCGGACGAACCGACGATGACCACGAACTCGCCCGGCTCGATCTCGAGGTCGAGATTCTTCATCCCGACCGTGCCGTTGGGATAGGTCACGCCGGCATCGACAAAGCGGATGCGCCCGCGCTGCTCAGTCATCGGTCATTCCCTCGTTGGCTTTCGCTTGTCATGGCTCGGTCGGATCATTCGCGCAGCAGTTCGTAGGCATCGCGCACCGGGTCGTAGAGCCCCTCGGTGGCCGGCACGAAACCGTCGATCTCGTAAAGCACCCATAGCACCTTTTCTTCCCGCGGCAGGTCGGCCTGCGTCTCGGTCAGCTTGATGAAGGCCTCGCGAATGGCCTTTTGCAGATCGTCGGGCAGGCCCGGGCGCACCTGTACCCCGTCGTTGGGGATCATTTCGGTATGGGCGAAGGTGATCACCTTCTGCCCGATGTCGGGGTACTGTTCCTCGATGAACATGCGCACGTCGTCGTAGGCCACGGCAAAACGCACGTCGCCGGCGTAGACCGCCACCGCGGCCGAGTCGTGACCGCCGACGAACAGGCCCTCCACGTCCTTCTGGGGGTCGATCCCCCGGTTCATCAGGTGCACGGATGGAAAGAGGTAGCCGGAAGTGCTGTTGGGGTCGGTAAAGGCCACGGTCTCGCCCTCGAGTACGCCGACATCGCCCTCGCAGGTCAGGTAACCGCGCTCGTCCTCGACCACGGGCGTGTCGCAGACCGACGGATCATTGGTCATGAACTGCGAGCGGTAGCCGGTCTCGCCCTCGCGCACCGAGATCAGGATGGTTTCGATGTCGTAGCGACGTTTTCCGAGCATGGCGGCGAACGGCGGCAGCATGCCGATATCAGCCCGCCCGGTGCCCAGCGCCTCGACCAGGCCGGTGTAATCCTGCGGCACGAAACTGGTCACCGGCAGGCCCAGCTCCTCGCTGAGGAAATCGGCCAGCGGCTCGAGGTTGTCGACCATGGCCTCGGCCTCCAGCGAAGGCACCAGGCCCAGCACCAGTTCATTGGGCCAGCCGCGCTCGTCGACCTGGTCGCCCGGGCAGCACCCGGCCAGGACCAGCGCCAGCAGTATCAGGAGTGCATGTCGCAACGGGGCCGCCCCTAGAAGACTGACGTCATGTTAGCGGATTCGCCGAAACCGAACATGACAGCGCTGTTACACCTCAGTCGGCCTTCGCCCCGGCGAAAAGCTTGTCGTAGTGGCGCCAGTGCCCGGTCGGCGGCAAGGCGCGGAACTGGCGATCGATGGCCTCGGCCAGGGCGGAGGCATCCCGCAGTCCCGTCACGCGGGCGAGCTCGGCGGCTACTTCGCTGGCGTCGCGCTCGAGATCACCGCGCGAGAACACCATGAAGTCCAGCGGCAGGCGCTCCAGCAGGGTTTCGAGCAGCGACTGTTCCCGCTCGCACAGGCTGCGCATGGCCTCGATCCCCCGGTAGCCTGCCAGGCGCCAGTCAAGCTCCAGATCGCGCGTATCGGCATCGGCCAGCACGACCGTGGCATTGGGGAAAAGTCGCGCGATGGCCGGCAGCGCCGCAAGCGGCAGCCACATCGGCTCGAGCACCGGGCCGTCGCCACCGACGGCATGGCGCAGGTAGCGCTTGCGGGCCAGGCGCACGCGTCCGTCGTCGAGGGCGTCCAGGTCCTGCGGCCAGGCCGGCAGCCCCAGGATCTCGCGCCGCTGCACCGCCCCTTCACGATCGAGCACTCGGGTATCCCATTGCTCGGCCAGCGCGGCCAGCAACTGATCGCGACCGCTGCCCGGCCAGCCCAGGATGAAAACCGGCTGCACTCGCCCGTCCTCGGGCGGCCGGGTCGGCCAGCCCTCGGCCTGGAAGGAATCCAGCGCCTGGTAAAGCTCGTCCGGCATCTGCGCCTCGGCGGCCTGCAGCAGGGGCGGCAGGCGCCAACCGCTGCGCGGCAGATGCCCGGCCGCTTCCTCGTGCCGCCCGGCCCGGTCGAGCGCCCGGGCCAGCATCCAGTGCACGTAAGGATCGTCGTCACCCTCGGCCGCCAGGGGCTCAAGCGCCTCGATGCAGGGTTGGGGCTGATCGCCGGCCAGGGCCAGGCGGGCGCTCAGAAGCCTCGACTGGCGCCGGATTCGTGCGCTGGTGTCGTCATGCAGGGCAGCCGCCAGCTCGGCGGATCGGGCGCGCTCGCCCTCGAGTTCGGCCAGTTGCGCACGCACCAGCTGCGCGGCTTGCGGCCAATCGCCCTCGATCTGTTCGAGCAATTCCTTGACGCCCCCGACATCGCCGTCAGACAGTCGCAGCTCGGCCAGCATCAGAAGGCTTGCGGCATCGAGTAGCTGGTGTCGAGACAAGGCCTCGAGGCGCCGGCGCGCCTCGGGTAGGTGGCCGAGATGTCGCAGCCCCTGGATTTCGAGCAGGGCCAGGCGATGGTCGCTGGCGCCGCAGCGCCGCGCCTCGGCCGCCGCGGCCAGCGATTCCTCGGCGCGCCCGCGCTGCAGCAGCAGCTGCGCCATGACCCGATGCAGCTCGGCGTTGTTGGGCGCGGCCGAAAGCGCGTTGTTGAGACAGCGCTCGGCGAAATCCGGATGACCGCGCCGCATGAAAACGCGGGCGGCGGCCAGCTGCGCCTCGATGCTGCCCGGTCTCAACTGAATGGCCCGGGTCGACAGTTCATAGGCTTGATCGACCTCACCGGTGTCGAGCAGGCGCTCGGACAGGCCCACCAGGGCCGGCACGCAGTCGGGCTGAGCGCGAAGGGCCGTGCGGTAGTGCGCCTGTGCGCGTTCACCGTCCCCGGCCGCAAGCGCCTGGTGACCCAGCTCCACCCGCGCCAGGGCGTGGTTGGGATCGAGCAGGATCGCCTTATCGAGTGCTTCGGTCGCGCCCTTCTCGTCGCCGGCCTGGCGGCGGGCGCGACCGAGCTGGAACCAGGACTCGGCGCGCGAATCATCCCTGGCAACGGCCTGCTCAAGGGTTTCCAGGGCGTCGTCGTCGCGACCCTGCGCCTGCTGGCACGCACCGACAATCAACATCACGTCGACGCGCTTGTCGGCGGGCAGTTGCTCGAGCAGCTCGCGATAGGCCTGCTCGGCGGCGGCGAAATCGCCCTTCTCGAACAGCTCCCGGGCGTGCCGGATCAGTTCTGCGTCAGTCTGCATAATTCACTCTTCAGTCGTTGTTCGATCCAGCTTTCCAGGCGCCAGTTGGCCAGGAAGCCGCAGTGGCCGCCGCGCTCGAGCACCTCGATGTCCAGCGCCGCCGGCCTGGGCAGCGCCCGGACATCTTCGATCGGGATGATCGGGTCGTCTGCGGCGGTGATGATCAAGGTCGAAGTTTCCAGCCCGGCCAGGTAATCCCCGGCCACCGAGTACCCCTCAAGGTAATGATCCAGGCTCTCGAAGTCCGTGAGGTGGTCGACCAGCCATTCGGTCTGGGCCCGGATCCGGCCCAGCCGGAACCAGGGCTGCAAATTGTACCGCTCGGGGTAGAGCGACTGCTTGTGCTTGAGCGATCGGCGCCACTTGTGCACGAAGTAGCGCTCATAGATCGGCAGGCCGCGCTCCATGGCATCGAGCACGTGGCGCGGCTTGATCACCGGACTGACCGCGATGGCGCGCTCGAGTTCGAGCCCGCGCTTGGGCGCATGGCGGGCGATGCGCAGGGTGAAGTTGCCGCCCAGCGAAAAACCCGCGAGGAAAACCGGGCCATCATACTCGTCGGCTACCGTCGCCACCGCGTCGAGCACCTCCTCGAGCAGGCAGGAATGGAAAAGGCCTTCGTTCAGGTGATGCGAGTCGCCGTGATCGCGGAAATTGAGCCGGAACGTGTCGAAACCGGCCT
Source organism: Wenzhouxiangella indolica (assembly GCF_042310355.1). NCBI lineage: Bacteria > Pseudomonadati > Pseudomonadota > Gammaproteobacteria > Chromatiales > Wenzhouxiangellaceae > Wenzhouxiangella > Wenzhouxiangella indolica. Next base: position 190,086 of record NZ_JBHJMR010000006.1, on the reverse strand, counting down.
GGTCGAGGGTGACGGCCGTCGACAGCAGGTAGTTCGAATCGACGCTGCCCTCCCAGCCGTGGAGCATGATCACCAGGGCATCGCGCCGGTCGACCCCGGCCCGGTTGGCGAATCCGAGCAGGCGCGTGCCGTCGCGGGCGGTGATGACGCGCTCCTCGCGCCGGGACAGATACGCCTCCGCACGCTTTCTCACCTTGCGCCGGCGCCACGGGCCGGAGGTAAGGATCGATTGCACGTGCCGGTTCCCAAGCAGGCCAGCGGGCGCGAATTCGTAAGGGGACGATTCAGGCATTGTCATAAAAGTCCTTGACCACGGCGCCGGCCGTCTCGGCCAGGCGGCGACGCCCGTTGTCGTAATCCAGTATCGGCTCGCCGATCATGATGCGCCCGATCAGCGGCGGTTCGGCCATCAGCCGGAAAAAATTGCGTAGAAAGCTCTCGTTGGGGCCGAAGACGAACTCCTCGTGCAGATCGTCTTCGCGCTCGTAGCGAATGGCCACCGGCACCACCGGCATGCGGGTGCGAATCGCCGGGGCGAACAGCGGCGCGTGAAAGCGCCCGACGCCGCGGTCGGGGCGGATGCCGCCTTCGGGAAAAATGCCGACGCGGTCGCCCCGGCGCATCAGCGCAGCCATCCGCCGCGCGATCTTCTGGCGCGACTCGAGCTTGCCGCGCACGATGAACAGCGTGCCGCCGACCTCCGCCAGCCAGCCGATCAGCGGCCAAGCGCGGATCTCGGCCTTGGCCACCAGCCACATCGGCCACAGCGCCTGCAACAGAACGATGTCGAGCCAGCTGATGTGATTGGCCACGATCAGGGCCGGCCCGTCCGGCAGGCGCCCGGAGATGTCCATGCGCACACCGAACAGACGCAGGGTGATGCGCTGCCAGGTCCGGTGCGCGCGCTTTCGAAGCGGCAGGCCGGCAACCGGAATGCGATTGATGCCGGGCAGGAAGCACAACAGGGTCAGCGGCAGGCCGATGAAGACGTGCAGTGCGAACAGGGGTGCGCGCCAGGCCAGGCGCCAGGGCGTTCTGAACGGCGGCTGGTGCTCTACGGGGTCGATCATCCAGCCGCCTCGCGCGCGTGACCGCATTGCCAGCAGGTCGTGAACTGCCCTTCCAGGCGCTCGCCGCAATCCGGGCAGGTCCAGGGCAGCCCGTCGCCGGCCTCGTCGCGCCGGGCCAGAACGCGCCGGGCCGACTGAACGTCGCGCCTGCGCACCCAGAGCGAGGGACGCGCACCCTCCGAGTAGTAGATCTCAACCGCCACGCCCCACAGTTCCATGCCCCGTAGTTGCACCTCGATGCCGGCCGATTCCAGCAGGCCATGCAGAAATCCGGCCTCGATCGGGTCGTCGGCCGTGGTCAATTGGATCCAGTCGGTCAAGTTTCTTTGCCCTCGGCGGGCGGATTCGGTGCGGCCGCAGGTTAGCACAGGGCAAGGCCGCCGATTCACCCGCAATCTGGCATCATGTAGCGCTTGTTGAAAACCAATCCCGTTTACCGTGCCCACCTTGACCAACAACCGTATCCGAATCGCCTCGACCGGCCGCCAGTTCAGCGCGCGAGCGGATGAAACCATCCTGACGGCCGCCCTGCGCCAGGGCATCGTGCTGCCCTACTCCTGCCGCAACGGCACCTGCGCGAGCTGCAAGTGCCGCCTGATCGAGGGCGAGATCCACTACCCCTTCAACCCGCCGACGGCCCTGGCGCAGGCCGAGCTGCACGACGGCCAGATGCTCAGCTGCCAGGCGGTTGCCACTGGCGACGTCGTGATCGAATCGCGCGAGATCGAGCAGGTCGAGGACATCCCGGTGCGCCTGCTGCCGGGTCGCGTCGAAACCATGGACCGCTTCACCGAAGACACCATGCGCCTGCGCCTGAAACTGCCCGCGGCCGCGCGGCTGCAGTTCCTGGCCGGTCAGTACATCGACATTCTGCTGCCCGACGGCAAGCGCCGCGCGTTCTCGATCGCCTCGCCCCCCTCGGAAAGGGATTTCATCGAACTGCACGTCAAGCACGTCGACGGCGGCGGTTTTACCGGCCACGTCTTCGACGGCATGCGGCCGAAGGAGATTGTCCGCTTCGAAGGTCCGCTGGGCACATTCTTCTTTCGCCGCAGTTCCGAACGCCCTGCCGTCCTGGCCGGCGGCGGCACCGGCTTTGCGCCCCTGAAGGCCATGATCGAGGAGCTGATGCACGCCGGCGACGAGCGTCCGCTGGAACTGTTCTGGGGTACGCGAACGGCCGACGATCTCTACGCCGCCGAGCTGATTCGCGATTGGCAGAAGGAGCACCCGGCCCTGAACTTCGTCCCGGTCGTCTCCGAGCCCGACGGATCATGGGACGGCGAAACGGGCTTCGTCCACGAGGCGGTGCTGCGCCACCACCCCGATCTGTCCGGATGGGACGTCTACATGTCCGGACCGCCGGCGATGATCCACGCCGCCCGCCCGGCCTTCATTTCCGCGGGCGTGCCGGAAGACCGGCTGTTCTACGATTCTTTCGACTTCGCGCCCGACGTGCCGCCGGCGAAGGACCAATAAAAAACCCGCCCCGGCGTCATGCCGGGGCGGGTCGATTCGGGTTGAACCGGCGGGATCAGAACCGGCGGACGATGACCAGCCCGAACAGCGCGATCAGCATCATCAGGACCAGCGATGCCGATCCGGAGAATGCCGGAACCGCCAGGGCCGGAGCCTGCGGCGGCTGCCCCCGGAATGCCAGGCCCATCAGGACACGATCCTCGGTTGTACCGATGTTGACGATCGTGCCGTCGGAAGGATCAATCGTCGACAGCGTCCTTTCGCTATTCGACCAATCGTATCCGGCATAGAGCAGGTTCTCCGACGGGTGCCAGGCCAGTCCGGTGAAGGCCCTGTCTTCCGAAAGCGCGATGGACGAGGCGACGGTTCCGTCGGCAATATCCAGGATGTGCAGCTCCTGCGAACTTTCCCAGGCCGGAGAGAAATAGAGCGTACCGTCGGGTGCGAAGGCGATACCGCCCGATACATTATCAAACGATGGATCCCGCCCGATGATGGTGTACTCGGTCGTGGCGAGGTCGATCGTGGCAAGGTAGCCGCCCGAGCCGCCACCGACCCCGCAGCGGGTACCGATGGCGGAGTTGTTGGCCACCATGGCATACAATTCGCCCGTGTTCGGGTGGAAGCTGATGTCCATGAAGGCGCAGCCGTTGCCGCTATCGTCGAACAGATCGCCCACGACGCTGATGAGATCGCCGGTCGCCGGATCGAGTTCCAGCAGCTGCGCGGTATCGACCTCGCCATTGTTGACGCCGGTGACCGCGTAGAGCCGGCCATCGTTGGCGAAGGCGATGCCGGGCATGCCGGTGCCGTTGTACGGTGTCGACAGGACGGTTCCGCTGGCGTCACCGGTATCGACCAGCACGATCGATCCCGCATCGACGGAGCCGCCTCCGCCCCCACCCGTGGAGGCCAGAAGTTCCTGGGCCATGGCGGAGCCGGATACCAGGCTCATGAAGGCAAAACAGCCCGCGATGATCACTCCCGAAGCGTGATCAAGTCCAGTTGATCGCATATTGATTCCCTCTTGCAGAAGACTTCCCCGGAAAGCCACGAGCGGCCTCCTTGTAGCTGGAGATAATACACCATCCGTGCGGACTGAATCGCCTCGCCGCGGCCTAGTCCGGCGCCAGTTCGCCGTACCAATGGGCCGCGGTGACGCCGCCGTCCATGAGGAAATCGCTGCCGGAGATGAACTGGCCTTCCGGGCCCATCAGGAGGGCCCCAACCGAGCCGACTTCATCCGGGGTGCCAGCGCGTCTGGCCGCGCACACCTCGATCATGCGGTCGTATTGCTGCCTGTGCGGGCCACTCAGTTCCCGCCTCGAAAGCGGCGTGACCACGATCCCGGGACTGATGGCATTGACCCGCGCGCCGCGCCGCGCCCACCGAACGGCCTCGGCCTGCACGCGCAGCGAGCTACCCCGTTTCGCGATCTGGTAGGCCCGGAGCGAATCCGTCACGCGATCAGGCTGGAGCATGTCGAGGTCGAGCAGCTCGTCAGCCGGCGTCGTCGCCAATGCCCTGGTCTGCTCCTGCGGCAGCGCTTCGAGACGATGCCCCGCCTGGGAGGAAACGACCAGACCGGATCCGCCACGCGCGATCGCGTCACCGAAAGCCTCGAGCACCACCGCCGTGCCGTAAAGATCCACCTTGAAGATCAGCGCCGGGGAGGCGCTCGAGGGTGAGACGCCGGCGGAATGGATGACCCCGGTGATGTCACCGAGCCCCCTGGCCTCCTGGACCAGCGCTTCGACCGATGCCCGGGAGCTGACGTCGACGGTTGTCGGATGCACCTCGAACCCGGCATCGCCCATCACTTGCGCGACCGATTCGGCGTTGTCACGCTGCAGGTCGGCCAGCAGCACCTTCTTGCCGGCACTCACACGACGGGCGATGGCCTGCCCGATCGATCCCGACCCGATAACGACGATAAGACCCGACATGGGCACTTCCTTCAGGTGTGTAAGCGAGAGGACACCAGTTTCTCGCCCGCGTTGCAAGGGCCCGATCGCACATCACGAGGCCTTGCCTTCCACCGCCTCGGATTCACTGCCCGCTTCCATTTCGGCTTCCGTCTCGACTGCTGCCGCGGCGTAGCTGAACGGCTCGCCTTCCTCGTCGAGGAGCTGGTTGTCGTACGCCGCCTGAAGGCCGGTATCGTCCTCCGGCTCCTCTTCCTCGGCCTCGTGCTCGATATAGCGCGGATAGAAGGGAGACAACAGCGCCACCACGATCCCGATCGCGGCGAACATGGCGAATGCATCGGCATAGCCGAATTCGTCCACCAGCACGCCGACGATCGGCGAGCCGGCCGCCTGCCCCAGCGCGCAGGCCAGAAACGGGAGCACCGGCCCCATCGACAGCCGCCCCGGCAAGAGCCGGATGCCGGTCATCAGGTAAAGCCCCGTCAGACTCATGTAGGCCAGCCCGAAGACCAGGGCGGAAAACGACGCCAGCACGATCTGGCCGGGGCTTGCCGCGAGCAAGGCCAGGCTCGCGGCCAGCATCATCAGCATCAGCGCATGCGTGATGGGCGGATTGTTGCGATCGGCCAGGTCGGCCACCACGGCACCGCCGAGGCCGGCGACACCGACTGCCAGCCACAGCCAACCGGTTGCACCCGGTGGCAGGGCGCCGAGGGTGATGGCCAGATCGGGGGCAAAGATCCAGTACGCCGCGGACACGAAACCCATCGCGAAACCGAACAGGGACAGCCGGAACAGACGCGACCATTGCAACGCGCTGATCGGTGTCGGCGGCGCGGCGCTCGCCGGCACGACGCGCGAGACCGAGGGAATGAAATACCAGGCGGCAACGACACCGATGCCCGCCACCACCGCAAAGGAGCCGTACGCCAAACGCCAGGCGCCGGCCAGGAACAGGACCGTCGGCACGGCGAAGATGACACCGATGCTGGTGCCCGCGTTCATGACCGAACTCACCCGCCCATGCACCGCGCGCCCGACGAGCGCCTGCATGGCGGCCGTCAGCGCGGGCATCATCAAGCCGGTGCAGATTCCGCAGGCGAACACGCCCGCTCCAAGCGAGAGCGGGCCACCGGCCAGGCTGATCAGCGCCAGCCCGAAAACACCGAAACATCCGGAGAGCACCGCCGTGTTGCGCGCACCGAAACGGTCCGCCACGAACGGCGCAACCAGCGTGGCCAGCACGAAACTGATCAGCGGAAGCGCGCCGATCGTCCCGATGACTTGCGGCGTCAGCTCGAGCTCGGCGCGGATGGGGGGCACGAAGAGCCCGAACGCGAAGCGGGCCAGGCCGTAGCTGATCGCGATCAGCGCCGCCCCGAACAGGGCGAACGCCGTGCTGGAAATGGACTTCACGGCGCCATCCGGTCAATGCAAACGAGCGGCTTCAGCCTGGCGTGCGCCCGGCGCATCGGCTGCCGCATGACGACCGCCCGCTGATGCTCGATTGTCGCGCTTGCCATGATTGCCATGCCGCCCTCACGCAAGTGGAAAAGCCCCTGCCCGGCCCTCGGCGGCGGCGTGCTCACCGAGAAGCAAACACTAAGATTTCCACTGCCCGAGTTCAAGCGTTTTCGTGCTCAACACGATTCGCTTCGGGCCAGAAAGAAACGGCTGCGACGCAACGGTCGCGGGGCGAACTCAGCCGGGGCAGTCCAGAATTTCTTCTTCCCCACATTCAATTGCCACGCAGACCCTGGCCTGCCAGCTCGGGCCGCGGGTCCGCAGCCGCAGCAGGCCGGACTGGCCTTCCTCGCAGCGGACACTGGCCATCGGGCCGGAAGCGAGGTTGAGGGCCAGGTCTCCGGAAACGGACCACTCGTGTTGCAGCTCGTCTTCCTCGGCCTCGGATCGGGCCTGGCACAGATGGTAGCCGGGTCGGGCCTCGCATTCGATGGCGGGCGCAATGGCGTCGGACGCGTTCAGGTGGGCCGCCCAGGCGGCGGATAGAGCCATGGTCCAGACCACGGCGATATGGCGGCGCTTGCACATGGCAGACTCCCGTTGCGCAATTCCAGCCCCTTGATCGGATTTCCCACCCGGATGGATGGGTTTTGGATGCGGAGCAAGCTAGTGTGCCCCGTCACTCATTCTGTAACTTAGAGCGAGTCGGAAAGCGTTTAGCTGCAAGGCCTGTCTCGCAGGGAATGGTGGTGCCATTTTCAAGAGACAGAACGCCGCAGATGAATGCTTTCCGGCTCGCCCTTCGGGAGCGCGCCTGAACCGACATTGCGGCGTTGCGCCCCTTGTAAAGGGCCCCACCATTCACTGCGGGTCGCGCCTTGCACTGTCGGCTCAGGCGCACTCCATAAGCTACAGAATGAGTGACGGGGCACACTAGGGCGAGACCGGCCTGGTGTCAAGACAAACGACCCGTCTGACCAAGGCCGCAAGCGATCGGCTCGAGCGCACTTTATAAGTTACAAACCGAGGGACGGGGTACACTAGAACGCTTCGCGTCGCGGTAAGCCGTGTCCCTGGCAGCCAGTGTTCAAGAAATTCCTCCTCAGTCACCGTCGCCAAATGGCCACCGGAGAAGGCCCGGGCCGCACCAGCCGGCGCGTGCGCCAATGGCTGCGACGCTCCGGTTGCCTGACTTTCAAGCGCGAACCCATCGCGCGCGGCATCGGCATCGGCCTGCTGGTCGGCCTGACCCCGACGGTCGGGCTGCAGACGATCATGATGCTGGCCGGCTGCTTGCTGGTGCGCGGCAATTTTCCGGCCGCGTTCGCCATCTCCTGGGTCAGCAACCCCTTCACCCTTCCGCCGATGGTCTTTGCCTACCACGAGCTGGGCGAATGGCTGTTCGGATCCTGGGTGCGGGAGCTGTTCCAGAGCAGCGACCTGGTGGGCGACGCGCTGATCAGGCTGCTGAACACGGCCCTGGGCACGGCCCTGATCGCCCTCCCGATCGCCCTGCTCGGCTATTTCGCGTCGCTGGGCATCTCCGAAGTCTGGCACCGCCGCCGACACCGGGCTCGCGAAAAGCGCCGCGAAGCCGCCCGCCGCGAGCGTGAAGCCTGAGCGGATCCCGCTACGGCTTTTTGCGGGACTTGAACTTGGCCTTGCGTTCGGCGCGCGTCCGGGCCGGTCGCGTCATGCGGGGCCCCGCCGGTGCATCGGCATCGGATCGCGTCGCGCTGCCCTTGTCTTCCTCCTCGCGCGGTTTATTCTTCCCGAAGGTCTTGTGCGCTCCGCCCGACTTGCCCTTTGCCTTCCGGTCGAACTTGTCGAACGAACGCTTCGGCTCCGAAGGGGGTCGCCCCGCCCCTTCCGAACGGGGCGCGGATCCACCGGGCTCGCCGGAATCGAGCCGGATCCGCAGCGGCTGGCTGGCGACCCGCACGCCACGTAGATGCTCGAGCGTCTCCGGGGCGAGGTTGGCGGGAAGGTCGACAATGCTGAAATCGGGGCGAATGTCGATCCGTCCGATCTGGCTGGCATCCAGCCCCGCCTCGTTGGCGACCGCGCCGACGATATTCCCGGGCTTCACGCCGTGGCGGGCGCCGACCTCGATGCGGTAGCTGACCAGGCCGTCGTCGCCGGCCGAGCGTGGCCCGGCGTCGCGGCGCCCGGGCGCCCCGCGGCCGCGGTCCGCGCGCCGTCCCGGATCCGGATCGTCGAAGGTGACGGGCGCGGGGTCTTCACCCGGCTTGTGGGATTTCTCGCGAGCGATCAGCGCCAGCGCGGCCGCCAGGTCTTCGATGGATGCATCCATGGCTTCGAGGCTTTGCTGCACGGTCTCGCGGCCGGAATCCAGCTCGTCGCTTTCCAGCGCGGCCTTGACCCGCGCCTGGAAGCGAACCAGGCGCCGCGCTTCGACGTCGCCGACCGTCGGCAGCGTCATGGCCTCGATCGGCTGGCGCGTGGCGCGTTCGATGGCGCGCAGCATGCCGCGCTCGCGCGGTGCCACGAACAGGATCGCCTGTCCCGAGCGGCCGGCCCGTCCGGTGCGCCCGATGCGGTGAACGTAGGCTTCCGTGTCGTGGGGAATGTCGTAGTTGACGACGTGGCTGATGCGCTCGACGTCGAGACCGCGGGCGGCGACGTCGGTGGCTGCCAGGATGTCGATCTCGCCGCGCTTGAGGCGATCGACGATCTGCTCGCGCTGCTTCTGCGGCACGTCGCCGTTGAGTGCCGCTGCCGAGAAACCGCGCGCCTCCAGGCGCTGCGCGAGCTGCTCGGTGGCGACCCGCGTGCGGGCGAACACGATCATGGCGTCGAATTCCTCGACTTCCAGAATGCGCGTCAGCGCATCGAGCTTGTGCAGGCCGCTGACGACCCAGTAGCGCTGCCGGATATTGGCCGCCGTCGTGGTCTTCGAGCGGATCGTGATGTGCTCGGCATCGCTCATGTGGCGCTCGGCGATGCGCCGGATCGGATTCGGCATGGTTGCCGAAAACAGCGCTTTCTGACAGGTCGCCGGGATTCGCTCCATGACCTCGCGCACGTCATCGATGAAGCCCATGCGCAGCATTTCATCGGCCTCGTCGAGAACCAGGGTCTGCAGCTGGTCGATCCTGAGCGTGCCCTTGCCCAGGTGGTCGATGATGCGTCCCGGCGTGCCGACGACCACATCGGGTCCGCGCTTGAGCCCGTTGAGCTGCGGCGCATAAGCCTGACCCCCGTAGATCGGCAGGACGTGGAAGCCGCGCAATCCGCTGGCGTAACGATGAAAAGCCTCCGCGACCTGGATGGCCAGCTCGCGGGTCGGTGCCAGCACCAGCGCGGCCGGGCGCGCCTCACCGGGCTTCAACCGGGCGAGGATGGGCAGCGCAAAAGCGGCCGTCTTGCCGGTCCCGGTCTGGGCCTGACCGAGCACATCGCGCCCGGACAACAGCGCCGGAATCGTCGCGGCCTGGATCGGCGACGGCGCCTCGTAACCGAGCTCCGAGAGCGTGGCCAGCAGTGCCGCGGGAAGGCCCAGCGCGTCGAAACTATCGGAGTCGTGGGAATCAGACATGGTTCGGAACTCGTCAGTAATTCGCTCATGATACCGGTTTAACTGTCGTCACCCCCACCCGCTCTTCCACATCGCTTGCCGGTCTGTCATCCGGGCAAATTGCCGGGTATCGCGGTTTTTGCCTATACTGATTCGCGGGGACACATACAGATTGCCAACATGCCATCCACTGTCAGACTCATCGCGCTGGCCAGCCTGTTGCTGGCCGGCTGCAGCACCCTGCCGCAGCGACACGATGCCCGGGTATCAAAAGGTGAACATCTCTGGAACGGCCTGACGCCGGCCGCATCGGTCGAGCAGGTTCCCGACGAGGAGATCCACTTGAGCCAGCTGCTCGAGCACGAGGAACCGAACGCGGCGGCCTGCCGAAAGCATCGCGCGGGCCTGGCGCACTACCTCGAACGCGTGCCGGTGGACCTTGGCATGTGGCGCATGGCCGAACACTGCGCCGGCCTGACCGGTGATACGGCCGGGCGGAACCGGGCTCGCGAGAATATCGATGCCCTGGTGGCTTACGCATTTCGCGACGGTCAGAGCACGGAGCCCTGGTGGCCGGCCAGCGTGCTTCACGCCTGGGACATTCCGGAACTGGCCGCGGAGCGAGGCTTCGAGATCAAGTGGATGCGCGTACTCAGCCTCGACAGCCTGCGTCACCTGCTGGTCGAGGCATCCATGGTCGACGCGCAAGGGCGGGAGAACCGCTACTACTTCGACCTGCTCGACGCCATCCTGCGCCTGAGCGTCGACGACCCCGCGCAGGTTTACCCGGCGGATCGGCGCAACCTCGCGTTCGCCGCCCTTGAAGCCGACGCGATCGCCGGCGACCCACTGGCGCTGACCGGCTATCTGTACATGGACCTGGAATCCGGCGAACTCCACCCGGTGCCGGCGCGTCGAGCCCTGCAGCACGCCTGGGAAGGCGGTGAGGCCGGAGGCGGCCTGATGCTCATGGAGATGTGCCTGACCAACGACGAGCTCGCCTGCGACCCGGCACTGATGCAAGCGGTCACCGACGATCTCATCGAGCGCGATATTGCCGAGGGTCACGTGTTCGAGGCCGCCATGCTGATCCGCGCGGGGCGGTCGCACGAGGACTCGGACGTCCTGGCCGCCATGGATCGGGCCGCAGCGCTCAGTGATCGTGGTCGCATGCTGTACTACCTGGCCGACGTGCTGAGCGAGGCGCATGGGCCGCTGCCAGGCGAGCGCGCCGCCCTGGTGAAAGAACTTTTCCAGCACTCGGCCAGCCTCGACAACGGCGCGGCCGCCCTGCGGCTGGCGACGAACGCCATTGCGGCAAGCGCGGACGATACGCCGCTGGACGCGTCGGTCGAAGCCCATCTCGAGCATGCCGCGCGCCAGGGCCTGCCCCTTGCGCTGCACTTGAAGGGCCGCTTGCTCGCCGATGATCCGCAGCAGCGCATGAGCCTGCTTTACCGGGCCGCCGAGCTCGGCCTGCCCGAAGCCCAGTTCCTGCTGGGCCTTTTCCTGGCTTCCGGCGACAACACCGAGCAAGAACAGAAGGCCGAAGCCTGGCTGAACGAAGCCGCCGACGGCGGCTCGCTGATCGCCATGCGCGCCCTGGCGCAGCGCCGCTTGCGCGGCATCGCCGGCGACATCGATCCCGCGGCGGCCGCCGCCTGGCTGTTCAGCGCCTGGAACTTCGGAGATACCGAAGCGGCGGCCTGGATGATCGCCTTGTACGCGCTTCATCCCGAGCTCAACCCCGAATCGGACACGCCCGCCCTCGAACTGGCCGGCCTCGTCGGACCTGAAGTCGATAGAGAGCAGATCGCCATGCAGATCGATCGGGTCTTCCGCCAGGTGCCCCCGTTCGACGATCACCCCGAGACGGCTGGCAGCCTGCTCGAGGGCTTGAGCGCGGAAGGCTGGGCGGCGGCCAGCCTGATCCTGGGCGAGCGCGCGCTGGAAGGGTCGGATGAAGACGAGGGGTTCGAGGAAGCCCGACGCTGGTACCGGCAGGCCATCACCCAGGGGAGCGTGGAAGCCCATTACCAGCTGGCCAACCACCTTCTCCGGGACATCGGTGATGTCCCCGCGGCCATCGAAGCCCTGAGCAACGGCGCCGAGTCCGGTCATGTTTCGGCCGCAAACGACCTGGCTTACCTGTTGTGCACCGGGGAGCAGGGCGCTGAGCGAGACCCGGCCGACGGCCTGACGATCATCGAGCGCCTGTTCGAGCGGACCGATCAGCAGCATCCCTATCACTACAGCACGCTGGCGGCCTGCCAGGCGGCCAACGGTGACTTCGAGGCAGCGCTGCGAAACCACGATATCGCGTTGACACGGACCCGGCAGGAACAGCCCGACGCCGTCGACGTGCACGATCAGATGCGCCACCGCCTGGAGCTCTACCAGGCCGGCCGACCCTACATCTGGAGCGAAATGACCGACGGGTAGCCGGCCCGGACTACCCTATTGACAGGGCAGCGCTTCGGAGCAATGCTTTCCCGCGTCCAATTCGAAATCCCGGCCCATGTACAGTCCGCGCCACCTGTTCCGCATCGCCCGGCGCGGTCTTGCCGACATGCTGCCGGCGCTGCAGCAAGCGTTCAACCAGCGCGACGATGACGACCGCCTCGATCGTGTATTCGGCCCCTGGCCGCGGCTGGCCATTCTGGCCGTCACCACCGTCGGCCTTGTGCTCGGCTACGGGCTGCAGGGCATACTCGAGCGCTTTGCCATCTTCGAATTTGTCAACGTGGCAGCCGTGCTGTTCGGCGCGGGCTACGCACTGGTCTACCGCCAATACCTGTTCAACGATCCAACGGCGAGCCGGGAGGACTTTCCCTGGCTGGCGGCCGCACTGATCCCGCCAGCAACCGCGCTCGTCCTGGTTTCCTTCGCAGGCCGCTGGCTTGACGGGTTCGAGACGCTATCGGGCGCACCGGCATGGACATCGATAGGCGGCATCCTCGATGCGCTGGCCGACTCCCTGGCGGTCGCGGCCGGCCTGGCGATCGCGGTGGCGGCGCTGTGCTATAGCGAAGCCTGGCCCGAAGCGTTCAAGGCGCTGGTTCGACGGCTGGTCGTTTTCAAGATCATGGTCTGGGTCATGGTGCTGGTATTCGTCGAAATCGGCATTATCGGACCGGTACTTGGTGCCTTGGTCGAGCGCTTCCTCGGAATCGATCTGCCCCACTGGCTGGGCGACTTTGTCGACCAGTTGACCTACGCCGCGCTGATGACGACGATCTACCTGGCCATCATCGGCGGTACCTGGACGGCCTGCCGAAGGAGTTTCGGAAAGCTGCTGCGCGATGGAGAAGTCGACGTACTCGAAACCCTGCACGCCATGGCCGAACCACCGGAGAAGCGGCGCCGCGCCGCAAGAAAGGCGCGTCAACAGGCGGCGAAGAATGCGACCGAGGAATCCGGTGGCAGCTCGAGGAACGCCCCGCCGGAGCATCGTTGAACATCAGCCCAAGCCAGCTAAGGAAACTCTGATCAATTCTGCATGGGGATGCCGTCGTCCCATCGGAAACCGATGCCACCCGCCTGCCAGACGCCGTCGCCGAGCGGACTCGGCCCGCGAATATTGAGACGCAGCGGCAAACCAAAGCGCGGACCGAGATCGTTGACGCCGCGGACGGTGCTTCGGTGCATGATCCGCAAGCCCTGTTCCTCGGCGGGCAGATGCGCCTCGGGGGAAGCGCGGTGCGCAACGGCCAGGTTGTCGACAAAAATGCAGTCGTGCTCCTGGTACTCGTAAGCGATGGTGTACCCGTCCTCGAGGCCCGCATTGAGAATATCGTTGTATTCATGGCACAGCTGCTTGAGTTCTGCGGCATCGAGCAGGCGAAAGCCATCCTCGTCACGAAGCTTCTCGATCACCGCACCGGTCATGCCAAGATGCAACCACAGGCTTTCTCGCCCGGAAATCGGGTGTTCGTGCACCGCCGGATGAACGACGCCCGAAGTCGAGTTGACCGAGGACAGACGGCGCCAGAATTCCTGTCGCGGCTTCGGGAGCGCGTCGAAAGCGGCCCCCTGGTGCGCAAACCAGGTTCCGCCACCGCGTTCGGCCGGCCGGATGATGTGATAGCCCGCGTGCGAAAAGGTGTCCGTGTTGAAGCTCCCGTCGTTGTGCCATTGCGGGCCCACGCCGGGAATGCCGTGACGCGGGTCGTTCGACAGACGGAAAATGTGCGGGTTGCCCCCGGGAGTGGCCGGATGGACGCCATGGGTGCTGTGCAGCTCCTTGCCGCCCCACCATCCGCTGGCGCGCAGGAAGTCATCGGGTGTCAACTGCGTCTCGCTCTTGAAGACGAGAAATCCGCGCTGCGCCATTTCCTGCTCGAGCGCGTCGAGAACCTCGGGCGGCGGCGGCGTCTTCGAGGACAGGTCGAGCCCGCGAACCTCGGCGCCAACCGGATCGAGCGGAAGGATCTCGCCGCCGAATTGCTCGACGATGCCCACGCGCACGGGATCGAGGATCGGAACTTTCGGCTGCCGGGCGGTCGATGTATCGCTTCGTTCAGTCATGCGCCCGACCCTAACGCACACGAAATGAATGCGAAAGAAACGGATCCGGACGGCCGGGCATCATCGCGGACCGCGTTCAGTCGAGGCGGGAAAAATACGCGGTCTGGGTTGGATGGCCGAACTCGGCATCTTCTTCCCCAACGCCGTCCATGCTCACGCGGTAACCATTGCGCTGGGCGACACCGCGCGCCCATTGGCCGAAGCGGGCGCGATCCCATTCGAACTTGTGATCGGCTTCGCGCACTTCGCCGGGACGCAGACCGAACAACGGGTTGTATTCGCGGTTGGGCGTGGTCACGAAAACCACTCGCGGGCGCATCTGCCCGAACACGACCCGCTCCATCGCCGAGAGCTGTCCCGGCTTGATGTGTTCGATCGTCTCCACCATGGCGGCGGCATCGAAGCCCTCCAGGGTCGGCTGCGGCTCGGTGTAGGACCCCTTGACCAGGCGTAGCTGGGGAAACGGTGCCCCGGGATGATCGGCAAGCAGCTCCCGGGCCGCTGCCAGGGAACGCGGGCATGTTTCGAGGCCGACCACCTGCTCGAACTGCGGCTCGGTCGCCAGGCGGTGCAACAGAAAGCCCGAACCGCAGCCGAGGTCGACCACACGGCGCGCACCGCTGGCCTTCAGGCGCTGCAATGCCCGATCGAGGCGCTCTTCGTGCAATACCGACAGACCCGCCATCATGGAGGGCGCTGTGGTGGAATCGTCGTACATGCTCAGGGTCAATTCCTGCTGTGGCCGATGCGGCTTCACGGTGCAGCGGAGAAATGAATTCAGGCGGCTTCGCCACGAATTCCCTTAAAAAACGCCCTTCAGCATAAACGTTTCTCTCAGGGGCGGCAGTTGCCCTAACCCGATTGCCCTGGCGGATTGCACTGGTGGATTGCCCTAGAATGCAGTCATGACGATGTCACCGGAGAACGAACGGGTCGCCGAGGCCACGCGCCAGTGGCTCGAGAATATCGTGATCGGGCTGAAACTGTGCCCGTTCGCCGGCTCGCCCTGGCGCCAGGGCCGGGTTCGGATCAGGGTCAGCGAGGCAACCGGCCGCCAACAACTGGCCCGGGACCTGGTCGACGAATTGCTGGCGTTGCAGGCTTCCGATCCGGCCACCTGCGAAACCACGCTGCTGGTTCACCCCCGTGTGCTGGGCGACTTTCTGGACTACAACGACTTCCTCGACCTCGCCGACCGGCTGCTTGAGGAACTCGCCCTGGACGGACAGATCCAGGTTGCCAGTTTCCATCCCGACTACCAGTTCGCCGACAGCGAGCCGGACGACCCGGCCAACTGCAGCAATCGATCGCCCCACCCCATGCTGCACCTGCTGCGCGAAGCGAGCATCGAGGCGGCCACCGCGAACATGCCCGATCCAGGGGTGATTTTCGAGCGCAATATCGAGACGCTGCGGACCCTGGGCATGGACGGCTGGCAGGAACTGATGGCGCGCCCGAGGAAGGACCGGTCGTAATAGAGCACGCGCTTCGCGATTCGCCGGTCGTCTTGCTCCGTTATTGACAACAGGGCGCTACACTCGGGTCCTACTACAAAGGAAATCGCCAATGTTGCGCTGTCGGCCTTCGGCAATCGCGAGCCTGCTCGCCCTGATCGTGCTCGTTTCCGGCTGCGCAAGTTTCCCGCAGCCGCGCGAGAATCTCCGCTTCGACGACGAACTGAGCGCCGAACAGTGGTTCGAGCGCCTGATGCAGGCCCACGGCGGCGATCTGTCGGCGGAGGCGCGCGACTTCAACCTGGCCATGACCGGCCAGTGGTATTCGCTGATCCAGCGCATCCAGCCGCTGGTCAGCGACGCCGACTACCGGGTTTCGGCCGAGGAACGCTACCGCCCGTCGGAGAATCTCTACGTGGTCCGCCACCAGGGTCCGGCGGGCACGAAGACGGTTTGGCGCCAGGGCGCGGATATCAAGGTCTGGTACGACGGCGAGCCCGTCGAAGACCCGGACGTGCTGGCCGCGACCGCGATGACGACCGACGCCTTCGAACTGTTCCACTTCGGCCCCTCCTTCCTGGCCCGCCGCGGCACCGGTATGACACGCCTGAGCGCCGGCCGCGAGGACGGTCGGCCCTATCCGCGGCTGCTGTTTACCATCGAACCCGGTTTCGGTCAGGCCGAGCGCGACCAGGTGGTTGCCTGGATCGACCCCGACAGCCACCGCCTGTTTCGCGTGCACATCACGCTCAACGGCTTCGAAACCACGCGCAACGCCCACGTCGACACCACGTTCTCGGACTACACGGAACACGGCGGCTACTGGTTCCCGAACGCTTTCGAGGAGCGGGTGCGCGGCCCCATCCGCATCGACGCCCACGACTGGCACATCACCGGTCGGGACATCGATCGCGGCTGGACGCGCGAAGACGTCGCGGGACCGGTATTCAGCGGCGCAGCCGAGCCGTCGGCGGCTTCAAAGTCTGCCGAACCGGACTGACCGACATCGCGGACGAATCCGACACCATCAGGCGACGGGCAGCCCGGAGTCGATTCCGAAGCGATTGAAGGGATGAAGCCAGTTACACTGGCGAGATCAGTCTCAGGGAGCAGACCATCATGATTCAATCCGTCAAATCCAGTGGCGGCGGCCAGCAAGGGCCGCCCGATCTGACCGCCATATTGGAAAAGTTCACCGGCGGTGGCGGGCCGTCGGGCAAGATCATAATCGGCATCGCCATCGTGATCGCCTTGATCTGGGGTGCGTTCAGCGCCTTCTACACCGTCCAGCCCGAAGAGCGGGCGGTAATCAAACGCTTCGGCGCGGTCATCGGCATTACCGATCCGGGCCTGCACTTCAAGATCCCCTTCGGCATCGACCAGGTTCAGCGCGTGGCCACCGAGCGCGTGCTCAAGCAGGAGTTCGGTTTCCGCACCCAGGGCACGCGCCAGGGCGGGCGCTCAACATACAGCAGCCAGGATTTCGAGGCCGAATCGCTGATGCTCACCGGCGACTTGAACATGATCGACGTCGAGTGGGTGGTGCAGTACCGGATCGCCGACCCGATCCAGTTTCTCTACGAGATGCGCGAGCCCACGCGCACGCTGCGCGATATTTCCGAGTCGGTGATGCGCCGGATCGTCGGCAACATGCTCGGCTCCGAAGTGCTCACGATCGGGCGCGTCGAGATCCAGCAGAAGGCGCAGGTAGAAATCCAGGAAATCATGGATGGCTATGACTCCGGCATCCGGATCAACACGGTCGAAATGCAGGACGTCGTCCCGCCGCCGGCGGTGCAGCCGGCCTTCAACGAGGTCAACGAAGCCCGGCAGGAACGCGAACGCATGATCAACGAGGCGCAAAAACGCGTCAACCAGGAGATCCCCAACGCCGAGGGCGCGGCGCTTCGTACCGTGGCGGAAGCCGAGGGCTACGCCACCGAGCGCATCAACCGGGCGATGGGCGAAAGCACGCGCTTCTCGGCGGTGTTGAACGAATACCTCCAGGCACCCGAGGTCACCCGTTCCAGGCTGTACCTGGAAACGCTCAACGAGGTACTGCCCAACATCGGACAGGTCCTGGTCGTCCAGGACGGTCAGATCTCACCGCTGCCATTGCTCGATGTCAATCGCGACGCAGCGCGGCGCACCGGAGGTGACCAATGAAGATGATCTTCATCGCGATCGCCGCGATCATCGTGATCGCCGGCAGCAATTTCGTGTTCTACACCGTCGACGAGGCCGAACAGGCCATCATCGTCCAGTTCGGCGAACCCATGGGTGATGTGATCAGCGAGCCGGGGCTGAAGATGAAGCTTCCCTGGCAGAACGTGCGTCGCTTCGACAAACGACTGCTGGTCTGGGACGGCGACGTCACGCAGATTCCGACGCTGGGCCGGGAGTTCATCCTGGTCGACACCACGGCGCGCTGGCGCATCGCCGATCCGCTGCTGTTCTTGACCAGCGTGCGCGACGAAGCCGGCGCCCGGACCCGCCTCGACGATATCGTCGACTCGGTGGTGCGCGACATGGTGTCGTCGACCGAGCTGGAGGAAATCGTGCGCTCCAAGGACTGGGAAGTCGATGTCGACGACCTGGCCGACCCGGCAATGGCCGACCGCGGCGACATCAACCTCGAGAAGCAGCCCAAGCTCGGGCGCGAACTGCTGGAGACCGAGATCCTCGAACGGGCCCGCGATTCCATGCCCACCCTGGGCATCGAACTCGATGACGTGCGCGTCAAACGGGTCAACTACATCAACTCGGTGCGCAAGCAGGTCGAAAACCGGATGATCGCCGAACGCCAGTCGATCGCCGAACGCTTCCGCTCCGAGGGCCAGGGCCGCAGCCAGGAAATCCTCGGCAACATGGAACGCGATCTTCGCCGTATCCGCTCCGAAGCCGAACGCGAGGCCGAGGAGATTCGCGGTGAGGCCGATGCCGAAGCCACCCGGATCTACGGCGAGGCCTTTGGCGCCGAGCCGGAGTTCTACTCGTTCTTCCGTACGCTGGAGAGCTACCGGGCGCTCGGGCCCAACGCGACCATCATGCTAAAAGCCGATTCCGACTTCTTCCGCTATCTCGAAGCGTCACAGGTGCAGTAGGCCGGGTTGCCGCCCCGCCTTCCCCCGCCGCGGGGGAAGGCGAGTGTTTCTCGGGCAGGATTGGCCAACAATCAGTTCGGAGTCAGGGCGAAGCTGAGCAGCCAGCGGCGGCCGCGTTCGATCTTCGAAACCCGGTGCCGGTAGAGGTCGGGGCGAAACAGGATCACTCGCCCGAACAGGTTGAAAATGTTCTTCTCGCAGATGAACTCGCCCCCGTCCCCGGGTTTGACCAGAACGAAGTTGAGCTTGTACAGCCGCCCCTCGGATACCATGTCCACGTGAGGGACAATCTCGTGGCCCGCCGAATAGCGGACCAGGTAGACATTCAGGCGTTTTGACTGGAACAGAATCCGGTTCTTGACCTTTCCAGGCATTGCGTTCGGTTTCGCTCACAAGCAAATGGGCCTCCCATTCTGAACGACAGGCCGGCTGATTTAAAGCTGGCCCACCTGGGAGTTCATCACCACCAGTGCGCAGCGGTCCCGACCGCTTCGGCGCGACCCACACACCAGCAAAAAGGGGAATCCCGATGTTGTTCCGACTTCTGATCGCTGTCGCATTTGCCGCGGCAGCCGGCCTGGCTGCGGCCGCCGGCAGCTTTACCTACCAGGGCCAGCTACAGAATGCCGGCGGTTCCTTCGACGGCGAGGTCGATCTGGAGTTTCGCCTCTATGACGCCTCCAGCGGCGGTAGCCAGGTTGGTGAAACCGAGATCCGAAGCTCCGTCGAAGTCGTCGATGGCCTGTTCCAGGTCACCCTGGATTTCGGCAGCGACGCGTTTTCCGGCGGAGAGCGATTTCTGCAGATCAGCGTTGACGATCAGGACCTGGCGACCCGCCAGCGCGTCACGCCGGCACCGGTGGCCCTCAGTGTTCTGAACCCGCCGGAAGTCGAGCTGATCTGGGGCCAGGTCGGCAACCAGGCCGTTTACCTGGACGGCGCAGTCGGCATCGGCACATCCAGCCCCGAGGACACGCTGCACGTCGCCGGCATCATCCAGGCCGGAGCGGGCCTTCGACTTCCCGACGGCGTGCTGGTGACCGAGATCAACGAGTTGATCGGACCCGAAGGCCCGCAAGGCGCTCCGGGGCCGCAGGGCGATCCCGGGCCGCAGGGCGACGCTGGCCCTCAGGGCGACCCCGGGCCTCAGGGCGACCCCGGGCCTCAGGGCGATGCCGGTCCGCGCGGCCCCGCTGGCTTGATCGACCACCGCGCCCCGCGCGACAACGCCATTCGGCAGATCGATTCCCAGGGCACCTATCCGGTCATCACGGTTGGGCCGGATGGCCATCCGCTCATCGTTTATCACCATCCCGGCGAGGGCCAAGTCAAGCTGGCGGTCTGCGGCGACCCGAACTGTTCTGCCGCGACCGTTTCAACGCTGGCAGCAACCGACGCTACCCGCGATCACGATGTGACCATCGGCGCCGACGGCCTGCCGATCATCGCCTGGGTCAACTCGGCCAACAACACATTGCAAGTAATGATGTGTGCAGATGCCGCGTGTTCGACCGGAGACGTTCAGACGCTTGCCGGGGGCATCGGTAGTGACAACGGCATATCCCTGATCGTCGGCCCTGAAGGCCTGCCGCTCATCAGCCATCGGGGCGGCGGCGAGCTCATCGTGACCTACTGCATCTTCCCGGATTGTTCGGTGGCGAGCAGTTCCAGCATCTACTCTTCAGGCAAGTACTCTTCCATGGTCATCGCCCCCTCGCCCGGTGGCCAGGGCACCCCGCTGATCAGCTTTGTCGACGATAGCGGAGCAATGTTGGTCGCTCGCTGCAACCAACCGGACTGCAGTTCGGTCTCGATCACCGACTTCCTCGCTCTCGGCGATCAGGTGGAGTCGACGAACATCACGCTCAACCGGCTGGGTCAACCCCAGGTTTTTTACACCCGGGGCAATCCGTCTCCAGGTTCATTTCTGCTGACTTGCACGACCAACTGCGCCGGGCAGGAATCCAACGCCACGCTCTCGGGCAGTCGTCTCGACGCTATGGCCATGGGCGCCCGGGCCCTGCCCCAGGTCACGAGCTCGAGCGCCGGCGGGCTGAGCTTGACCCAATGCGACAACACCTCGTGCTCGGAGCGCCATACCATCAACGAGTTCGGCGGCAACCCGGCCCAGTCCAGCGCCATCAGCCTGCGACCGGACGGTCGACCGATCATCGCCTACAGCAACACCGACGATCAGTCGCTCGAGGTTCTCGACTGCGCCAATGCATTGTGCGCGCCCTATTTCCGACGACGTTGAACGGAACGCCGCTCACCCAGGCGCGTCGCCGAAACGCTCGCGCTATAGGCCCGGGAGATGGGCCGGAAGTAGCGGAACGGCCGGCAATGCCGGCCCTTGGGCGGTCTCCGGCTGGACGACCGGCTCGTAGACACTAGCGTCCCAGTCATTCGGATCCAGATCGGAAGCGCGCTGGAGTCGCACTTCGATACGGGATTGGTCGGGGAAGTGGACGACGACGCTAGCATCGCGATCGAGCGGCCCCTGCGTGAGGAAACGGCGGATTTCGCGAACGCGTGGATCGTTCCGGTCCGCAGCCGGGCAACTTTCGACCCCGTCGATCCAGCACCGCATGCGCTGAACCAGCGAAGCGCGATTCCGGGCGGCCGGACTCTCCTCGGGCCCGACCATGTCGAGCGCCGATGGAATCTGCGTCTCCAGCCCGAAGTCGGCTATGTGGACTGTGTCCTGCGGCAATTCGACCGTGTCTTGAGCGGCCAGTAGGGAATACCAGGAACCGATGGAAAGGACAAAAAGCGCCTTGATCAATCGATCCATGCTCGAACTCCCTTCACGAATGGCCGTGCAGATCAAGCTAGCGGCGTTTTCTAGAGCGCTGACTCTAGGGAAAGCAGAAATCCGGTGGCAGATTCTCCGCTTCCCCTACGTTCAGGTGGCCAGTCACCCAATCCACGGAGCCAATTTCATATGCGTTTCATTGCAATCCTGCTGCTGTCGGCCGTCCTCGCACTGCCCGCGAGCGCTTCAGACACGACCATTACCTACCAGGGCCAGCTTCAGAACAACGGCACGCCGCACGATGGTACGGTCAACCTCGACATTCGCCTCTTTGACGATGCCGACGCGGGACAGCAGATCGGCGCCACACAGGAGTTCCTGGGGCATCCCGTGGTTGACGGGCTGTTTCGAGTCGACCTGGATTTCGGACCGGGCGCCTTCGACGGCGGCGAGCGCTGGCTGGAGATCCGGGTCGACGGCACCCCGCTGGACGAACGCCAGCCCGTCGCAACGGCGCCGGTAGCCCAGTTCGCCCTCGACGCGCCGGATGTCCTGACCGAGCTGTCCTGCAATTCCGGGGAAGTGCCCAAGTGGAACGGAACGGACTGGCAGTGCGCGATTGACGAATTCGAACCCGCCGTATGGTCCCTCGACAACTCCGTCGCCGTATTTGCCGGAGACGCGGTCACCGACGGCAACCACGAAGTTACCGGACAGCTTGACGTCGGCGAAGAACTGGCCTTCAACGATCAAACCCCTCAACGGACGGCCGGCCCCATCGCCAAGGGATCGATCAATTCCGACGGCAGCGTCGAAAACGCCGTGAACGTCAGCAACGTGACCTGGAACGAGAACAGTGAGCGCTACGAGATCAGTATCTCAGGAGAGCCTTACTACTTCGACGAGTACGTCACTTCGGTGACGATTACCGAACTCGACGTGGTCCGGACCAGGTTGGGCAGCGGGCTTAATCGAATGTACGTGTACCTCTACGATGAGTCCGGCAATCTGGTTCAGGGAAAGTTTCAGTTCGTGACCTACAAACTGCCGGAAGGGTCCGTGGAGAATTGATGCCTGCGGCCGGCGCGGCTGCTTCGATGAGGGTCAGCGCGGGCGTGTGGATCGACGCATCCAGCTCCGGGGCCTCTCATTCCAGATCACCAACGACGCTCCGGCAGCCCCCTGGCGCAGATGCAGCCCGAAGCAAAGGGCTTCGGGCTGCGGGTTGAGGAGATTATTGAACGGGTACTGCTACGTCGTTACTCGACGACCTGCGTAACCACGACTGCCTCGGATGTACAGGGAGTCAGTGCGGCACCAATCTCGCTTTCGGGTACATACAGGCTGACCCGGTGGCTCTTCGAAAGTCGGCCGAATGCAATCGGACGTCCGTCGATGATGGCAACCTGACCTGCCTGCGGCGCGACCCTGATCTGCTTGACGAAGCGACCGCGATGATCACGCACGTTGAATATCGCCTTCCCCCTGGCACCGAGTCGAACGAACTCGGCAGTGAATCGTGCCCATCGTTCACCATTGACTGAAACGACCTCCTGGCAGGCATTGATCATACGTGCATGATGACGGGCCATCTTCCCGTTCCAGGAAAGCGTTTTACAAGTGTCCGGCGAGACGGTCTCCTCAGGAAACACCTGCGTTGAGTTCTGTGCCAAAACGGCCGTGGCCAGCAACAGTGCCGGCAATGCAGTGAGCATCCTCATTGTCCTGGTGGTGTTCATACGCTTACCTCGCGAACTAGTCTTGGGACGCCAACACGCGCCCACCTCCCGAGACTGCGCCGGTGGCCAGGTAGATTTCTGTTCGCTGACCCACACTCGGAACGAAGGTACGTGGAGCCGTCTGTCAGTTACCGTACATAACGTCGTTTCGACAGGGCAGCACTAAAGATCTCTACGCGGGCTATGCAGGTTCGCACTTGCTCGAGCAAGCGAAGTGGCAATGCCCTCGCCAGCCCAAGGGCATTCAGAACCATTCATCCTTCATGGCAAGACAGGTGTCGTCCATGCGCGCGAGAATCTCGAGGTCGCGGCCGACAACGGGCAGTTCCCAGCCGAAGAAATAGCGGGCCGCCTGCATCTTGCCGAGATAGAAATTGCGATCCGCCTGGCCGATGTCGGCTTCGAGCCGGGCTGCGGCAGCATTCGCCTGCCTGAGCCACATCCAGGCCACCGCGACGTGGCCGAATGCATGCAGATAAACCGAGGCGTTGGCCAGGACCTCATCCGGCCCCTTCTCGCCCAGCGCGCCGCCGAGCCCGCGCGTCACCGCGCCGAGTCGCTCAACGGTTTCATCCAGCGACTGCGCCCATTGCCGGCACTGCGCGTCGGCGGCCGCCGCCATGTCGGCCTTGATCGCGCCCAAGAGCAGTTCGAGCCCCTTTCCCTGCCAGACCTTGCGGCCGAGCAAGTCCAGGGCCTGGATGCCGTTGGTGCCTTCGTGGATGGGGTTGAGGCGATTGTCGCGCCAGCACTGCTCGACCGGATACTCGCGGGTGTAGCCCGCACCCCCGTAGACCTGGATGGCCAGGTCGTTGGCACGTGTGCCGTATTCCGACGGCCAGGCCTTGATGATCGGCGTGAGGAGATCAAGCAGTTGCCGGGCCCGATCGCGTCCATCGGGATCTGGATGGGTCTGGCTGTCGTCGACCAGCCTGGCGCCGTAAAGGCACAGGGCGAGCGCGCCCTCCACCCAGGACTTCTGCGCCAGAAGCATCCGGCGAACGTCGACATGATCGATGAGGGGGACCGGCGCGCTGGCCGGGTCCTTGTTCGAGGGCGGCCGCCCCTGGAGCCGTTCCCGGGCGTAGCCCAGGCTGTGCAGGTAGCCGCGATAGCCGATGGCCGTCGCACCGAAACCGACGCCCAGGCGCGCCTCGTTCATCATCTGGAACATGTACTTCAGGCCCTGGTGCGGCTCTCCCACCAGGTACCCGTGGCACGGCGCATCATCGCCGAAGCTCAGGGCGGTGGACGTGGTTCCGCGGTAGCCGAGCTTGTGAATCAGCCCGGCCAGGGCAATCCCGTTGCGTTCGGCCGGGTTCCCGTCCACGTCGAGGCGGTACTTGGGAACAATGAACATCGAAATGCCCTTCACGCCGGCGGGCGCGCCCTCAATGCGGGCGAGCACCAGGTGGACGATATTGTCGGCCAGCTCGTGTTCACCGCCTGAAATGTAGAGCTTGGCGCCCCGGATCAGGTAGTGCCCGTTCTCGGTGGGCGTGGCCGAGGTGGTCAGGTCGGCCAGCGACGAGCCGGCCTGGGGTTCGGTCAGCGCCATGGTGCCGGTAAACCGGCCCTCGAGCATCGGCGAAAGGTAAGTTGAGCGCTGCGACTCGGACCCGAACAGCCGGATCACGTTGGCCGCCGCCATGGTCAGGAAGGGGTAGCCGGCGGTGCCGGGATTGGCGGCGACGAAAAAGCCGCTGCAGGCGGTCATGACGCTTTCGGGCAACTGCATGCCGCCGAGGGCCTCGTCGTAGCGCCCGGCGATGAAACCGGCCTCGGCATAGGCGTCGATCGCTTCCTTGACCTCGGGCCGCATCTCGACCTGCCCGTCGATAAAGCGCGGCTCCTCGCGGTCGGCCAACGCATTGTGCGGTGCGAACTTCTCGCGCGCGAGGCGATCGGCCGATTCGATCACCGCGTCGAAGGTATCGCGATCGTGCTCGCGGAACCGCTCCCGCTCGCATAGCCCTGCCGTATCCAGCACCTCGTAGAGCTGGAACTCGAGATCCCGCCGGTCGAGCAGCGCTTCGGTCATGAACAATCTCCCGTGTCAGTCATAAAGTCCGGACACTCCCGAAGTGCTCAGTGATGATCAGCACCGACCGTCGGGATGTCAGGGCTCGATCTTACCGGTTTTCCTCGACGCTCATTCTCCGCTATCCTCGGGCCTTCGATTCAAGCGTTCAATCATTCCCGGGGAAGCTCATGAAGCGGTTGCTGCTGTTCATCGTTATTGGCCTGGTCGTGGTGCTCGTCGGCGCCAACTGGTACTACACCGGCCAGATTCGCGACCAGCTCGACCGCATGGCCAGTGGGCTCAGCATGTTCGGCACGCTCTCCTACGACAACGTGCGGCTGTCGCCGGGCGGCGCGATCAACATCAACGACCTGTCATTTCGTCTCCACCAGGGGCGAGGCGGGATCGACGTCGGCCAGATCTCGCTGCAGACCGCCAACCTGCTGGCGCTGCTCACACTCGAGAGCAATCTCGAACGCGGCCAGATTCCCGAAACGCTGAGCCTGCGCGTCGACAACCTGCAGTTCCCGCTCGACGGCGAGCTTGCAACCATGGCCCGCCAGGCCTCGGGCAGCAACTCGCCAATGGGAGCCTCGGGCGTCCTGTTCAACGCCGCGGGCTGCGACGGGCGCACGCAGTTCGACTCGAACGACCTGTTGCAGATGGATTATTTCGACATCCGCGCCGACGTCGAGGCTCGGTACCAATTGCTCGACAACGGCGACCGCCTTCGCCTGTTCGTCAACGCGCGCACTCACGAGGCCAGCGCGATCTTCCTGGAGGCAACCTTCGACCTGCAGTCGGCCTCGCTGACCGCGAGTGAGCTGGCCGGCTCGATGCAAAATACGCGCCTGGGCTCGTTCTCGCTGGAATACGAAGACCTCGGGTTCTACGAGCGCATGCTGGCATTCTGCGCCGACGAAATGTCGATGACCAAACCGGAATACATCGCTCATCACCTCGAAGCCTGGGAGCAGGCATGGTCGCGCTTCAATGCCGAACCCGGCCCGGATACGGTGGCTGCATACGAATCCTTCCTCGAAGATCCACAGCAATTCAGCGTCAGCACCGACGCTGAACACAGCGTGTCCATCGAGCGGATCGAGCACTACGCCATTTCCGAACTGCTCGACCGCATGAAGGTTCGCCTGGTCGTCAACTACGGCGACCCGCAACCACTGGACATCAGCGTTCTCGAACAGTCTTCTGCACCGATCGCCTCCCCGGAGCAGCCGGCCCGTGATGAAGACGAAGCGGCGGCGCCCGAATCAGAAGATGTGCAAACGGCAACCACGACAGACGGCGCCGATGCCGACACACCGGAACAAACGCCGGACCAGCCCCTCCGGCAGTGGATCACTATCGATCCCGGCGCACTCGAGTCGCACCGCGACAAGCGGCTTCGCGTCCGCATGGAGTCCGGCGATCAGCATTCCGGCCGGCTGGCCGATGTCGACCCCGACCACATCCACATTCGCGTCGAGAGCACCGGCGGCTTCTACATCCGGCCGCTCGCGCGTGAGGAAATCCGGGAAGTGGAAGTGTACGAAGGCTCCTGAGGCGGCGACACGAAGGCCCGCCCGGGCTTGCCGGATGCTGATCCGGCCTGCTAGTGGGCCATGCGGCTAATTAGGTAACACTCAGCCGTCGCACAAGCGTTGTGGGCAAGGCGCGCGAGCGCAGGACTGGCCATCGCCAATTCAAGCGAGCGGAACACGGGCAACGGCTGCGCTCGCAAGGCTTCATTCGCTTCGCGAAAGTCGCCGTGCGGCTACGCCTGCCCTGCCACAGCGCTTGTGCGGCGGCTGAGTGTTACCTAATTAGCCGCATGGCCCACTACCTCAATCCCACCAGAGCCCTACGGCGCGATGCTGTAGCAGCCAGCGACCGAGCACTTTCAGGCCGAAATCCTCGTCATCCGGATCGAGTCCGCCAAGCAACTGCTTCATGTCGTCCGGCAGGCCGCGACCCGAACTCTCGAACTGCTCGGCCGCTTCGTTCATCTCTCCGAATCCCTGGTCGACGATGTCGGGGCAGAACTCGTAGATTTCGCGCGCGAAGGGTTCGACATCCTCGTCCAGGCGATCGAACTGGACGGTGAAACTTCCATCCGTGCGGACATCCACCAGGTGGATGCCGAATCGCTCGTCCCACTGCATCAGCCGCTCGACAATGGCGTTGGTGTCGAGATCGTGGTTGGTGCCGTCGACGCCGCACTGGTAAAGAGCCGCGTACTTGGTCTTGGGGCCGCCTTCGCGCGCCTCGGGTGGAATGCCGCCCTGGGCCGGCTCGGCGCCCTGCTCGACCAGCCAGTCGGCAATGTCGTCGTGGCCGGCTTCACGGGCGATGCGCGCGGCGGTCCAGTCGGGCTCCGGCGGCTGGCTGCGATCGAGATCGGCGCCATGGCGCACCAGCAGCCGGACCAGGTCGAATCGGCCCTTGTCGGCGGCCGCCATGAGGCAGCTTGTGCCGTGGTCCTGCACATCGGCGCCGTCGGGCGGCGCGCCGCGTTCAAGCAGCAACTCTGCGACTTCCAAATGGCCTGCCCCCACGGCCGCTCCGAGCGGACACAGCTCCCTGGAGACCGGACTCTGACCGGCTTCCAGCAAGGCTCGAACGCCATCGACGTCGCCCCGGCGCGCCATGTCCCATAGATCGAACACGCCCTGTTGTTCCCTGGAGGCACCGGCCTGTTCGAGAATCTCCCCAATCTCGGCCATCTCCTCGGCTACCACGCGGTCATCGGCTCGCGAAATGCAGGCCAGCCAGGGCGTGCAGCCCCGACCGTCGGGGCGGCTGGCGTCGGCGCCCAGCTCGATCAGGGCACGGACGGCTTCCGGCTCGCCCATGCCCCCGAGGATGGCTTCGGTCAGTGGCGTGCGCCCATCGAAATCCGGCAGTTCGTCATCCAGGTCGACTCCTTCTTCGTGTGCCTGTCGAATCAATTCGACCTGGCCGAAAGCCACGCCCTGAATCACCTTGATTGCGGCATCCATTCGCTTGGGTTTCCTCTCGTTTCTCGGTACAGCCTGCATACTGCCATCGACACAGCATCGATCAACAGTACCGCGCACGTCATCACGGAAAAAGACGCATCATGACCTGCTCCTTGGTTTTAGTTGCTCGATGTTCGGGAATCCGCCCCCGGAGCCGGGGACAGCACCAACGCCGACATCGATGCTACCCGAGGGCGGGACGCGGGCAAGATTTCTCAGAACCCCGTCAGCAGGTCTTGATGACACTGACGTATCTACCAGTTCGTATCTTTGCCTTCGATCGGAATCGCGTTGATGATGTAGTCGTCCGGCTTGCGCAGCACCCACTCCAGGCCGTTCTCCGTACGCCAGCGATAGGCTTCGGGTTCAGGAAATCCGAAGCCCCGTGGGGATGCAACCCTGCGAAGCCGGTCCGTCAGATCCGGCGTCTCCAGGTGTTGTTCCATCATCCCGATCGTCGTATCCATTCCGCGTTCGATCAGCTCCAGGAGTTTGTCGTTGCCCAGGTTCATCCACCCCCTGGCGTAGTGCTCCCGAAACCTTCCGCCTTCCGGCCCTGGCCCGGGCCAGCTGAACTGATAAACCTGCCTCAATCCCGTGTGCTCAACATCCCCATCCTCATCCGGCGCAAACTCAAGCAGAACCAGTCGGACAATCAGGGTCTTGAGATCAGACGTAAAAGTCGTTCCCCCAACAAGGGCCAGCGTGTGCCCGGACCCGGGACGCCAATCCGAGGAGCCTGACCCTTCATTCACCTCGATGGAACCGGAACTGGACAACTGGTGCGCAACCTTGCTTTCGGTGATCCTCTGCGAGAACACTTCACCGAGATCGTGAACCGACATCTGCTCCTGCAAAGGCACGATGGCTTCCCTTGCAGCTGTGGCGTTGGAAACCATGATCGCCTGACCGATGGCCAGTCCGCCAACCCCGAGCAATGAAATCGTGCCCACTGCTTCTCCCAGGCTGTAGCCGCCAGTCTCGACAATCATGTCCGGCTGCTGCATCGTGACCTCGACCACCGCCGTCGAGTGAGGCAGGCTCAGGTCGGAAACCCGCTTTCCCGGAGAAGTTGCACAACCGGACAACGCGAAAAGAAAAGTCAGCGCCGTAGCGCTCGCGAGCGTGGATTTCATGCAACCCCCTACCTACTGTGGATCAAACGGCAGCACTGCCGTACGGAATTTGGCGAGTATAAGTACCCCACTTCCCGATTTCCAGCCGTGCCCTGGGCCGTGCCGGCTTGCCGATTGGTCCCCGAGATCCGTAGTTAATCCTCTGCCACTCGACCGGCGAGGCGCCGGTCAGCAGAGGACTGATTGGAGCAACTATTCCGCCTCAGGGCGTCTCGAAACGATCGCTGAAGATGCCGTCCTGGATTGTTTGCAGTTCGTAGGCGCCGATGTCGAGGCCGTTGTCGTAAACGCGCTGGAAGGGACCGCCGCGCTGGTCGCTCGACGGCGTTCCGGTGCCTTCGGCGCCGGCATCGATGGCCGGACTGCCGGCGGCCAGCCCATGGGTGCGACCGTTCGCGCCACCGTTGTCGGCCAGCGGCAGGATCATCGGATCCTGGTAAAGGATATTGCCGCCGACGTCGTTGAAGAACGAGTCATCTCCCGAAAGCAGCGAGTGCTCGACCGCGCAGGGTGCGATGACGGCCTGCAGATCCTGTTCTTCCGCGCCGTTGGCCCCGGTGTTGGCATGGAACAGGGCGTTGTCAACATCGCAACCGCCGCCCAGGTAGGTGAATACACCGCCTCCGGTTCCATCAGTCGCGTTTTCAACGACGGTCGAGTACTTGACCGACAGCGCGAAGTCGCCGTAGGCGGCCAGGGCGCCGCCGGCCATCGTCGATGTGTTGCCCGAGAGTGTGGAGTTCTCCACGAAGACCTGGCTGTCGCTACCCAGTCTCAGGAAAGCCGCGCCGCCATTGCTGCCGGAGTGATTGTTCGACCACTCGCTGTACTTGATTTCGGCAAGCACGCTCTCGGAGCCGGGTGAGGCAAGATTCAGGCCGCCACCGTCTCCGGCGGCGCTGTTGCCGGAAAACACCGATGCGCCAATCCCGAACTGGTCGAGCGTACCGCTGACCTCCATTCCGCCGCCGGAGGAAGTCGCCGCGGTGTTGTCCATGAATCGCGCGTTGTCGAAAAGGACACTGCCGCCGCCTGCACCGATCGCCATGCCGCCGCCGTAGTCGCCCTGATTGTTGACGACTTCGACGCCCCTGCCCTCTACATCGCCCCCGTTCGCGGCCACGATCAGGAAACCGCCGCCGGCGCCCTCGGCCGAGTTGCCCTCGATCGTGACCTGGCTCATGAGCAGTCCCGAGTCGCCCGACCCGATCAAGGCCGCGCCGCCGTCGCCGTCCCCGGCCGCATTGTCGATGAACTCGGCACCGTAGAGTTCGATCGGCGTGGCATCGCCCACCGATATCTCGGCGCCGCCGCCCGAATAGGCGGCCGTATTACCGATGAACGTAGTGGGATTACCGGAATACGGGCTGACTTCGGTTCGAACATAGTTCACCGGATCGCCGGCCGTGCCGGCGCCGTCGCCCCGGAAGAACGACAGGCCGCCGCCGCTCTCGCCCGCCGAGTTGTTCAGGAAAGCCGTGCCGCGCATTCGCATCTTGCCGAAGCCGTTCTGTCCATAGCCCGCATCCGCGACGGCAATAGCGCCGCCGCGACCGCTCGCCGAGTTGCTCGAGAACTGCGCGTCTCTGGTATTCAACCCCACACCGTAACCGGCGTTGGCGACAATATTGACCGCCCCGCCATCACCGTACTTGGCGGTATTGCCCTGAAAGCTGGTGGAGTTGGCGAGGACCATGGAGCCCGACGAAGTCCGCCAGTCGATTGCCCCGCCGCCGGCCAGGGAAACGTTGTCGTCGAACGTCGAGGTGTAGACCTTCATCGAGTGAAGCGGTGCCACCACGGCAACCGCGCCGCCACCGATGTAGTTCGCGCCCGTCCCGTTGCCTGAAATATCCGATCGAACGATCGACAGGCGCGCAAAAGAGTCGCCAGCGTAGCTATGCCAAATGGCACCGCCAGCATTGGCCGCGGAGTTGTCGGTCAGCGTGCAGTCCTCGAGCCTCAGCTCGCGGCCGCGAACGGCGATGGCTCCGCCGTAGTCGCCGCCACCGCCGCTAATCGCCAGGCCGTGAATCTCGACCTCCTCGGCATGGAATCCGCCGCCGGACTGGTACTGCTGGTAAAAAACCGGCCCATTGCCCGTGCCCTGGATGGTGATTCGTTCGTCGCCGTCGATCACGACCGATTCACCGATCGGCAGGGTCGAGCCGTCGTAGTAGTCCCCGGCATTCGCATCGAGCGCGATCGTGCCGCTCAGCGACGATTCGAACACGATGGTGTCCTGGCCGACTTCCCCGGCCGTGCAGCCGCCACCGACTGCGCCGTTGCCGGTCGACGCGTAAAGGGCGCCGCGCAGGCTGCAATGCCCGGCGTCGATGCTGTCGGTGAGCGTATCCACGGTAATCGTGGCCGCCTGCAGGGAACCGGCTGCAAGCACACCCCCGATCGCGGCAGCAAGCGGGGCAATGGTGGGTCGTGAGCGCTGGCGCAGCTGATACTTGCGCGATTCCTCGTGTATTTGCCTGGTCATGATCCGGGGCTCTCCCTGCAAAAATTGGTGGCGATGACTAACCCTACGCGGAAAATGCCCCGATGAAGCCATGCCAGGAGAAAGAATCCCTGAATAACTCTGCGCGAAGCGCATTCGGTCGGAGAACCACGGATCGTGTGGCGCAACGCAAGTGGCAGTCGCCGCAACTGCAGCCGAACGGCTCAGCATCGCCAACAGACCATGGTCGGGCTCCCGGGAGCAAGAAGGCCGTGGGGAGCGGCAAGAAGCGCGTGCGCGAAATGCGGCTTCTCCCGCAAGGATCCGCGGCGCTCGCGCAAGATGTTCCCTAGAAGCGGTTTGCCGGAATCCTGAAGTAGCTGTGGCCGTCGGCCTCCGGCTCCGGCAAGCGACCGCCGCGCAGGTTGACCTGCAAGGCATGCAGCATGCGATCCGGTAGCGAAAGCTTGGCGTCGCGCTCGTCCCGCAACTTCATGTAATTCTCACGGCTCGTACCACCGCCCACGTGCGGGTTGTCTGCCCTGTGTTCGGACACGGTCGCTTCCCAGGCCGGCGCCTCGCGATCGCCGACCGGCGGATAATCGTGGCCAATAAAAAGCCGTGTAGTATCGGGCAGCGCCAGGATGGCCTGCAGGCTGTCG
Organism: Wenzhouxiangella indolica; assembly: GCF_042310355.1. NCBI lineage: Bacteria > Pseudomonadati > Pseudomonadota > Gammaproteobacteria > Chromatiales > Wenzhouxiangellaceae > Wenzhouxiangella > Wenzhouxiangella indolica. The sequence goes on along the minus strand of NZ_JBHJMR010000006.1, from coordinate 157,762 downwards.
TAGAGCGCGCTCGACGAGCCACCCGGAAAATCCGCACGCGAAGTGCCGACATCAACGTGCATGAAAGTATCGTGCACAAAAGCGGCGTCATCGCCGACCACGTAAGTAATCGATCCCAGCGTGTGTCCGGGCGACAGCATCACCCGCACATCAAGCTCGCCGAGCTTGAAGGTATCGCCGTCCTCGAACAGGTGGTCGAAGTCCCGATCCGGATCGAAATAGCCGGGCATGTTGTAAAAGCCTTCCCACATTTCGGCGATCTCTCGCACCTTGGCACCGATGGCATTGGGCGCTCCGGTCTGCTCCTTGAGCCAGTTCGAAGCCATGAAATGATCCGCATGGGGATGGGTATCGAGAACCCATTCGACTTCGAGTCCCTCCTGCGCGACATAGTCGAGAATGGCCTGAGCCGACCGGGTCGCGGTTCCTGCGCTACGCGGATCGAAATCCAGGACCACATCAATCAAAGCGGCTTTCTTCGTCCTCTCGTCGACAACGACATACTGGACACTGCCAGTATCGGGCTCGTAGAAACCGGTGACCCGCGGCGACGATTCTCCTTGGCTCGGACTGGTACGACTGTACATGGCGATTCCTTCAGTTCCCTTTCCTTACTTTCACTCCACCTAATGTAACACCGCTGCCTCGTTCCGTGGCGGCCCAGCCTCCTGCACTCTGCACCTGCCCGCAGAACACAAGGGGCCAGAGTATTCCGTTTGGAGTCGAAGGCAACCTGACTGTGGACGCCTACGATGCCATGCGATCCAGCCGCCCCCAGGTGGGAGCCCCGTGGATTTCCGGACTTCCGGGCTTTTCTTGATCTTGACAGAAGGTTGGTAGAGACTGGGTTGCGGATGCTCCTGAAAACAGGGAAAAGGAACCCGGCCATGAAACTCAAAATCACACGCACACTGCTCATCACCACGCTGATGGCGATGGCCGGAACAGCCACACAGGCGGCTACCGTGACCGTCACGCAACTCGACGACATCGATGATTTCGGCGGCTCTCGAATGATCGCGGATCTTCCCGGTCCGGACGGTCTGGTATCGATGCGGGAAGCGGTCGTCGCGGTAAACAACACGTCCGGCGAACACCAGATCGAGTTCGCGATCCCGGTCGATCCGGAAGATCCCTCTGAGACCATGCTTCGGATCGACGGCCCGGCATTCGTTGTGACTCGCGACAACACCACGATCGATTTTCTTTCGCAGGCGGCGTTCATCGGGGAGCCGGATCCGGACGGCCCCGGCTTGGGCATACTCAATACCCACCCGTCATACGTCGGACAACCGGCCATCCTCATCAACGCCAGCGATACCGAAGTCCGCGGCCTCGGCCAGACACAATTCCGTCAATCCATCTCTGTCGTGGGCGGCAGCGGGAATCGATTTGTCCGCAACTTCACCAACTCGATCGAGCTATCCCCTGGATCCGGAAGCACGACCTCCGGCAATATCATCGGCGGGATCGGTGTCGACGATGGCAACGAGATCGATTCGGTCTCGATCACATGCGGGGCCAACGACAATATCGTGATCGGCAAAGTTCTCGAATCTGTCGGTGTGGCCGGCTCGCCATCCTGTGCCGAGGGCACGAGGTTTCCAACCGGCAACTGGATCGGCGGCCCGACCCCTGCGGAACGCAATGTGATCAACGATTTCAGCGGGACGAACGGCGTTGGATGCCCGGAGGGCGTGGGGATCGACATCCAGTGGGCCAGGCAGACCACGATCGAAGGCAACTATATCGGGCTGTCGAGCGACGGGCTGAGCAAACAGAACGCAGGCAGGACGGGAATCAACCTCATTGAGTCGGACGACACGGTGATCCAGGGGAACGTCATCGCGGGAATACGCCGCAGCGGTGTTTCAGGATGCGCCGATCAGCTTTTCGGTACGGCGATCTTCGTCAGCGCATTCAGCCGACCGACCGACGGGCTGATCATCGAGGAGAACATCATCGGGCTCGACGCCAATGGTGAGCAAGCCATCGCGACCCTGGAAGGTATCGAAATCCTTCCTCAGCCCGAACCCGTCCTGAATGTCCTGATCACGAACAACACCATCTCGCAGGCAGACAGGTTTGGCACTCTGCTTGAAGGGTCTGCAGTCAGCGCTGTAGAGATTTCCGAGAACAGTATTTCCGGAAATGGTGAACGCGGGATCGTCATCTCGGGTGGAGCCAATGGCTCACCCAGCATCCCCGGTCTGGACAGCGGTTTTTCATCCACATCGGGTACAACGGTCAGCGGTCAATTGCCCCAGGTTCCCAAGAGCCAGTTCAGAATCGAAGTATTTGCAAACCAAGAGTGCGACGCATCCGGCTTTGGTGAGGGTGAGACCTTTCTCGGTTCGTTCATAGCCGAACCGGACGCTTCAGGCAACGCCGTCCTCAATGAAACCGTACCCGGCCAAACACCTGAAGGGTGGGTTGTCACCGCAACTGCAACGAACCTGTCAACCAATAGCACCTCGGAATTTTCGGCCTGTGCGGCCGTTGACTCGGGCGCGCCCGTGATCTTCACTGACAGATTCAGTCAGCCAACGAAGACGTTGAACCACTAGGAACACGGCAGACCCCAAACGGCGTCCAGATTCTGCCGAAGACGGCCGGCGTACCGCGACGAGCCCGCTGACTTGAGGCTCCAGCGACACACCGGCAACGACTATCGTCGCTTTCATACGCCCGGGCAGAAGATCTCCATCTGCAGTCCGTACTGGCCTTTCAGATCACCGTGAAGATTGAAACTGTAGGCTCCCTGGATGTTGCCGGCCTCGTCCATCTCGAATGGCTCGCCGCCGCGCGAGGGAACGATGGTGTCGCGCTTGCCGCCGAGGATGTCCAGTCGAGTCAGATCAACCACGATGAGCCAGGCCGGCTCCGGAAGTCGATGGTCGTCACGAACCAGGACGTGGCCTTCTTCGCCCAGGTCGATGCGGACTCGTCGGGTATCCGAATCGGCATCGCAGGTGATTTCTGCAATGTCCATCGGCATGACGGTCGGCTCGCTGTCTGATGGCGTCTTGCTGTAGAAGGTCATGCTCGATTTCGAAACGTCCCCTCCATTGTTTGCCTGCGCCTGCGGATCATTGCTGCAGGCACAGAACGTGGCGAGGGCCGATATTGCGACGATGCACTGGCAAACTGATTTCACTGAACGTCTCCCGAAAGTACTGAGTAAGTGCCCGGTCATGCGAGGCAAACGAGAATGGCTCAATACAAGCTACGCGGAAGGCGCGCACTGGAGGACACCCGGAAACTCCCGACACCTACGATCCGGAGCCAATATTCTGAGGGCTTACGCTGCAACTCCCCCGACCGCCCGGCACTTCGGCCGAAGCCAGGATAGTCGACTGGCTCGCTCACGCAGCCCCCTGATCAGTGACGAGAAGTCCGCTCCGAGACGCTCAACCCCATTGAGAGACTCGATTGGCGTGTCGTGCCGACCAGGCGTCGGGCCGGGACCTCGACAATCGCTATTGCGAGAACACGTCGTTCAGGTAGGCCGCTGTACGAACGCCCGCTTTCTTGAGTTGCAGATCGATATCATCGGCCCATTCATAGCTGTAGCTCCAACCCAGATCGTCTTCCTCGGGATAGATTCGCTCCCGCAGCGCTGCGCTTTCTTCAATCCAGACCAGCGGGTCCGGCGTATTCCAGGCGCGGAAATCCTCCGGCGTTATTTCCGCCGCGAGCCATTCCGCCATCTCCGAAAACGACAATTGTCTGCGATCGATCATTTGCGAGTCCCACAGTCGGTGAAGATTCGTGGGCTCACCGAAAAACGTGACGTCGACATCGTTTCCGCCGCGGTCCTCGCCACTGCCGACGTGTAGCGGTTGATGAAGGTCCCCGACAATGTGGATGATGAAACGCAATGCCAGCACACGTTCTTCTGCACTGGATTCGGCGTCGCGCAGCTGGTAGGTGAACCGATCGAGCGCGGACGCCGCATCGCCTTGCTCGGGCGCGCCCACCTCGCGATATTCTTTTCCCGGCGGCACGGTGACGTAGTGCCACGGATTCGCAGTCGACTGCCAAAACTCATCCGGGTCGGCGCGCATGAAATCGGGCCATGTCGATGCTTGCGCCAGCGACTCCACCCCGAGCACGTCCTCGACCGCCAGGCGGGCCTGAGGAGACAGGTACTCCTCCGCAATCTGGCCGGCAACCCGGTGCCCCGTCGCGCCCCAGGCCAGTGCCTGGCCCGAGACCAGCATTCCAATAGTCAAAATGCACATTCTGTTCATTCGTCTGCGTCCACTTATTGCTGACAATACCTGAATGATAGGCGATTCGCGCTCTCGCTATCGCTTACAGAATGAGTGACTGGGTCAGTAGGTTAGACGGATTTTAAGTTCCAGCTGCTTTCCATCGTAGGTAAAGCTGGCGTCCTCGAATGAGGGCGCGCTCATAGAGACCTCCGCACCGGCCGAGAATCCATACCCTTCCGTGGGAACTCCCAGCCAGTTGGTGCCGATCTTGCCGTCCATATTCTCATCGTGAACAACGGCCAACGCGTACGTTCCGGGTTCGATGTTTTGAAAGTCGCAACGGCCCTCGGCCTGTATGATCTTCGTCATCTGGATCCGGCTGGCATGCCGGAGGAATTCTTTAGGGAAACCCTCAGGCGCGTCGAACAGCGCGCAAGCTACTGATCCCGTGCTGTTTCGTATGTCCAGGATCTTGACGTGAATTCCAGGGCACGATGATTGGGCGAGGGATAGAGCGGGAAAAGTCGAAAACGCCAGTAAGGCCGCGACCGTCATGGACCGAGTTACTGCAAAGGCACGGAGCGAGCCAAGCCCGATTTCAGGCGACGCGCTCATGAGGCCTTTCGATGTTATCGGCATCGAGCTGATTTTCCACGTGCGCCATGATGATCTGGACGTTCTTGCTGTTTGCCTTGAAAGCAACATCAAAAGCATCTCCCAACACTGGAACGAGCCCGATGAGCCAGTCTATGAAGATATTCCAGGCCATTCTCAGCCGCTTCCGCCTCGGCACACCGGCTTTTTTCGCAAAACTGTAAATGTAGCCTGATACCGCAACGGTTGCCGTGTCGCCGATAACCGGAATCAGACCAACGACAGAGTCAAGGCCGAATCGAATGCCCGTTCCAGGGATCACGAAAGCCCTGTCCATGAGATTCGAAAGCTGCTGCAGTCTAGCCAACGTTTCGCGGCTTACGTCGTCCGGGCTGCCTGTAGCGACCATGATCTTGTTCTACCGTGAGGCAATGATATAAACGGCATGAATAATGCCAGGAATGAATCCGAGCAAAGTCAGAATGATGTTTATCCAGAAATGCTTTCCAATGCCCACCTCGAGGAATACGCCGAGGGGTGGCAGGATAATTGCCAATATGATTTTGAGCAAATCACCCAGCATTCTGTCTTGTGTGTTGACTACGGCCATTCTGTTCTCCTTGGGAACATTTGAAGCATCGGGCAGATCTCCATATTCGATATCGCCTGCGCGATGCTCGAACTCAAGGGCATGGCGCTTCCAGCCCAGTTCATGATCAGTTGTTTCGAACCACGGCTTCTGTTCGCTACCGAACCGAACCCTAACCTGCCCAGGCGCCGTGCTGTTGGTGGTGGCTCTTAGAGCTCTTGAAATCAGGTGACTGCAGTCGCCCCGCCGGATGAAACTCTTCGTGACGAGGCGCCACTCTCGTAGATCTCGAATTGTGTGGCGCCCGCACTCGGCACTCCAAACGAGTGCGGGCAATATCCCTCGGTCAATTCAAGAGTCAATGATCCTTGGCATGCAGGCGTGGCCCGAATCGCGCCGATCTCGACGATCACACCGTTCGGTATCGAACAGACCCGGCAGCCTGGCGTCACCTACATTGCGTTCATATGCACGGGCAAGGCCGTACCTGTTTGGTCTGCCGAGCCCACCTGCCGCCAAGGCCATAACGCTACCGGATCAGAACCTTGATCGAGAAAGGAGAAGATCGAGCATGAATACGTCAGACACAAGTAACACCGAGAAGAACAGCACCCCTGGGCCAAGAAACGGCACCCGGATCATCAGCGTACTTTTCGCACTACTGTTCGCACTGGGCGGCAGCGCGATCTTGACCGGCTGCGAAGACCAGGGCCCGGCTGAAAAGGCCGGAGAAGAAATTGATGAGGCCATCGACGACGCCGGTGATGCAATCGAAGACGCCGGAGATGATGTCGAGGACGAAGCCGACAACGGCTAACCAACGATAAAAATCACAGCCCCGAGAGCGAGTCAGCTACAACTGATCTATCCTGGCGATTCTGCCCGCATGACTTGAAACGCTCTCGAGTTCCATCTCTTTCCCCAGCCCGGGCAGGCGGAAGCATGCCCTTTCGGGAACCGATTTTCGACCCGGGCAAGAAGAACTCCGGTGCGCCAACGCACAGACGACCAGGTACCGAACCGCCGACCATGACGCCGTGCGTTTGCGTTGGCCGACTGGATTGCCTTTCGCCCCACAACGATCCGCGCGCGGCCGGACGCGGCGCGCTCCCTGACCTCTTTCTGCATCAAGCAAGGAACTTCTCATGATCAAATTCAATACGGCGATAGTGACCACTTGCCTTTTCGGTGTGCTGTCCATGGCGGCGACCGCCCAAACCGCGGAGTTCGGCCCGAGTCACGGCGACAAGGAGCTGTCCATCTCGGGAACCGGCAGCAGCGATCGAGACTTCGATAGCGGCAGCTTCGGCATGACCGGCGATCTCGGCTGGTACCTGAACGACCAGATGGTTGCTGGCATCCGCCAGAGCATCAACTATGCCAGCATCGAAGGCGAAAGCATCAAGGACGACTTCTGGAACGGCTCAACCCGTGGATACTTCAATTATCAGTTCCTCAACGACCGCACGCGGCCGTTCATCGGCGCGAGCCTTGGTGGGGTCTACGGCGATGGAGTCAAGGACAGCACCTTCGCCGGCCTGGAGACCGGTGTAAAGCACTACGTTCAGACGAAGACCTACTTCCTGGCCCGAGTCGAGTACCAGTTCTTCTTCAGCAGCACCAGCGACGCCGACGATGCCTTTCAGGATGACGGATCCTGGGCCTACACGGTCGGACTGGGCTACAACTTCTAGTGCAGAAAGCCCGGCGGCATCGTTGTCGGGCTTCACTCCTGCCGGCTCCCAGAATGCTGCACAAGCATTCTCAGGGAGTAGATCGGGCGTCTGGTGGGCCATGCGGACCGGGCGTACTGCTTCGGAATCGACATCCAGGGCCCGCGGCCGTGCTCGAGACTGGACTCGAGCCGGGGTCAGCCGGTAGCCTGTAGGAAAGATCTGGCTCACTCAGAACCGGCATGAGTCCCACCGCGGCATCGCGATCTCGAGTGAGTCCAAGCGCGCGTATGCCGTGGACACCGCAAGTTTGTGCTTGCCCGGAACTTCGGGACTCCGATCGTGACAGGTCAGAAGATCCTGAAAGGAAGTGTAGTGATGCGAAATCAAATTGGCAGCTTGTTGCTGATCCTGACCATGATCTCCGTGCAGCCTCCGACTTCCGCATCCGAAGACGAGAATGGACCCGGAAAAGCCTACCCCGACGGACATGGCGGTGAGGTATTCTTCCCCATAGGCGCCGCCTCGTTTGCCGATGAAGTGGTTTCGTTCTCGCCCGGCGATCCTGACGGTGGCGATGCCTTTTCCGATCCCTACGCAATCCTGGGGACTCCCGACTACGAAAGCGATGAAGAGGACAGCTTCGTGACACTTGGCTGCGGTGGCCAGTTGGTAGTGCAGTTGACCGACAACGAGTTGATCGATGTAGCCGGACCCGATCTCTACGTATTCGAGATTGGCCCGGACGTCGAGCCGACCGCAATGGCGGTATCCGAAGACGGTGAGGACTGGGTGCGAGTGGGCGTCATTTCCGGCGGCAAGGCCGAGGTGGATATTGCGCCCTACGTATCGGCCGATGATTCGTTTCGCTTCATAAAGCTGGTGGATCTCCGGCAGGCTTGCAACACCCGGACGCCGGGAGCGGATATCGATGCGATCGGCGCCATGGGATCCGCGGCCAAGATCGCGTTGGACGGTTCGGTACTGTTCGATTCCGGCGAGCACCGGCTCAAGGACGGGGGACGGGAAGAACTGAGTCGCGTCATTGCGCAACTCGAAAACACGGAAGGCAGCGCAGTGGAAGTCGCCGGTCATACCGACAGCGTCGGCAGCGCGGAAGACAATCTCGTTTTGTCGAGGAACAGGGCGCAGACCGTTGCACGCTACTTGATGGAGAACGCCGCGTTCCCCGAGGGAGCGGTTACCACCCGGGCGCTTGGCGAAAGCCAGCCCCTGGCGAGCAATGACACCGCCGAGGGTCGTGCGCGCAATCGTCGCGTGGAATTGACCGTTAGAACAACCCCAGAAGCTGGAGAACAGAGTGAACCGCAGGTTGAGATCCTCGGAATCTGGCACTCGGAAGATGCCGGCATCATTGAGTTGGAGCGACGAGGCGATCAGGTCAACGGGCAGTACCGAATGTCCGAAGGTACGCTGACAGGTGAGTTCGTCGATGAGGATCAGTTTGAGGGGTTCTGGATCAAGGACAGATCACGCACTGCATGTGACAGCGAAAAGCAGGGAAGCGAGCACTGGGGAGGCATTCGACTTGAATTCGATTCCCCGGAACTCGATACCTTTACCGGCTATTGGCGCTACTGCAACGAAGATGAAGATCGCGGCAGCTGGAATACGGCCAGGCGATTATTGTAGAACTGTAAAATCAGGACAGCCCGATTTCCCGGGCTGAATCGACCTTTTAATGGGTAGCCAAAGGCCATAGCCGAGCCGCGAGGCGCAGATTCGGTTGGTCGGATCAACCATATGTAAACCCGAAAATGCGTGCGGCAGATCGCGACACGGTCAGGATTTCATCTTGCTCGTCGTGGCGACATAACCGCGCCATGCCCTGTCCACGCAACCAACTGGTCAACGACGAGGAGCCCGGCTTCTTCCACGCATGATGGCATTCAGCAGCCGCTTCTTGCGCCTTCCACACTCGCCGAGCAGGGGAAACGTGTAGACCGTTCATACTGTGGCTCGGTATGATCAAGGAATGACCAATCCAACGGCCACGGCGCGTCGACCATCGCGGGCGCATGCCCCGGCCCCGTCACTGACCGCGTGGGGCCCTGGCCGTGCATGACGGCCATCTGATCGCCGGCGGGCGGTTCGCAACGGCCGGCGGGGTGATAGTCAATCGCCTTGCTCGCTGGGATGATGGTGAGCGGTCGGCCCTGGCGGGCCCGTCGGGGACAGGGGTGGACAGCAATATACTGGATCTGGCGATCAGCGCCAATGGCTCGTTCGCCTTTGCCACTGCACCGGAAGACGGCAGACCCTATGAGATCAGCGTCCTGAACCAACCATCCGATCCAGTCCAGACCTGCGCGGTGACGAACGGCTCAGGCACGCTCTCCGGATAGAACGTGACGGGAATTGAGGTTCAGTGTTCGCCAGATGGTGTTTTTGCGGATCAATTCGAGCAGGAATAGTGATTGCAGGCAATATGTGTCTCAAAAAGCCGGGAACCCCTGTTGCCCTGGGTTTCCCGGCCCTGATGCGCTAACAACTCTGCGCGGGCGCGCCGTCAGACAGCCTCTCGCTGAACGGCGATGTAGTACGTCGCTCCGTCGATATCGACCACGCGTGTAACTTTCCACTCGATATCGAACTCGCTGCCGTCCTTGCGATAGTTGACAGTGCGGCCGTGAAAAACGCGGTCTTCGGAAACCTCCCTTGCCAGCCGCTCGAGCACATTGCGATCGGTCTTCTGCCCCTGCAGCAAGCCGGGCGTCTTTCCCATGACCTCCCCGGCACTGTACCCGGTCAGCTCAGTGAACTGATCATTGACGTAAACGATTTCGGAGGCGCCGTGTTCGTCGGTCGCCCGGGTCACCATGACCGAGCTGAACGCGATCTCGGCCAATGCCTCGAACAGCGGCGATGCGAGTGCCTGTTGCTTCTTGTCCATTGCGGTCACTATCCAGTTGAGTAAGTGGCATCACCTTAGCGCAACGTCTGTCAACTGCTCATCGACGCGGGCCCGCAGCCAGCCCCAGGATTCTTCCTGCTTTTTGCGGCTTCTGGATCTGGACCGACGGTACCGGCGCGACTCAGCGGCCCGAGGACGAGCTGGCGAACATTAGCTCACGCCCTGCTCTCTCGCCATGGCCATGGCGGCTTTCGGGCCTGTCCACAGTGAAGGAAGAATGATCAGCGACACCGGAATCGCCGTGAGCACGATGAACTGTTGCAGCACGCTGATGCTGCCCGACCCCATGTAGAGCAGGATGGCCGCCATCAGCGCCATCGCTCCGCCCCAGAACACGCGGATCCACGGATGGGGCTGGTCATGGCCGGCGCCGACCATGGCGATCGAGTAGCTCATGGAATCGCCGGTGGTGGCCACGAAGATCGTGGTCAGGACCAGAATCGCCGCCGCCATCCAGGTACCGCCCGGAAGCGCCTGTGCCACCGTCAGCGTGGCGACATCGAACCGGAAATTGTTCAACGGCTCGGTCAGGTCGAAGGCACCCTCCATCTGGTAGAAGATGCCGGAACCGCCGAGCAGGTTGAACCACACGGTCGTGGCGATGAGCGCAAGGATCGCCACCGCGGTGATCATTTCACGCACCGTCCGGCCACGGGAAATACGAGCGACAAACACGGCCATCAGCGGGGTGTAGCCGATGAACCAGGCGAAAAAGAAGACCGTCCACCACTTCATCCACCACTCCGGCGCCGTCTGGGATGTCATGGTCGCCATCGAAAAGAACGAGGTGACGTACTCGCCCGCCGCCGCCCGCGGAGACTCCGAATTTGCCGGGAAACCCGTGAGTTTCCTGGACCTTACCCCACTACGCGCTGACTGGCCGGCTGGAAGAATATCCGAAAAAGCTCAGAAATTAGTTGGCTTTTCAGCCATTTTCCTGTATAAAGCGCGCGTGCAAGAAAGCTTTCCCCAACGGCGCCACCCAGCGGTGAGCGTCGTTTCGTGCGTTTTCTGGCTCTAGCGGGGCGACGAGCCCGCCCTACCGCCTTCGGCCAAGGCGGTATCGGAGAGCCTTTGGACACATGGCGGCTTTTCCATAAACCCACCCACTGGCAAGATTTGAATCATGAGTGACCTTTCTCTTTACCGAAACATCGGCATCTTCGCGCACGTTGATGCAGGCAAGACCACCACGACCGAGCGCATCCTGAAGTTGACCGGCAAGACCCACAAGATTGGTGAGGTGCACGACGGCGCTGCCACCACCGATTTCATGGACCAGGAGCAGGAGCGCGGCATCACGATCCAGTCCGCTGCAACCACATGCTTCTGGAAGAACCACCGCCTCAATATCATCGACACGCCCGGGCACGTGGACTTCACCGTTGAAGTCTATCGCTCCCTGAAAGTGCTCGACGGCGGTGTGGGCGTGTTCTGCGGCTCCGGCGGCGTTGAGCCCCAGTCAGAAACCAACTGGCGCTATGCCAACGACTCTGAAGTCGCGCGCATCATCTTCGTCAACAAGCTCGACCGCATTGGTGCTGACTTCTACCGGGTTATCAAGCAGGTCAAGGACGTTCTGGCCGCCACCCCGCTGGTGATGGTGTTGCCGATCGGCACGGAAGGCGAGTTCAAGGGCGTGGTCGACCTGCTCACCCGCAAGGCCTACATCTGGGACGATACTGGCCTGCCCGAGAACTACGAGGTCACCGATGTGCCGGCCGACATGGCCGACGACGTCGAGGCCTACCGTCAGGAACTCATCGAGACCGCGGTCGAGATGGACGATGACCTGATGATGGCTTACATGGACGGCGAAGAGCCCTCCATCGAGGACATCCAACGCTGCATCCGCGAAGGAACCCGCACGCTGAAGTTCTTCCCGACCTACTGCGGTTCGGCATTCAAGAACAAGGGCGTACAGCTGGTTCTGGATGCGGTCGTTGATTACCTGCCGAGCCCTACCGAAGTGGAGCCGCAGGACCTGACCGACGAAGAAGGCAACCCCACTGGCGAGCATGCGCTGGTTTCCCTGGACGAGCCGTTCCGCGCGCTGGCGTTCAAGATCATGGACGACCGCTTCGGTGCCCTGACCTTCATCCGTATTTACTCGGGCAAGATCAAAAAGGGCGACACCATTCTGAACTCGGCGACCGGCAAGACCGAGCGCGTGGGCCGCATGGTGGAAATGCACGCCAATGACCGCAACGAGATCGATTACGCTCATGCCGGTGACATCTTCGCCTGTGTGGGCATGAAGAATGTGCAGACGGGCCACACCCTGTGCGCCACCGACCATCCCTGCACCCTGGAAGCCATGGTCTTCCCGGACCCCGTGATCTCCATTGCAGTTGCACCAAAGGACAAGGCCGGCAGCGAAAAGATGGGCGTGGCCATCGGCAAGATGATTGCCGAGGACCCGTCTTTCCGCGTGGAGACCGACCAGGATTCCGGTGAGACCATCCTCAAGGGCATGGGCGAACTCCACCTGGATATCAAGGTCGACATCCTCAAGCGCACCTACGGCGTGGAGCTGGAAGTGGGTGAGCCCCAGGTGGCCTACCGCGAAACGATCACCCAGGCGGTGGAAGACAGCTACACCCACAAGAAGCAGTCCGGTGGTTCCGGTCAGTTCGGCAAGATCGATTACCGCATCAAGCCCGGCGAACCGGGTACTGGCTTCAAATTCGAGTCCAGCGTCGTCGGCGGCAACGTACCGAAGGAATTCTTTCCCGCGATCGAGAAGGGTTTCGCCGGCATGATGGAGCAGGGCCCGCTGGCCGGCTTCCCCGTGCTGGATGTGGAGATCGAGCTCTTCGACGGCGCCTACCACTCGGTCGACTCCTCGGCCGTGGCGTTCGAACTGGCCGCCAAGGGCGCGTTCCGCCAGTCCATGAAAAAGGCGGGCCCGCAGCTGATCGAACCGTTCATGAAGGTCGACGTGTTCACGCCCGAAGACAACGTGGGTGACGTGATCGGTGACCTCAACCGTCGTCGCGCCATGATCAAGGAGCAGGAACCCAACCCGACCGGCATCCGCATCAAGGCTGAAGCGCCGCTGTCAGAGATGTTCGGCTACATCGGCCACCTGCGCACGATCACCTCCGGCCGCGGTCAGTTCTCCATGGAGTTCTCGCACTACATGCCCTGCCCGCAGCAGTTTGCCGAGAAGGTAATCGAAGCGGAGAAGGAGCGCCAGGCGGCCAAGGCCAGCTAAGCGCCAACTTCAAAGGCTGGAAACAAGGGCCCCGGCGGCGACAGCTGCCGGGGCCTTCTTTTTGTCGCGGAAAACTCCGCACAACCACAGATTGAACGAGAGTTCTGGTTCTTTGCCAAGCCACCGGATCCGTCCACTTTTTCCTGGCCATGTCGTACGCGAAAGATCAAAGGAAATTCGGGACACCCACGATCGAAAGGCAATCGTCGAAATCCTGATTCTGCGCGAGTCCTGGTGTCGGCTCTGGCTCTTTGTTGGCGCGATCACAGATCGATGACGTGACCCACCGATGGATCGGTGCGCCCGTGGACCATGTCCACAATGACCTCGCGCGCGGCGCCCAGGCTGTCTCGGTTGACCAATTCGATCAGCGCGTTGTCGGTGACATAGCCGAAGAACGCCGTGCTGGCCTCTCCAGAGCGCCGGTTGAACTCGCTCGCACCCCAGTCCTTGTAGCGCTTGGCGATCCAGTTCGGTGCGAAAAAGAACTCCGGTGTCGGGCCGGACAGGTCGCGGTCAGGTTGGGGCGGGACCAGCGACTGGGCCGAACCGACGCTGCAGTCATAGACGAGATTCGAGCCGAAACGCTGGTGGACATCGGCCTGTAGCTTCGGGTTGCCAGCGATGTCGATGTAGAGCACGCGCGCATTGGGATCCAGAGTGTCAAGATCGTCATAGGCGATCGCTGCGTCGTAGAGCCCCAGCCGCTCGACGAATTCGCGATTGCGCGCTGAGGTCAAGCCGGCCATCTCGATCTTCGAATGCTGGCGGATGCAGAACGCGGTGGCGTAAGCGGTCTTGCTCGAGGCGCTGGAGACCACCACCCGCTTGGCGCCGAAGAAGTCGTTCTCGGCCAGGAAATCGGCCAGGCAGAACGCGGTGATGAACAGCGGCCGGTAGATGGCATGCAGCGGCTCGGTTCGCGCGTCGTGCAGCGGATCGTCGTCGGTGCGCTGATACCAGTTGTAGATGTCCGGCAGATCGGCGCGGTGGGCTGCATCGTCACGGAAGCTGCGCGCGCCGACCTTGCCCGGCTGCAGCTTCACGTGCGTAGCCGTCGGCCAGTAGCCGTAGTAGCGCTGGCCGGTCTCGATGGCGTCGACGTTGGAATCGACCACATCGGCATAGCCCCACACCGGCAACTGGCCCCAGCCTTCGTGCTCGATCGGGAAGAATTGCCAGTAGCCCAGGGCGTCGCCGAAGGTGGCGTAGGTGATGTTGTTGAACGTCAGCGCGAAGCGGCTGAGCCGGAACACGACCTCGCCGGGCCCGGCGGCGGGATCGGAACCCAGCGGCTCGGTGCGCATGTCGGAGAATTCGCCGCGATTCATCAGCAGGCGGGCAGGTTCGGTTCCGTCCTTCATGTCTGGCTTCACCTTTGCTTTCAGGGCATGACAGTCTACGCAATCAGCCCATCAGTCGCATCCGCTACCCATCTCCGGCCAAGTCCCTATTTCCCATCTTGAGCTCGACGGAATAGACATTCAATGGCGCACATCACCCTACCTGTCGCCGATTGGGACATTCAGGACGGGAAATCCAGGGCGGTTACGATTTGCAGGTGATTTACTGCAAATTTTTGGTGTACCGATTCCCGGGCCCGGATCTCATCGATTGCAGAGAAGAACGAGTCGTGGGTGGGTGAATTCACGGTGTCCTGGTTTCAACGGCTCGTGAGGAAACGGCCCCGGTGGATCACCGGGGCCTCGCGGACGGATTTGAGGAACGCTGGCTCAGTCAGTCGTCGTCAACTTCGGCGCTGAGCGAGTAGCCTTGCGGCACGGCCAGACTGATGCGGTCCGGGTCCAACGGCTGATCGAAGGAGAACCGGATTTCCGTTGTGGCCGCGGCCCCTTCGGGTCCGGTTTCCATCTCGAGCAATACGGGCCGGCCTTGTTCGGTGGCCCACAGGGTCATGTCGACGGCCCGGTCGGTCAAGCGAAAGCCCAGGACCGCTTCATCGTCGATCGTGCGTACTTCCTCGATGAGCCGTGACTGACCCTGGTATTCGCGGATCTCCGCCAGCCAATCGAGCGCCGGGGCCGACGCAGCTGAATCGTCATCCTGAATCGGCACCCGAACAGCAATTTGCTGCGGGTGAAACAACTGCAGCATGACCTGCCGGTTCGGATCGATGATGAAACTGAACTGATCCCCGGAATCCAGGCGCACACGATCTTGCGCATCGACAACGATATCCATGGTGAGTACCACGTCGCCGTTCATTTTCGTCGTCATTCGCGCACTCATGGTGCGGAAATCGTTAAAGTAGGCTTGCACTTCGGCAAACGCGACACTGCCGTTCGAGCTGGGCATCATGACCAGCACCGGCACCATCAGGATCGCCAGTACCCCCGCCGTGGCCCAACGCCGCGCAGTCATGGTTGAACGCGGCGCCCGCCGCGTCTCGTCGAGTCGCGCCACCAAGCGGCGCTGCGCCCGGTCGGACTCATGGGGAGCCGGTTCGTCGCGGCGAACAGCCTCCGTGTAGCGATCGAGGGGGTGACTGATCATGTTCGTGGTGGAAGAAAGGTTCATCACTGGGCCTCCTGTTTTCTGGAACGGGTCGACTCGAGCGCCTCGACGCGGCGGCGTAGCGAGTGCGTCGCCCGGTTGAGTGCCACGCTGACAACGTTGGGCGATACGGCTAGCGATCGGGCAATATCGTCGATTGACTGGCCGTGGAAGAAGCGCAGCGCAAAGCACTCGGCCTGGCGTTTCGGCAAACAACCCAGCGCGCGGCGTAGCCGGCTGGCCCGGGTCGCCTGGTCATGCACGTCCGGCGGCATTGGCTCGGTCGGATCAGCAATCACTCGAAATCGCTCGGCAAGCCGCCGCCAGCGCTGGCGTCGCCTCAGTTCGTCGATCGCGGCGCGCGTAGCCATCGAGCAAAGATAGGCCGCCCAATGATCGACCTGCCGACGGGGTGGCTTCTCGAGCAGGCGAACGAAAACGCCCTGCTGAACGTCCTCGGCCAGACCGGTGTCGCCCAGGACACGGTAGGCGGCCGAGAACACCGCGCGACCATGCGCCTGCGCCAACTGATCGATGTCTGGCGCCATTTCGGCTTCCTGATCAAGGGGAGGGGAATGATTATGAGGGGAATGCGCTTGCATTGTCGTCTCCGTGGGGTTTCATGAGTGGAGACGACCGGGATCACGACTTCTTACGCTGCATTTCATCCGTCGCTGCGAAATCGGGACCTGACAACCCGCAATATCTGTGATGTTGAACTCAATTATCTTGCACCTGGGATCGTCGATCGAGGGTCAGATGTAGGCATCGAGTAGAACCTTGAACGATGAGGCTCGCACGGTGCATCATGCACGAGGACATTCACATCTCGATGGAGCTCTGCCATGGGCAATTCGATCCAGATCGACGCGTTCCCCTACATTGCAAGAATACCAACAAGGTGGCGTGACAACGATGTCTACGGACATGTAAACAATGTCGTTTACTACTCTTTCTTCGACACCGCAGTGAACACCCACCTGATCGAGGAAGGCGGCCTGGACATACACCATGCGCCCGTCATCGGCGTTGTCGTGGAAACCCGGTGCGAATTCAAGAAGGAGCTCACGTTTCCCGGAATGGTGCAAGCGGGCATCCGCGTGACGAAGCTCGGCCGCAGCAGTGTGACTTACCAGATTGCCCTGTTCGCCGAAGACGGGGGCGAACCCGCGGCCATCGGACATTTTGTGCATGTCTATATCGATCGGGAGTCGAGGCGACCCGTACCCATTCCCGACACCATTCGAGTAGCGCTCGAATCCATAATGACGAACGAGTGACCAGGTACATGATGCCCGCCCTCCTCGCGTGTAGAATCCACGGGGTGTCAATGCCAAAGATCTCGGAGGAAAGATCATGGGATGCTGTCAGTATCACACGCTGATTTCGGAGGAAGGCGAAAGCGCCTTTACCATTGATCCGCCAATGGTCACCTTCGGTCCCGGCAGCCTCCGCGAGGTCGGCCCTCGGGCGCGGTCGCTCGGCATGTCCCGTGTCGCCGTCTACACGGACCCGATGGTCGCCGATCTGCCGATGCTGCGCACCGTGCGAGATTCGCTCAAGCAGGCGGGGCTGGACGTCGCGGTATACGACGAGTGCCTGGTCGAACCCACCGATGAGTCGTTCGCGGAAGCTGCGAGATTCGCTCGGGATGGCACGTTCGACGGCTATATTTCGCTGGGCGGGGGCTCGGTTATCGATACCTGCAAAATCGCAAACCTCCTTGCGACCCACCCGCTCGAGCGGGACACCTTGGCGGACGAAATCCTGGGCTATATCAATGCGCCAATCGGCGATGCGGAGCCCATCGAGGGCCCGATCGCACCGCATATCGCCTGCCCCACGACGGCCGGAACGGGTAGCGAAGCGACGGGGATCGCGATCTGCGACATCGTCTCGCTCGATGTGAAGTCCGGAATCGCGTCTGCGCATATTCGACCGTCGCAGGCGCTTGTCGATCCCGATTGCACCGCCCACCTGCCGCGGATGGTGGCTGCGTGCTGTGCCTTCGACGTGCTTTGCCATGCCCTCGAGTCCTATACCGCGCGGCCGTACACCTCGCGTGATCGAGTCGACCACCCCGTTCATCGACCAGCCAGCCAGGGCGCGAACCCATGGAGCGATATGGGGTGTCGCGAAGCACTTCGGTTGCTTGGCAAGTACATGATCCGAGGAGTGAATGACGCCTCGGATGCGGATGCCCGGGCAGAACTGATGTGGGCGTCGACGCTGGCAGGGATCGCCTTCGGCAATTGCGGTGTGCACGTGCCCCACGGGATGTCCTACGCAATCGCCGGTCAGATCGAGGAATGCGCCATCGAGGATTATCCAACGAACAAGCCGCTCGTCCCCCATGGAATGTCAGTGGTCGTATCGGCTCCAGCGGTATTCCGATATACCGCGGCGTCTGCTCCCCAACGACATTTGCAGGCAGCCGGGTTGCTCGGAGCTGAAACCAAAGAGGCTACGCCTGACGATGCCGGCACCATCCTCTCCTCACGCCTTGCCGAACTCATGAGGTCCTGCGGAATGCCCGACGGAATAGGCGCGCTCGGCTTTAGCGAGTCGCACCTCGACGATCTCGTCGAAGGCGCATACGCGCAGCAAAGGCTGTTGGTGAACGCACCAATCGATATGCCCCGCTCCGCGCTCCGGGCGCTATTCCGTGATTCGATGTCGGTATACTGAATGGAATCGCATGTGCAATCCGGTGCGATCCTGGCCGAGGCACATCTCATGGACGTACCACTCCCCGGTCCCGGATCTCATCGATTTCGGAAAAAATCGTGTGTGTCCGGGTCTTTCCGGGTCTTTCCTGGTCTTTCAGTTTTACAGCTCAAGGTGATTGAAATCGATCAGCAAAGATCCGATCGAGCATTTCGTCAGCGCCGATATCAAATGGGGTCGAAACACCAGCGGCGCTATTGGGGATGCCACGGGTCTCGTTGTCCATATCCGCATACTGTGGCTGAGAGACGCTGTCGTCGCAGAAGTCGACAGCCGGTGAGTCGGGGTGAAGGTGGAAATCGCCGTTTTCCGGGTCCAGAAACATTGGATCAGCTACCACGCTCCGCGTTGACTGGCTGACGCTGTCGAGCTCGCTGGCGATAGTACAGTCTAAATCCAACGGGCTGTTGGAACTGGCCAGTTCGGTATCAGGGATCCAGATCAGGGAAGAACGAACATTTGTTGTACTTGCCCCAAAAAACACTGGGAACCTTGGAACATCATCGGGGCGATCGTTGCTTGTTCCATTGATTGTAGACCAGGCCATGTTGACCTCCGAATTCCCACTGGTCCAGAAGAGTGGTTGGCCGTTCAAGTTGACATCCATGACCACGCCTTCAAGCTCCATAGTATGTTGCCCGGTTTGCACATCGAATCCGTCCAATTCAAAAACCGGGATGACAAACGAACTCTGTGGCGTGTAATGTTGGACGAAAGTCTGGGTGATTCTGACGCTGGTGCTCTCACCCTCAACACGAATGAGTCTGCCTGTGTTGTCGCGCAGACGGGAACAGGGGGCCGGGCTGAGTGAAGACTCGTATCGCCGGCAGTCGGTATCGGGGCCTCGCTCGATGACCACTTCGGCACCATCTTCTGCCAGGATAACAAAGCCATCGTGTTGGGCGATATCGGAATCGACTGCCCGAAACCGACTGTCGGAACCAGTAATATAGACCGCACTGATTCCCATGTTGGCATCGTTCCCAATCAGATTGGCCGATGAGAACGGATCTCCGGGCGTGATAAAACCGGGCGCTGTGCCATCCAGGGTCATCTGACTGTTGTTGGTGCCGTACAGGCCGCCACCTCTTGTAGCACTGTTGCCGACGATGCCCTGAAGGAAACCGCCAGCCAGACTGACAAAGGCGCAGTTGCTGGCATAGACACCGCCACCGTTTTCCCCCGCATCGTTGTTGCCGATCAGTCCGGAGTCAAAAATGACAATGTGCTGCGCGCCGCCATCCCCAATACAGGCCATGCCACCGCCATTGTCAGTTGCACTGTTCTGGCCGATCGAGCTTTGATCCAGCATGAGAACGACCGCACCGCTGGTATCGGTTGAATGGGCAACGCGCATACCGCCACCGTTTGAGGCGGTCGCACTTGATCGTATTGAAACGTTGCGTAGAATCACAACCAGGCCACCCCGGATATCAAGACCACCAGCCAGCCCTGATCCCGAACCGTTGCGAATGATCAGGTTTTCCAGTTCGATAGATGTCGAGTCGTTTTGAGACAACAAGGTCAACACGGTTGCGCTGTTGTTGCCGTCCAGTATCGACTGGCCGGAAGGCTGGCTGGAAGAACAGTCCGGGTAGCCGCCGATCAACTCGAGGCTTTTGTCGCCAGCAACGAATGGACCACTATAGCTGCCGCTTTCCAGCCGAATCTCGGCATTTGACTGAGCGGCGGTAAGCGCTGCTCCCAGCGAGCTGAAATCGCAGGCTGCGCCACTGCCCACAGAAAGGATCTCGCTCGGCCCGCCCCGATCAGCCTCCAGCAACGCAGAACTGCGTTCGCGTGCCTTGTTCAGGAGCTCCAGCTCACCCTTGCTCAGTGGCGCCTGTGCGGAAATGGCCTGGCTAGCAAGTGCCGCCAGTAAGGCAATCGTATTGAATCGAATCACGGCTGTTCCCTGCAAATGTGTTGACGACCTTCTTTGTCTATTCGAACCCTGCCCGCAGAAGTGGCCATTCAAGTTGTCGCCGACCGGACAATGTAGTTGACGCCGAACACCGGGCGCCTTGCCGTATGCGAAATCGGGCTCAGGCAACAATCGGACTGATCGATACCCCCGATAGCAGCCTTTCTTGGCCCCAATTTCCGCGGGTTCTGATTTCGGCACGGCAACGGTGAGGTCGATTCAGCCTGGAATTTCGTGGGCATCCTGGTTGTTCAGACTTCACAGCTCAAAGTCGTCAGCAAATAGAATATCCGGACCATCTTCCAGACAATAAAGCCTCGCATTCGGGACATCGCATGAAGAACTCAAACCGGACGACCAGCCACTGCTTGAACGATTCGAATAACCTTGTCTAGCGTTGAACGAGGTTGTGGCATCGCGCCAATCATCGCAGTTGTTCGGCTCGGTCGCACCGATGTCGCTTGTCCCTGTCCAGACCAGATTGTTTCCCAAATAGTCGCCCTGCTCAGTCACCGCGATCCCGGTGTTGCGGGGATTCGTAGTGAGATCCGAAAGGCTCTCGGCGACCAGCACGCCATCCGGACGCACCCATGGACCGTCACCTAGCAGACGTTGGTCGGCGGATTCGCTGGAATCCGATAGCCAGGCTTTGAACAGGCCGGCGTTTTCCAGCCCGGCTGCGCCGGCCAGGTTCCTGCAGATCGAGTCGCCGGCTTCGACGCCGACGGTTCCCGAGTCGGCCTCGGGCCACGAGGCGAGGTCGCCGTTACCGGCAACGGAGGTCACGAACACCAGATTACCTTCGGCCTCAAGGGGAGGCAGCGGCACGCCGCTACCGCGCTCAACGCAGAACAGTTTCCGAACGCCTCCGCAACCCGTACTCCCAAACGACGACCACCCCGTTCCGGTCATATAGACATCGCCAATGCCAATGAATCCGGCGTCATCGCTCGCCCAGTCCTGACAATCTTGTTGGTCATTCTTCAGCTCTCCCCGCCCATCGGTGCCCGTGTAGACCGAGCGAGCAAGCGATTCATCCAGCACCTCGTTTCCGAACTCATCAAACTTTGGCGGCAGAAAGACGTTCTGGGACGGAAGCAGTGCCAAGCCAACTTCGGCCGCGAACGGACTGCCGTCGGTTCGAACCCAGGGACCGGCATCTGATGGCAGTTCGACCTGCCCACAATTGTTGTCACGCTTCCCCGAGAGCGAGTGCAGGCGGCAGTAGGCGTCGTCTTCGCTGTTGGAAAGCCAGGCGATATAGTTGCCGGGGCTCGGCAAATTGGCGGCGGCGGCCCGGCTCTGACAGATGGAATCTCCCGCCGCAATGCCGGTCGCGCCGTTCGCATCAGGCCACGTGCTCAAGTCTGCAGTGCCGCTGACCGAAGTGATGAACACCTTGCGGGGCTCCCCGCCGCCTGCACCGGGATCGACCTGCGCCGAGGCCGATATGGCAAACAGGCACGCAATGAGAGAGCTGATAAGAGGGATGAATCTCGACATCGATGGGGCTCCTTGACGAATCCGGGCTTGCTATCCGTGCCATTCGGGATCCGCCAGAAAAACTGGCCATTTCGTTGGCCTGACATCGAGATGGGGAAGAATCGGGACACCCTCGATCTGTAGGGATTTTCCTGAGGCATGACGGCATTGAGCCTGGCAGATCGTGGGTGTCCTGGTTTCCGGTGCTGGTTTCCTGTTCTGGCACCGGCAATTCAATCGACGCCGTTCATGCCCAACTGCACCTCGATGCGCTCCACGACGCTTCCAAACTCGTCGAGGGAACGCAACGGTTCCAAAATCGGATGATAGCGAACCATCAGAGAGCCCATATCGTCCCATTCCGGCTGCCGCAGCGAATCCACGGCGGCTTCCGGTTTGTCCAGTGCCAGGTTGATCAGGGCCTTTGCCAACCCATCCTCGCTCGCCATGACGTCCGCGGCCAGTGACTCGATCGGGTCACCGGCCCTTGACCGGGCCAGCGCCAGCCAGGCCAGATCGAGCGCTTCGGCGCGGCGTCCCGACAGGGTCAGCGCTTCTTCGAAGGCGTTTGCAGCCGGGCCGACCCGTCCTTGTAGCAGTAGCGCCTGTCCTTTCAGGCTCCAGGAGGCGACATAGGCCGGAGACAGTTCGAGGGCGCGCTCGGCCAGGGCTAGAGCCTCGTCTACATCGCCGGCGCAAAGGGTCAGTATTCCCAGCGAATAGTGCACGCCGGGCGAGAAGGGCGTGCTCTGAATCTGCCGGCGGGTCAGTTCCAGCCCGCGCGGAAGATTGCCGCCAACTGCCTCCATCCAGGCAAGCCATCCGACGGCTGCCCCGGGCTGACGTTCCCAGGCGCTGTGCACGAGCGAAAGGGCCTTTGGGAGATCATGCTCCAGTCGCATGGCAACCAGCCCCTCGACCAGCATCGCAAAGGCCAGTTCCGGATCGAGGGAAAGCGCCCTTTGTGCCATCTGGCGCGCTTCGATCAGCGAGACGTCTTCGGTTTCGTGGCCGTAATAGTGCAGCAAGAACAGGGTCTCGCCGCGTCGCGCCCAGGCGGCCGCGTATTCGGGATCGAGTTCCGTGGCCCGCTGGTAAAGCGAGCCGGCCTGGCGCATGGTGCTCTCGCTGCGCTGCCTGAGCAACGTGTTGGCGCGGACCGTGAGGGCGTAAGCCTCCAGGCTCTGGGTGGGCAATCGGACCAGAGGGGGTTCGGGCGCCAGGGCGGCCTCGACCGATTCGGCGATGTCGTCGATGATTTCAGCCTGCGCCTCGAACAGCCGTGCTGCTGTCAATTCGCCCTCGTAGTTGCGCGCCCAGCGATGGCTATCGCGGGCGGCGTCGATCAACTGCACGCTGACCCGGAAGCGCTCGTCCCATTGCTGGACGGTGCCTTCCACGACCCATTCAACGTCCAGTTCCGCCGCTATCTCGGGAATGCTCTTGTCGGTTTGCCGGTACCGCCGCATCGAGGTGGCCGAGATCACGCGCAGCGCCGGAATGCCCGAAAGGCGTGTGAGCAAGTCCTGGTGGAGCCCCTCGGCCAGCGGAAAACCCGAATCGGGATTTGTAATATTCGTCAGCGGCAGCACGGCCATGCCGGCCGGTGACTGGATTGAGACCGGCGGCGACTGTCCGCTATCGAGCGATAGCCAGGCCGCGAGCCCGAGCCCGGCGATTCCGGCCCACAGCCACCCGGCACGGCGCCAGCGGTTCGCTCGTCGCCGAAACCGGACAGGTGGCTCCGCGCGGTCATGGCTGTCGCTTCGTTCGACCGGTGCTATCAGCCGATACCCGCGCGTGGGAATGGTCTCGATGTAGCGGGGGGAGGCAGCCGAGTCACCGAGCTTGCGACGCAGCTCGGATATGCACCATGTCAGGGCATCGTCGGTGACGACGCGCTCTTGCCAAACCGCGCCGGCGAAATCGTCGCGGCTGACGACTTCGCCGGCATGCTCGGCCAGGCAGCACAGGACGTCCATGGATCGCGTGTTGATCGAGACCGCCCCGTCGGGACCGGTCAGCCGATTGGCCGCAGGCTCGACCTGCCACTCCCCCAGTCGAAACCCCTCAGACGAATTCATCGAACGCTTCCCTCCCGACTGTGGGTCGAGCCCAATAGGCCCATTCTGCCCCATAACGGGGTTTTGCTCAGGAAATTCTCAGGTTCTTCTCAGGAGTGTCGGCAAGGCGCGCGGCAACATCCACTCGTCGGTCGATCCGACGGGCTCCATTTCCGATTCTTCCCAAAGGAGGCTTTCATGCGTGTCATCATTCACTTCAGCTTTTCCCTGTTGTTCCTGGCCGGGATCACCAGTTCCGGTTCCCCACTTCATGCCGCCGATCCCGATCAGGCCGAGCATCTGTTCGGGTTCGAGCGAGACAATATGGTCGAAATCGTGTCGCGCCGCGAGGCCGGCGAGGACGGCGGACACCGCCTGGTTTTCGATTTGTCGCGAACCGAGATACCGGCTGGATGGACCACCCTCAAGCAGGTCAACGAGACCGCCGTGCTGCACTTCGTCTACATGTTTCGTCTGCCGGACGACCAGGCCGACCTGACTGTCGAGGAATACGCCGAGCTCACGCCCAAGGCGTTCCAGGACGCCTGGGACCCGTTCTTTGCCGGCGAAATCGACGTCAACGAGTTCTTCGGCAACCTCGGTGCCGGTCTGCCGGAGTGGTGGGGAGAGGTCGTACCCAGCGGAGGCCCCGGATTTCTCGACGCCGCGCGCACAGGTTGGACGACCCAGTACCTCGAACCGGGCAGCTATATTCTCGAATGCTACGTCATGGACGGCAGCGGCACCTTTCACAACGAGCACGGCATGCTGGCCAAGCTGGTCGTGACCGACGATCCCGGCGATGCTCCGGAACCGAGCGCGGACCTGGCGCTGTCCATCTCCTCGACGTCCGGCATCGTGACTGAAACCGAGGACATTCAACCGGGGCTGCACACCGTTTCGGTGACGTTCGAGGACAATATCGTCTATGGTCACGGTATCGGCCACGACGTCCACCTCATCCGTCTCGACGATGCGACGTCGGTCGAGGACGTCAACACCTGGATCAACTATCTCGATGTCGCAGAAGATGGCTTCTACGCCGATCGCGGTGCGCTCGTATCCACTTTCCAGGATCCGGGGCCGCGCGCTTTCCTGGGCGGCGTGGACACGCTGTTCGCCAACGAAGCCGCCGGGGAAACCTATCCCCTCACGGCCTACATGCATGTCAACCTGACGCCCGGCCGGTATGCATGGGTGGCCGAGGTGCCCAATCCCATGCAGCCGGACCCCGAAAACCCGGACATGACCATGCTGGTCGAGTTCGACGTGGCGTCCCATGCCGATCTGGCAGGCGCATGGTACGAGCCGGATTCAGCCGGGCAGGGCTGGAACTTCCTGGCTACCGCCGACGGCCTGTTCGGCTACTTCTACGGCGCTGGCGACAACGGTGAGCCGTTGTGGCTGGTGACCGAAGCGGGCGCCTCCGGCTTCGCTCGCGGCGAAACCGTTGCGTACGATCTGCTCTACAGCCCATCCGGTTCATTCAACGCGCCAACCGATCCCGAATCCTTTGAGTACTGGGGCGAGCTTCTCCTGACTTTCGACAGCTGCAGCGAGGCCACCGCCGACATCAGCGGGATCCACGGTACCCAGACCCAGGCACTCGAGCGCTTGACCAATCCCCCGGGTTCTGGTCGCTGCGGATTCTGAACTCGACGCCAGCCGCCGCCGGCCGGCCTGGCCGGCGGCATCATGCGCGGCCACTTCGGGCTCGTTCTCAGCAGATTCCGATGCCCCGCCAGTCACGGAGAGGACGATTCAACCGGGAAAATCGTGGGCATCCTGGTTCTTCCGGTTTTTCGCCGGTTCTTCGCCCACAACAGCTGCAGCTCCGAAGAGCTCAGTGCTTGGCTTTCGAATCCTCGCCCTGCCCCATGAGCCTTCCACCGAGCGAGAGGATCGCCACGACAATGGCGCCGATCGTGACGCCGAGAAGTCCGTCGAGCAGCAGCTTCGTGACCGGCTCGAGTGGGCCTGTCAGTGCCGACCAGCCCTTGAAGAGGTGCTCGACCCAGGGGATGTTGTGCGAAAAGATGCCGCCGCCGACCAGAAACATCGCGATAGTGCCCACGATCCCTAGGCTCTTCATCACCAAGGGTGAGGCGTCGATGAGCCACTCGCCGAAGCGACCGATGCCGCCACCGCGCTTCGACAGCCGGATGCCCAGGTCGTCGATCTTTACGATGCCGGCGACCAGTCCGTACACGACCAGGACCACGAGCGCGCTGATTGCGATCAGCACGCCGAGCTGTACGCTCAGCGTCGCCGCGGCGACCGAGCCCAGCGCGATGACGATGATCTCGGCCGACAGGATGAAGTCGGTTCGAATGGCACCCTTGATCTTCTTTTTCTCAAAGGCCACCAGGTCGACCTTGGGATCTCGAAACGCCTTCTTCAGCTTTTCCTTCTCCTGCTTGTCGGCTTCGCTGTGGAAAAGCTTGTGGTGAACCTTATGGGCGCCCTCGTAGCACAAAAAGCCACCGCCGAGCATCAGCAGCGGTACGATCGCCCAAGGGATGAACGCGCTGATGAGCAGCGCCGCCGGGATCAGGATGATCTTGTTGAGCGTCGCCCCCTTGGCGACCGCCCAGATGACAGACAGCTCGCGCCTGGCCGAGATGCCGGTGACCTGCTCGGCATTGACCGCCAGATCGTCCGCAACCAGCGTCGCGGTCTTCTTGGCGGCAACCTTGGTCATCACGGAGACATCATCGAGCAAGGTGGCGATGTCGTCGAGAAGGCTGAGTAAGCTTGCTCCGGCCATGCAATGTCCCGTTCAGCGATTGGAGGACCAGTCTGTCACAATCGGGCCCTACAGTAAGGCATAAGCGCCCTATCCCGCTTGCATATCCCGATGTAGTGGCATGGCCCGGGACTGCCGTCGTTTGCACGGGTCAAGCCCGGACCGGTATACTCCGGCACTCTGTCGCCAGTAGACAGCAGCCATTCTAGACGTTGGCGTCGCTTCTACGGCCCGATTCTGGGCACAAATCGAACACAGCACCAATATCCCATTACATAGGGGGGAGAACATGCGCATGAAATTCAGCAAACTGGGCATCTTACGCATCAGGTTCTCATTGCCCCTGCTACTGGGAATTTGGAGCATGGTGGCTGTGAGCAGCGCCGACGCCGCCACGATTACAGTCACCAATCTCAACGACAGCAACGCGGGCAGTTTGCGCCAGGCCATTGCTGACGCCAGCTCCGGCGACGACATCGACTTCTCTGTCAGTGGCACCATTGGCTTGAACAGTGAGCTGTCTATCGACAAGAACCTGACGATTCAGGGCGGCAATTCCATTACCGTCAGCGGCAACGACACCACGCGAGTTTTCCGGGTCGAATTCGGCAACACTGTCAGCCTCGATGGCCTGAGCATTGTCAACGGCCGCGCGGCTTCCGGCGGCGGCGTCCATAACACGGGCACCTTGACCGTAACCAACAGCACGATTTCGGATAACTCAGCCGACGGAGGCGGCGCCGGCGACGGGGGCGGCGGCATCTTCAGCTCAGGCACGTTGACCGTAACCAACAGCACGATCTCGAATAATATCGCCGACGCACACGGCGGCGGCATCCTGTCAAATACAACCGGTGGTTCTTGTACGGACATGCCACGCACCGTCGTTCAAAGCAGCACCATCAGCAACAACAATACAACCGGCGGGGGTGGAGGTGTTCGCAACACAAACGGCATCATTGAAATCACCCAGAGCACCATCACCGCGAACAGCGCGTCCGAAGGCGGCGGTGTCTGGTCATGGAATGATGGATCAACCTGCACCCGTATTGGCCAGACCATCATTTCCGGGAATAGCAACACGGATGTTTTCGGCTTTTGGGCAGATCAGGGATATTTCAGCCTGGGCCATAACCTGATTGGCACCGCGAACAGCAGCGTGGACTTCAGTCAGGAGTTCAATGAAGCTGGCGATCTGACCAATCAGACCCAACCGGTGCTCGGCGACCTGGCCAATAATGGCGGCCTGACCCGGACCAATGCCTTGTTGCCGGGCAGCCCGGCGATCGATGCCGGGCCCGACACCGATTGCCCTGCCCAGGACCAGCGCGGGGTTGGGCGCCCACAGGAAGGCACTTGCGATATCGGCGCCTTCGAGTCCCGTGGTTTCGACCTGGTACTTTTCTCGGGCGACAACCAATCCACAACCATCGGAACCGACTTTTCCGAAGACCTTGCCGTGGACATCAGCAGTGCGTTTGACGACCCGGTCGATGGCGGCCAGGTCAGCTTCCTTGCGCCGGGTTCCGGCGCCAGCCTGAGCACCGAGGTCAGCACCGTAACGATCGCCGGCGGGCAAGCCAGCATCACGGCAACCGCCAATACCATCGGGGGGAGCTATGTCGTGACTGCTGGCACCACCGGCAGCAATGATACTGCGACCTTCAACCTCACCAACCAGTTCGAGGTGACAGCCTCGGTCGTTGCCGGCACAGGAACAATCTCCCCAGCAAACCAGACCGTTGATTCAGGCGAAGTTGCCGCATTCACGGTCGCCCCCGGAGCCAACTGGAGCGTCGACGAAGTGACCGGCGATACCTGTGCACCTGCTCAGGTAGCCGGCAATACATGGGAGGCGGCCAACATCCAGGACAACTGCGTCGTCGAGGCCGGCTTTGTGATCAACAGCTACGCCGTGACCGCCGGGGTCGGCGCCGGGAACGGTCAGATCACCCCGGCAAGCCAGGATGTGGACCACGGGTCCAGTGCGAGCTTCACCGTCACCCCGGATACCGGCTGGTCGGTGAGCTCGGTTGCCGGTGACAACTGCTCGCCGGCGCTTGATAGTGGCAGCCAATGGATCGCCACCGGCATCACCGGAGCCTGCGCGGTCACAGCCGAATTCAGCGTGAACAGCTACACCATCGGCGGCACGGTTTCGGGTTTCGACGGCAGCGGCCTGGTGCTGCAGAACAACGCCGGGGATGATCTGACCATCGGCGCCAACGGCAGTTTCAGCTTTCCCACGGCCCTGACCCACGGCAGCACCTATCAGGTCACCGTCCTGACCCAGCCGACTGAGCCCAGCCAGACCTGCACCGTCACCAACGGCTCGGGCCAACTCAATGGCGCCGATGTCGACAACGTTGCCGTGAACTGCACCACCGACACCTTCAGTATTGGCGGCACCCTGTCCGGCCTGGCGCAGGGCAGCAGCGTCACCCTTCAGAACAACGGTGGCGATGACCTGGTCCTTAGCGCTGATGGCAGCTTCAGTTTTGCCACGGCCCTCGATGATCTCAGCAACTACTCTGTCACCGTCCTGACGCAGCCCAGCGAGCCCAGCCAGACCTGCACCGTCAGCAACGGCTCGGGGCAACTCGATGGCGCCGATGTCGACAACGTCAACGTGAGCTGCACCACCGACACCTTCAGCGTTGGCGGCACCCTGTCCGGCCTGGCGACTGACAGCAGCATCACCCTGCAGAACAACGGTGGCGATGACCTGGTCCTCAGCGCTGATGGCAGCTTCAGTTTTGCCACGGCCCTCGATGATCTCAGCAACTACTCTGTCACCGTCCTGACCCAGCCAACTGAACCCAGCCAGACCTGCACCGTCAGCAACGGCTCGGGGCAACTCGATGGCGCCGATGTCGACAACGTCAACGTGAGCTGCACCACCGACACCTTCAGTATTGGCGGCACCCTGTCCGGCCTGGCGACTGACAGCAGCATCACCCTGCAGAACAACGGTGGCGATGACCTGGTGCTCAGCGCTGATGGCAACTTCAGCTTCGCCACATCACTCGATGATCTCAGCAACTACGCGGTCACCGTCCTGACCCAGCCAACTGAACCCAGTCAGACCTGCACGGTCAGCAACGGTTCGGGCCAACTCGATGGCGCCGATGTCGACAACGTCAACGTGAGCTGCACCACAGACACCTTCAGCGTTGGCGGCACCCTGTCCGGCCTGGCGCAGGGCAGCAGCGTCACACTTCAGAACAACGGTGGCGATGACCTGGTCCTTAGCGCTGATGGCAGCTTCAGTTTTGCCACGGCCCTCGATGATCTCAGCAACTACTCTGTCACCGTCCTGACGCAGCCCAGCGAGCCCAGCCAGACCTGCACCGTCAGCAACGGCTCGGGGCAACTCGATGGCGCCGATGTCGACAACGTCAACGTGAGCTGCACCACCGACACCTTCAGCGTTGGCGGCACCCTGTCCGGACTGGCGCAGGACAGCAGCGTCACCCTTCAGAACAACGATGGCGATGACCTGGTGCTCAGCGCCAATGGCGACTTCACTTTCGCCACGTCCCTCGATGATCTCAGCGACTACGCGGTCACCGTCCTGACCCAGCCGACTGAGCCCAGCCAGACCTGCACCGTCAGCAACGGTTCGGGCCAAGTCGACGGCACCGATGTCGATAACGTCGACGTAAGTTGCACAACAGATACCTTCAGCATTGGCGGCACCCTGTCCGGGCTGGCGAACGACAGTAGCGTCACGCTTCAGAACAACGACGGCGATGACATCGTCCTCAGCGCCGATGGCGACTTCACTTTCGCCACGGTCCTCGATGATCTCAGCAACTACGAGGTCACGGTGTCCAGCCAGCCAGACGGCCAGCAATGTTCGGTGGCCAACGCCAGCGGCACACTGGACGGCGACGATATCGAAAACGTGGAAGTGAACTGTGCCGATATCGTTCTGGAGCTGAGCGTGACCGATATCGAGTTCACCAATCTCGAGCCAGGTGAGACCGAGGAACAGACGCAAACGCTGACGTTAAGCAATCCCGGCTCGGCTGACCTGGTGATTGAGGAGTTTACCCAACCGGCCGAGCCCTTCGGTTTCGATGCCATGGATTGTGCACCGCTACCGCACACCCTGCCCCCCGGTGAATCCTGCACGGTGGAACTGAGCTTCACGCCAGGGGACCCTGGCGATTTCAGCGATCAGTTGCTGATCGTGTCCAACGGGATGAACTCCCCCGGCCAGGTTGCAATTGCCGGCAGCTACACCCTGCCGGTACTTCCGGTCCCCGCCATGGGCTTGCCGGCACTGCTGACCTTGCTGTTCGGAATGCTCCTGATTGGTATGCGGCAAATGCACCTGAACAGCGCGCGAATCCGGGACACCCACGGTTTGTAGGAGATTTCCTGCCGACCGTCACGACATTCGCCGGATACCAAGGCAACCTGTTCGAGGCCAACATTGGCCCATGGCCTATCCATGCAGTCAGCTGGTCAGCGACGAGGAGCCCGGCTTCTTCCATCGTGTCAGCCGACGCGGGCGCCGGCCCGTGCGTGAATTCGGCCCAAGACCGCCGGCGGGCCGCTCGACGCGGCAAATCGCGGCCAGTTCGAACCCAACGTCAGTAGATTTCGATCTCCGGGCAACCACGCCGAGGCTGATTCAGGCGGGGAAATCGAGGGTGTCCTGGTTGGCTCCAGCGGCCTTGAGCGCGCTATCGCACAGACGGGCAGCCTGGCCCTGGCGTATCGTCACGCCTATTGCATAAACAGGCAGGATCGCATGAATAATTGTTCCGGCAAGATACTCGTCGCCACCGTGCTGGCTACCAGTCTCAGCCTGGCCGGCTGCGCCACTTATACCGGGCAAACGACCGATCCCGATGACCCGAACCGTACCCGCAGCGGCGCCCTCATCGGAGCAGGCATTGGCGCGGTTGCCGGCTTGCTCAGCGGTGGTGACGCCACTGAGCGGCGCCAACGCGCAATGATCGGAGCAGGCGTGGGCGCAATCGCGGGTGGTGCCGTAGGCGTCTATCAGGATCGCCAGGAGGCGGAGTTGCGACGCAGCCTGGTTGGCACCGGCGTGGATGTGGTGCGCGATGGCGACAACATCACGCTATCCATGCCAGGCGCCATCACTTTCGGCTTTGACTCAGCTGAGGTGCAACCGCGGTTTCTCTCAGTGCTCGACACGTTGTCGGACACCCTCAATGAATACAATCAGACCGTTATTGAGATTGCGGGCCACACTGATAGCACCGGCTCGCCAGAATACAACCAAGGCCTTTCCGAACGTCGCGCCGCTGCAGTCGACAGCTACCTCGGCAATCGCGGCGTGCTGCGCGATCGCACCATCGTCGTCGGCGCCGGACAAGCGCATCCCATCGCAAGCAATGCCACCGAAAGTGGTCGCGCGCAGAATCGCCGGGTCGAGATCACCCTGGTGCCGATGCAAGGCTGAGCTATCGATACCAGTCTTGGGGAATCTCTGAACAACACTGCCGGGGCCCTTGCGCCCGAAACCGAGGATCCCGGGATGCCGGCGACACTGTGGGGTCTTCTTCGCAGCGTCTGCTCAAGAACTCGCGCTCAAACGGCTACGGGAGCAGCCACTAGTGCCCGGGTAGCCCTACCCTGAGTCGGCCTTCCGATTGGCCGGATCGGAACGGACGCTAGCTCTTGCCCGAACATTGCCTCAGGCGCCCCCGGACCGCTTGACACACCAAGTCGCGGCCGATTCCGCCAGGAGGGTTGTGGGTGTCCTGGTTTTCTCGCTGGCTCTCTCGTCTCGCAATGAGGCTCAGCGCACCGACACAGTTGCGAAACCCCGTCATTGTGTCTGCGATGGCCCGTAAGCACCTGATGCGGGACTCTGGCCGCTGAAGCTCCAATCAAGAGAAATGCACAATGAAAGTCAACCAACCCAAACTCAGTCGACCGAAGGTCATCACGTTCTGGATCGCTGTCATCATCGTGGTGTTGGGCGTTCTGTCCGCCCTGGGCACGATCCCCGCGCTTGCGGCCTATGCCCTCTGGATGGTCGTGGCCGGATTCGTCCTGCTGGCTCTCGGAAATTTGCTCAAAAACCTTTGAGGAAAACTGCCCTGGCCGTCGCTTTGCTGGCCTGGCTGCCGATCCTGGGTGGCGCCGCGTCAACTCCCGTCGAGTCCGACATTCATCGATGCATCGGCGAAGACGACGTGAAGATCTTCACCGATCGCGCCTGCAGCGCGCTGGGGGTACGCAACCGGGTAGAAGAACCTGTCCGACCAGCAGAACTCAACCCACCCTCGCCGCGTTATGACTGCGCAAGGCAGATCGAAATCTTCCACGCCCAGGTGAGTGCCGCGCTTGATTCAGGCGACGTGAACAAGCTTTCCGGCCTCTACCACTGGATGGAAGACACGCAAAACAGCGCCGACATACTGATGGACGAACTGCAAGTCATCAGCGGCCGGCGCCTGATCGGCGTCGAGGTCGAGTCGATCGAACTCGATGGGGAGGAACAGCCGACCCGGCTCTGGCTGGACCAGTATGTCCCCGAGCGCCTTGGCCGGACCATTCGCACGGATTTCAATCTGGTCATGAACGGCGGCTGCTGGTGGCTGCAACGCTGATAACAGCTCGGCAGCTCAATTGGCGGCCAAGGAATTCGAGGAATTCGGGACACCCAGGTTTTGTAGGAAATATCCTACGGAAGTTCGCGTCACTCTCGGGATTCCACTTTGTTCAGCGTAACGCCATCATTTCGCCATCGCCTATCCGCGCAGCCAACCGGTCAGCGACGAGGAACCCGACTTCTTCCATTGTGTGAGCAGGTGCGTCCGGACTTCACCGAAATCAGTCTCCCAGCAGACCGAGACGAGCTTGATTTAGCCGGAAATTCGCCGCGTCCTGGATTTCCTGCTGATTGTCAGTCGCTAGACGCGGCTGGCTGTTCCACGAAACGGTCACCGAAAACTGCATCCGCGTAAAAGCTCGTGAAATGACTGGACAACTGGCCACCCGCCACGGTAAGCCATCCACCCACATGGAGGGTAGAACCGGACACCTCCAGCGCCCAGACCACGTTGTTCACGCCATTGTCATTGTCCATTTCCAGCGAAGCCCACTGAGCCCCATCCCAGCGCGCCACCCGGTTGGCCGGCTGACCGCCGGCCCCGGTAAATGAGCCTCCCACGTAGACTTCCCCGTTCGCAGCAGTCAAGGCATAGACCTGATCGTTCACGCCAACCGTCTCGCCGCTTCCCAGTGCATTCCACTCATTGCCATCCCAGCGTGCGACTCGATTGGCCGGCTGGCCGTCGGCATTGACGAACGAGCCCGCGGCAAACAGTTCCCCGTCAGAAACAGCCAGGGCCCTGACCCCGCCGAGCCCATTGGAGATAGCGCCCTGCAGCGCGTGCCACTGACTGCCATCCCAGCGTGCAATTCCGTAAGCCGACTGACCACCGGCCATATTGAACGTACCGGCGACATAAACATCGTGACCCGATATGGCGAGAGCATTGACCAGACCGTTCACTCCGTCTTGCCCGTTGCTTGCCAGGGCATGCCATTGACTGCCATCCCAGCGAGCAACATGACTGGACATCTGTCCACCAGCTTCAGTGAACTCCCCCCGACGTAGACATCACTACCCGATACGGCGATAGCCGTGACCTCGCCATCGACCCCATTCTGCCCACCGCTTGCAAGCGGATGCCAGTGACTGCCGTCCCAGCGGGCAATATGGTTGGTCACCTGTCCGCCAGCTTCAGTGAACTCCCCCCCGACGTAGACATCACCACCGGACACAGCCACGGCCCGAACATCGCCGTTGAGTCCATTCTGCACACCGCTTCCCAGCGCTTGCCACTGGCTGCCGTCCCAATGCGCCACATGGTTAGCCAGTCGGTCTCCCGCGAGGTTGAAACGCCCCCCGACATAGACTTCCCGACCCGAGGCTGCCAATGCAAAAACCATTCTGCTGACCCCTTTCTGCGCACCGTTTCCCGGGGCAAGCCACTGGGTGCCATCCCAACGCGCAACACCACTGGCCGGCTGATCGCCGGCTTCAGCGAAGCTGCCTCCGACATAGACAACGCCATCGACCACAGCCATCGTCGTTGCAACGGCCATGGTCGGGTAGTCAAAGACACTGGGGCCGCTGACTCCGTTTCGCCCGTTGTCCGTTAGCGCATGCCACTGATCACCGTCCCAGCGAGCCACGTTCCCGGCGGGCTGGTCGCCGGCTTGCGTGAATTGACCCCCGACAAAAACATTGCCATCCAGGATGACCAGGGACGAGACAGCCTCGCCACTGACGCCAGTCTCGCCACCGCTATCCAGCGCATGCCACCGACTGCCGTCCCAGCGTGCCACCCGGTTTACCTGTTTGCCAGCAACTTGCTCAAACCCGCCTCCGACATAAACACCGTCGTCCGATACGGCCAAGGCTGCAACGTAGCCGCCGCTGACCCCGTTCCGATCACCGCCTTCCAGCGCATGCCACTGTTTGCCATCCCAGCGCGCTACATGATTGGCCAGCTGATCGCCGGCGCCAGTAAAACTACCTCCGACATAGACATCATCACCGGATACGGCCAGAGAAAAAACACCGTGGCGAGTCCCAGTGCCGCTTACCCCGTTCTCACCGCTGCTTTCGAGTGCCTGCCACTGGCCGCCATCCCAGCGCGCTATCTGATTGGCCGGCTCGCCACCAGCTTCCGAGAACTTGCCTCCAACATAGAGGTCGCTACCCGAAACGGCGAATGCATAAACGCCGAGGGAAATGGCAAAACCGCCGACCCCATTTTGATCATCTCTGCCTAGCGAATGCCACTGATTGCCATCCCAACGTGCCACATTGTTGGCCGGCTGATCCCCCGCCTGGATGAAGGAGCCGCCGGCATACACATCCCCTTCGAAGACGGCCAGAGCCGCAACTCGGGCAGCGCTGAGTCCATTGTGCACCCCACTGCCCAAGGACTGGAACGCCTCTGTACTCGGATCATAAGCAACGACGCCATTGGCCATGGCGTCTCCGCAGACGTCAAACTGGCCGCCGAGATACACGACCCCGGAAGCATCGACCACCACAGCATGA
The DNA here is from genome assembly GCF_042310355.1 of Wenzhouxiangella indolica. NCBI lineage: Bacteria > Pseudomonadati > Pseudomonadota > Gammaproteobacteria > Chromatiales > Wenzhouxiangellaceae > Wenzhouxiangella > Wenzhouxiangella indolica. Next base: position 122,011 of record NZ_JBHJMR010000006.1, on the reverse strand, counting down.
ACTGGTCCGTTGCAACCAAAACTGACACCCCCGAAGGCCTGCCATTTTCCCGCCACGGCGCCATCACCACCAGCCACGAAGCGCGGCGCACCCTCGGCAGAGGCCTGCATCTTGAACCCGGACGGGTCCAGGCTGCCGACAAAATCAGTGGGAACCGACAACCGCCCTTCTTCGTCGAGGAAGCGCTCCAACGCCTCGGCCTGCCCGAAAGCGGCCATTGGTAGAGAAAACCCCGCCAACAAAAACACAGCGTTCAGCCAGCGCCCGGCCCGCCTGGTCCATCGAATGCCCATCCGCATGATCTCCCTGCCACGATTCGTGTACTGGGTCTGTTGCCCAGTTTCGCCAAGCCAGCCTAACCACTAACCAGCGCCCGAGCAAGCCTTCGAAAGACTCGGCGCATCCCGGGAAACAGCTGGAAGCGCCATTCGGGACACCAACGATTCGTAGGATATTTCCTACGGCAATTCGCGACGTGACCAGCCAGGCGTGGGACCGCATCTACCTACAGGCATGCATCCGCAACAGCCGCCGTCAACCATCTTGACAGCCGTTAATGGACGGATCATGATCCGGAGTGCTTCGGCCACAACTACTACCAAATCCGATTCGAGCCGAAACAATGCGATTCCCGTTTCAGAGGGAGTAATTCAGATGTCTTGCAGTAAAGCCTGCACGGATCATCACCGGACACCGGACACCGCTCCGCGACATGGCATCTGGCGATCGCGGGCGGTAGCGGCTGGGGTCGCTGTGGTACTCCTGTCCGTACCGCAGCTCTCCCTGGCAGTCCTGTGTTCGCCGCCGTCAACGAGCCACCCGACACTGCAGCAGGCTGTGGATGATCCGGCTTGCACCATCATCGAGCTGGCCGCTCAAGCCTATCCCGAACAAATAGAGATCAGGCGGAGCCTCACCCTGACAGGCACCGGCCCGCTGAGCAGCACCGTAGATGGGCCAATCCTGATTCGGGGACCGTCAACCCAGGTTGACATGACGTCGATCGGTATCCGCAACGGCTGCCCGCACCCCGGATTGCGCGTCAGATCCGGCGCGCTGATCAGCCCCGTGAACGTTCGCGTGAGTACTGCAGCCATCGGATGTCCGCCACTACCGGATCTGATTTTCGCAGACCGCTTCGAATGAAGCCTGATACCCCCCGCCCCACAGGCATGAAGGACGCCCACGCTGAAAAGCGGGTGCAGCTGTTTTTGCCGTTCGTGCCGGGCCGTTCCGATAAGCGATCTTTATCTTAAGGAAGGGATAATTATGAAAAGCGCAATTGTTGTGGTCATCACGATTTTCTGGGCTGTACCGTGTTGGTCCCAGCTTGGTTTGGATGTCGACGGTGACGGTTCCATAAGCGGGAATTTGACGACAAACACGTTGACCTCTTCAGGAGCCGTCATTTCCGGATCTGATCCGGTAAGCATTACCAACACCGGTGTGACGGTCCTTCGTTTGAGTGCGGCGAATGATCCCATGATCGAACTCCGCAACAACAGCAACGACTTTCTGGCCTTTCTGCAGATTTTCAACAACGATCTGTATTTGGCCAACCGTCAGCCTGGACGTATGCTGTTCAGAACCAATAATCTGGATCGTATGACAGTCACCGAGACCGGAAATGTCGGCATAGGAACGACAGCCCCGGCGTCTAAACTGACGATTAACGGCACGGAGAATGACGGGATGACTGCCGGCCTGGAGATCCTTTCCGGCTCGCAGAAGTTACTGATGGACGGCAACGAGATCGATGCCAACGCCGGCTTGCACTTCAATTTCAACAGCCAGAACGATGTTCTGTTCCGCACCTCTACCCGAAGGGCCGAGATTACTATGGTTCACGCCAACGGCAGTGGGACCTCAAGTGGCGTTACGATTGAACATCCGGGGGCGAATGATGCCTACTGGACCCTGTATTCCACGAACAGTGATGGAGCCCTGGAATTGTATTACAGAGGTGCTTTCAGGGGAGAGTTCAACTCTGCCACTGGCAACTATTCTAGTCTCTCGGACGGCCGCCTGAAGCAGGGGATTCGCCCCCTTGAAGGAATACTGGAACGGGTAGCCCGGCTGAAACCTTCCTCGTATTCTTTCCGCAGTGACGCCACCAACCAGACTACGCTGGGTTTCATCGCTCAGGAAGTGGAGCCGCTGTTCCCGGAGCTGGTCAGCAAGGGTCAACTGGGTGATTCGCAGGAAGAAGTGTACACGCTGGACAGTTCGGGCTTCGGCGTGATCGCTATTGCCGCTATACAGGAAATGCTGGAACTGAGTAATGCAGAGAATGCCCGGCTAAGAGCCGAGAATGAGGCAATGCAGCAACAGATCAACAGCCTCGCCCAACGACTGGACCAACTGGAGAATAGATAAAGCGCTGGCCGGCCCGCGCAGCCGACCGGATTTGGTCTACTTGGAGTGGTACTGCACGCGCCTCGCCGCGGAGATATTGGGCCCCTCCGCAGTGGCCTGGACCGACCTGTGGAGACGCTGCCTGCGCATTCGACGCTTCGACCGCCAGGTCACCGGGACCGGCATCCGACGCATTCACCAGGAAGGCCTTTGCCAGGCGCTGGGTCGACCACCTACGGCCAATTACGAAATCTTTGACCTCACGCGGGCCTCCCCCACCCCGGCCCGATTTGTCGTGTTTTCGGCCCATAGTCCGTAGTCAGGTGTATTCACATCCCGGTTTTTGCAATCCATGTCGATATCCGCCCGAGTCTTTCTGCTGCCTGCCGTCCTGCTGTTCGCTTGTGCCGCTTCGGCTTCGCCGCGCGCGGTGTTCGACCGCGAGCCCAACGACACGCCCGATGAGGCCGAGACGTTCAGCGACCAGGCACGGCTGATCGGGGCGCTGCCGGAAGGCGATGTCGATCTGTACTGGTGGTCGGTCGACGATGCCGAGTCCGACCGGCTGTGGACGCTGGCGCTGAGCGGTGAGACCGACGGCGAGGTCACGGTCGAGCTCGTCTGGCCGGCCGACGAGGAACCGGAATCGGGCGGTGTACAGACGTTCGGCGCCGCGTCATCCGAATCCTCGGCCGAATCGGCCACGGAAGAAACCGCGCTGTATGAACTGACGATCACGTCACGACAATCGTCGGCGACATCACCGGCGTTGATCGTGCCACCGGGAAAACACCTGATCCGCGTGACCGGAAGCGATGGTGACGGCGACTACCGGTTCGACCTGACCGAAAGCGGCCCGGCGCGAATCCGGGGCACCGCTGGACCCGACGATACCGAGCCGCTGGACGTTTCCCCGACCAGCAGGCCGATGCTCTTCCAGCTCAATACGGATACCCATCGCGTCACGCTGAACCCGGAGGACAGCGACCGACTCTGGCGGGTAACGGTGGCCTCCGAGCTCGGTGCCGAGATCGAGGCGCAGCTCGTGGATTCCGACGATGCGCCGATCGGTAAACCGGTACGTGGTGCGCCGCTGGACCAGAACTGGAGCCGCAGTGCGATCAGCCCCGACGCGGGCCTGCGCCTGTCGCGCGCCGACGGCGAGCCGATCGGTCGTGTCGCCATAGGCCTCGAGGCGGACGGCCAGCGCGCAGAGACCGCTACTGCGGCGGATGATCGTGAAGCCGACGAGGCGATTGCGTCTTCGCCCGGGGCTGCAATATGGATCGAGCCCGACGTGCCGTTCGAGCTGGACCTGCAGCCCGGCAACTCGAGCTGGCTTGCGTTCGAAGTCGACGAATCGATGGCCGGGCGCAGCCTGGATATCGACGTCACGACCGAGGGTCAATCCGGGGTCGACGTCTGTCTTTTGCGGCGCGACAGCGATGATGGCGTTTGCCGCGAGGGCCCGGCGGAGGCGCTGTTTTACGACCTGCAGCTTGATCCGGGCCCCTACCGGCTGAAATTCTGGCTGGATCGCAGCTCAGAGCCGGCTCCGCATACTGTCACTCTGCGGCCGGGCCAGGCGCCGCCTGCCGGTCGCGCCGCCGAGCCCAACGATGAACCGCAATGGGCCGCACCGCTGGATTCGAACCAGCCCGTGGCGGGGCATTTGAAGAGTCAACGCTCTGCGTGGTTCGACTGGAAGGTGACCGGCGAGCCGCAACTTTGGCGGATCGAGGCCGAAGGCGAAGCGGTCGACCGGCTATGGCTTTATCGCGTGGGCTCTCGCGGCGCCATCGGGCAGCAGAGTCGACCCCGCGGTTCGGATGGCAGCGACCCGTTGCGGCTTGATGGGCAATGGCTGCTGCCCGGTGACTACAGGGTGCGGGTGCAGGGTCATGCCGGCGACTACACGCTGGCCGCGACCGCGCTCGGTCAGCCCGATCCGGATTTCGAACTCGAACCGAACAACGACGCGGAGACGGCCAACGCGATGGCCGTCGGCGAAACGAAGCGCGGTCGGCTGCACACGCGCGGCGACGAGGATCATTTCTTCTTTCACTCCCCCGGCCGCAACCGGTTGGTGTTCGAGCTCGATCCGCCGGCCGGCGGCCAGGCCAGCCTGGTCGTTGAATGGCAGGGCCAGCGCGTGTTCCGAGCGACCGAGGTCGACCAGCGCACGCGCTTCTCCGGCGTGGTTCCGGCCGGCGAGTTTCAGGCCGTCGTGACCGGCAGCGGCAACCAGGATGAGCCGTACGCCTTTGGTGTTGACTTTGCGCCGCCGTGGTCGGGACAGGACACCCGACTGGTCATGCCGGCAACGTGGATGGCCGAACCGTTCCCGGCCGATGGCGAGTTCGTCAAACCGGCCGGCAACCTGGGCACGCGCTACGCGTTTCTGGCCCTGCCGGTCACCGACGAACCACGCGATGTGGTGGTTCACGCAACCGCCCGGAGCTTCGACATCGTCGATCCCGGGGGTCAAGCACTGGAGTTGAGCGAGGCCGGGGAAGACGGTGGCCGGACTGCAACGCTGCCCGGAAAGAAGCGTTGGTACCTGAGAATGAGCGGCGAACGGTCGGACCAGACGTACCGGATCGACGATCCGGCGCTGCCGGCGTCGGAGAAGCCCGATGCGACCGCGGCACTGGATTTCGATGCCGGGCCGGTCGCGGCATTCTCGGCCTCGGCCCAGCGAATCCCGGCGCAGGTGACGGTGACCAATCATGAGGACGGGCCGGTCGAGCTCGGTCTGCGAGCGCACCTCAGCCACCACGGCGCGACGGTCGACGGGCTGGATGAGGCGCTCTCGCTGGCCGCCGGCGCAACGCAAACGGTCGACTTCGACGTTGTCGTGCCGGCCGATTTTTCCGATGCCAGTCCGCTGGCCGTTTTTGTCGACGCCGGCGGGGCCGTGGCCTCCGGACAGATCGGCGTCGAGGCCGGCGCCGAGCCGATCGGTCCGGAATCGCCGCAGCGGGAATCGGAACGTTTCCATGGCCTGGTGGACCTGGCCTGGCGTGGTTTGGGCGGGCGCTTCATCAACCCGCAGAACGAGGAGCCGATCGACGATCGGCACAATCGCTACAAGGGCTCCAAGATCTATTCGCAGTATCTCAACGACGGCATGGCGGCCGCCGGCAGCTCGATCTACTGGCGAGAAGACCTGGGTGAGCCGCTGCCGCCGCTGGAACTGGCCGGCGACGGGGGTGAATTGCACGCGTTCGTGTTCAACCAGCGTTCCAACCACCCGACCGACCAGCGCTGGCGCGAGGTCGAGATCCGATGGGGGCAGTCGCCCGACGACCTGCCGCACGCGATGACCGTAGAGCTGGACGTCGGCGACGGCGAGCAGTTCTTCGAGCTCGATGCGCCGTCGGAGGCGCGATTCGTTCAGCTTCGCCCGCTGAACGTCCGGGGTTCGCCGTCGACGACCGGGACCGGCCTGTTCCGCGCGCTCGGCAAGCCGGCCGCGCCGCTGGCCGAAGCCAACCTCGACGTCCTGGACAACGACCGCGGCGGGCACTGGATCTACAGTCGCCCGGACGGCGGTACCGACGTGGACTTTCCGTGGCGGGACGCCCCGAGTCGGGGACTGCGAAGCGAGAAGCGCGAGGTCGATGTTGCGTTCGGTTTTCTGCAGCAGCGAACCGCGCGTCTCGATTACCTGGTCTGGGAGGACGATCCCGATCGCCGCGGTGAGCTGATCGAGCGAGTGCAGGTTCTGACCAGCACCGAGAGCCCGGTCGGGCCCTGGGACGATCACGGCGAATGGCTGCTCGAACGCAATGACGCGATGCGGGCGCATTTCGAGTTCCCCGAGCCGGTGCGGGCGCGCTACCTGCGGCTGATCATCGATGAGCCCGACGGCGAAGGCGTGATCTTCTGGCGGGTGCCGAGACACATCGCCGCGTTCGAAGCCGACGCGCTGGGCAGCGGAACGTCGGCCCTGGCCTACTGGGGCATGGACGACCAGCATGGACCGTGGGAGCCCGAAACCGAGGCCCTGACCGCCGTCGATGACCTCGACAGTTCGCCCGATGCACCCCGGTCGCTGGAGACCCGAGTCACGGCTGAGCTGGCCGAGCCCGGCGATGTGCGAAGCTACCGGGTCCGGCTGGACGCACCCGACAACACGTTGAGCTTCACCCTCGACGAGAACACCTCCGGCCGCCTTCGCGCGCGCCTGGTCGGTGCCGACAACGAACCGATCGAGGTCGAATTCAGCGGTCGCGACGGCCTTCGTGAAGCAAACCTCGTCGATCTTGCGCCCGGCGACTACCGCCTGGATGTCGAGATGCCGCCGCGCTCGATCGTATTCATGTGGGACGGCAGCGGCAGCGTGTCGGCACACCAGCCGGCGATCTTCAAGGCGCTGGGTCGCTTTGCCGAGGGCCTGGAGCCGGGCCAGGAAGTCGCCAACGTGATGCCGCTGGATGGGCCGCTGCTGATCCAGGGCTGGGCCGAGTATCCGTCCGAGATCACGCAGACCCTGTCCGCATTCAACGCCAACCTGAGGTCGTCGGACTCGGAACCGGCCATGATCGAGGCCAGCCGGGCACTGGCCCGGCAGGACGGCGAGCACGTGATTTTCCTGATCACCGATGCGGCGCTGGTCGGCCGGGATCTCGGCGTCTGGGATGCGCTCGAGCAGGTCCGGCCGCGGATATTCACACTCGAGATTGCCCACGGCGATCGCGTCGATGTGGCCGAGAACCGCTGGTACCAGAACCTGATGAAGTCCTGGGCCAACGTCGCCAACGGCCGGTACCGCTACACCGTCAACCGCGCCGAGCTGATCCGCGGTTTCGAGGCCGGCATGCGCGAAGTGCGCCAGCCCACGCGATTTGCCCTTTCGGTCTCGTCGGACTACCGCGAGCCGCCCAAGCCGGGCTCGCTCGAGGTCCGGGCCGGCGATCAGCCGGTCCTCGGCGCCGGCGTTGTGCACCTGATTTTTGATGCGTCGGGCTCGATGCTGCAGCGCATGGACGGCGGTCGTCGGATCGACGTGGCGCGGCAGACCGTGCTGGACATGCTCGATGAACACATTCCCGATCGCGTGCCGATTGGCTTGCGCGCCTACGGCCACACCGAGCCGCACTCGTGCGAATCGGAGCTGCTGGTCGCACCCGATGATGGCAGCCACGGCGCGGTTGCCAATGCCGTCGGCGCTTTGCAGGCGGTCAACCTGGCGCGCACGCCGCTGGCCGCGTCGCTGCAGGCCGTGCCGGAGGACCTGGCCGGTCATGGGGAGGGCAGACGTCTGGTCGTCATGCTGACCGATGGCGAAGAAACCTGCGACGGCGATGTTGCCGCGGCTGTCGAAGCGCTGGTCGAACAGGGCCTGGACGTGCGCTTGAACATCGTCGGCTTCCAGATCGACGAGCTCGAGCTGCAGGCTGAATTCGAGGAACTTGCCGCGCTGGGTGGCGGCGCCTACTTCGACAGCCAGGACGGCGCCGAGCTGTCTTCCAGCCTCAGCGAGGCCCTGGCCGCACCGTTCCGGGTTGTTGACGCGGCCGGTGAAACCGTCGCGCGCAGCCGGGTCGGCGCTGAAGCAATCGAACTGGAGCCCGGCGAGTATGAGCTGCACATCGAGGCCGGCTACGGCGATACCGAGCAGACGGTGCGCATCGCACCGGGCCAGGCTGAGGTCATTCGTCTCGACCAGGCCCAGTGAATGCATTTCCAAGGAAACTTGCCATGAAGCACATACGAACCATTTCGCTAACGCTGGTCTTCACGCTGGTCTGCCTTGCGCCGGCCCCGGCGTCGGCGGCCTCGGCCTGCCAGGAGGCGTCGTCCGACCGCTTTGCCCGGGCCGAGGGCGAGTTGCGCGACCTGTACTCGGCCATTCGCGAAGGCCTGGACGAGATTCCGACCCGGGGCTTCGACGTTGCTTCCCGGCAGCGGGCGATCGGCGAGGACCCGGCCGACCTGTTCGCCTGGGTCCGCGACAACACCCGCTGGATCGCCTATCGCGGCGTGCTGCGCGGTGCACGCGGCACCTTGATGGACAGAGACGGCAGCCACGCCGACCGCGCGCTGTTGCTGGCCGCGCTGCTTGAGTCGGCCGGGCACGAGGTGCGCCTGGCGCGCAGCGGTCTTGGCGAGGAAGCCGTCGATCGCCTGCTTGACGGTTTGCCCTCCGGCGCCTCATCCGCCGACCGCAATCGAGGCAACCCGGACACCGATGCCGAAGACTACGCACGCGTCGCCGATCGATTGAATGCAGACGTCGAGACCATCCGAGCCAGCGTGCGCGAAGTCGAGCAGCGCGCGCAGGCGCTCGAGCAGCGGGTGGCCGAGCAGGTCGAGCGTCAGAGTCGCGCGCTCCATGACCGAATCGCCTGGGCCGAACCCGACGATCCGGAGCGCCGAGACGCGCTGCGGGAATCGATTGCTGACCACTGGTGGGTGCAGCTTCGAACCGGCTCGGGCTGGCAGGACCTGGATCCGTCGCTTTCAAGTCATGCACCCGGCGACCGCCTGGCCGACGCTGCCGAGCAGACCTTGTGGCCGGATGAAGTCCCGACCGAGCAACACCATCGGTTGAAGCTCGAGATCGTCGCCGAGCGCCTGGACGGGGGTCGCCTGCGCGAGAACACCGCGCTGACCCACGAGATCGCCGCGATCGATCTGGTGGGTCGAACCATCGCCGTCGACCTGCACCCGATGGACCTGCCCGGCGCCGAGGGCCTGTTCGGCGGCCAGGGACGCGACGCGCCGTCGACGCTGCCGGAACGGCTGAAGTCCCAGGACGACTGGATGCCGCTGATCACGATCGGCGGCACGCCCGAATACGATCTGCGCATCCGCTCGGATGGCCGGGTCGTTGCGATGGCCGCGACCGGCCAGGCCGAACTGGCCGAGAAAGCCTCCGGCATGCTCGGCCAGATCAGCGCCGGTCGCGGCGATTCCGGCCCGGCTCCGGAGCTGACGGCCGTTTTCCTTCGCCTGTCGATCCTCGAACCGGGGGCCGATCCGATCCTGCACGAGCGCGCGCTGATGGACGTGCTCGGGCCGCACCGGCGGGCCGAGCGCGAGCTCGAACTCGAGTTCAACGACGCGCTGCGCGCTCGACGCGCGGTCGAAATGCTGTCGTCGACCGAAATCCTGGCCCAGGCCCACTGGTGGCCGGTCGACTACACGCTCGGACACCTGCTGCACGGCGCGCTCGCCAACCGCCGCGCCACGCTGGGCGCGGTGCACGCCGCGCGTCGCGGCAACCCCGGCTTGATGGGCAAGGCGATCGAGTTGCTGTCGGCCTCGGGAATCGAACTGGTCAGCCTGGCCCACCACCGCAACGCGCGCAGCCGGCAGGATGAGGCGATGGTCCTGACCGGGCTGAACCTGTTGTCGACGACCGAACGGATGGACTTTGTTGATGGTCAGCCGGCCATGACGCGCGGATTCGACATCATCGAGAATCGCGTCGATGTTCGGCCCGGCGCCACGCTTGATGCCCGCCGGGCGCGCCTGGACCAGGGCGTACTCGATACCGTGCTCGAGGCGGAACTGATCGAAGACCGCGGCTCGGCCCGCAATACCAGCCTGGAGTTTGCCCGCGCGCTGGATGCCGGTGCTGAATGGCGCTCGATCGACGCGGCCGACCTGCCGTCCACGCTGGACGAAGACCTGGCCGCGCGCGTGGCTCGAACGCTGGCCCACGGCGACACGGTCGTCATGGCGGCCGAGCCGGCAGCCGGTCAAAACCCCAGCTGGTGGCGGGTCGACCCGAACACCGGCACGACGCTGGGCATCGGCCCGGACGGCCGCGGCCAGATGACCGAGCAGATTCTTGTGCTGATGAATTCGATCGACAACGCGGTCTCGGCCGTCGCCACGGTGCAGGCGGTCTGGAACTGCATCCTGACCCGGCCGTCGGCTTCGGGCATGCAGTGCTGCATCGTCAAGACCGGGCTCGATATCGCTGCCGGCAACGCGCTCGGCAAGCTGACCGATCGTTTTGGCGAGATCGCAAGCTGGGCGATCGACTCGAAGATCTACCTGGCCGCGCTCGACTCGGTATTCGGCGAAGCCAACGGCATCATCGTCGACGGCCTGATGCCCGACCCCTGCGGATAGGAGTGACCATGGACGCATTATTTCGCACGCTCGCCTTCGCCGTGCTGGCGTTTTCGACCGCAACCCTCGCCGCCGATTCACCGACGCCAGGCGAACTGGCCCGCCCCGGCGTTCACGCCGAACTGGAACTGGCCGGCTGCAGCCGCGCCATGCTGTTCGAGGTCGCGCGGGTCGAGGTTGCCGAGCGCGTCGACGAGCGCGATCCGCCGCCGGGGCATCGCTGGCTGGTAGTCGATGTCGAGGTCGAGAACCGCATGCCGGCCGACCTGATGTTCGATCTCGACTACAAGGAACAGCTGCTGGTCGCATCGGTGCCGCGACAGATGTACCTATTGATCAATGATCGCGTGGTGTCACGTTCGGTCGCCGAACTCAACACGCTGAAACCCAACTTCATCCTGCCCTACATCGGCGCGACCGAGTCCGGCCGGGTCGTTTACCCAGTGCCCGAAGACGATATCGAATCGCTGTCGCTGCGCTATTACCACGACCAGTACGCGCCGGTCGTCGTGCACCTGGCCGGGTCGGAACCGCTGGCGATCGACGAATCGATCGCGGCGCAAGCCGACGGTAGCGACGGTCCTGCAAGCGAGCCGCAGCGCAACGATGTACTCGAGCTGGCGGTGGCAGACGCTGCGCGCGAATCAAGCTGGCAGGGTGTGCCCGCTCCCGACGGCATGCAGTGGCTGGTGGTCGAACTGCTTGGGCGCAGCTTCTGGACGCTTGAAGCCGACGCGCTGGCGATGGATCGGGACGCGGAAATCGACGCCCGGATCGATCTGCCCAAGGTCATGGAGTACGTCGAGGCGGCCGGCTTGCTCCAGGTCGTCGTCGATGGCCGCCACGGCTACACCCGCGAGCTGACGCTGGGCAACCTGCCCGCCGAGCCGGCGCTTCTCCCGGATGCCTGGGCCGGCGGCCGGGCGGTGTTCCCGATCCCGGCCGATGCCGGGCGCGTCGAACTGGCCGTGCACTATCCGATGTTCCAGGGTGAGGGCATCGAGGACGGGATCCCCGAGACGATGCACTTCGAGCTGTTCGATGAAGCCGACGCCGGGTCGGCGCCGTCCGAGCTTCTGGTTATCGAAGATGATCCGACGCCGCTGACGATTCACCGGGCCGCGCGAATCGAAGAATTTTCTGATCATCGCGCCGGCGAGGGCCGGGCGCTGCTTCGTCTCGATGCTTCGATGCGAAACAACAGCCAGACCGGCGGCATGATGGCCATCAGCGGGCGACTGTCGCTGACCGGGCCGGATGGCGAGCCGATCGAGCTGCTCGGCGCCTACCTGCGTGGACCTCTGATGCTCGAAGAGCCGTTCTGGCTCCCCGCCGGCGGCGAGCCGCGCGCGTTCAGCCTGATCTACGACGTGCCGCAAGGCCTGGACACGGCAGAGCTTGCCTACGGCGGAGTCTCGGTCAACACTCGCGAGCAGTTGACGCTCGATACGCCTTGATCAGGTGCAGCTACCCACTTCCCCAACTTGGGACCAGGAACAAAAGGAAACCCAGGACACCCACGATTTGGAGAACATTTCCTACACCACTCGGATCGATCCGCTGTGCTTTCTCAGAGAGCCTCTCAGGTGAACGGATACAGCAATAGACGTTCACGGAGTTTCGAAGCGATCCTGAAACAGCGAGTCGGGCAGCTGCAGTTCCGCCGGCTCGATGGTGAATTGACTGGTGTTGCCGTCGGCATCGGTAGCGGTTGCAACCAGAAATCCACTACCGGGAGCTCCTCCAGGGATGGGCAGCGTGCCTGAGCGAAACGCGAAGGCCTCCGAAGCGAGGTACTCATCCGAGCCCAGGAAGATCATTCCCTGCTGCGTGTCACCGTCGGCGAGATAGAAGTCGATGACCAACGGATAGGCGGCATTGGACGCGTTCGTCTGAACGCGAAAGCGATATTCGATTTCCCCCGCCGATGGGTTGACCTGCGTCTGAGCCGGGTCGAACTCCGGATAATTCATCTGATTATTCGGCCCGGTCGCCGCCCCGCCAACATCGACTTCAACCATGCCCAGATCGATGCCGGGCACTTCAGTGACCGTCCCCCCGGAAATGTGATTTCCGCGAATGACATTATTGACCGTCCCATCACCGGCGTCGAACAGATCGATACCGATCATGTTGTTCGCAATGACGTTGCCCAGACCGGATCCCGGCGACCAGGTTTCCGGATTGATAGTGTCGGCAACCGGAAAGCCGATTTGATTGTCAAAGGCACCTGTCCCCAAATGTTCCCGCAACCAGATCCCCCGTCCGTTGCTCATACCCTGCCCATTGCTGTGCAAACCTATTAAATTCCCAGCCACGAGCACCTCGGAGGCACCGCCGCGCAATTTGATACCCGTAGTGTTGTCCACGATCACGTTGCCGGCGCCACTCTGGCCGATCCATACCCGATTCTCCGTTCCTTCAACCGCAACACCGATTTCATTCCCCAGGAAATCCCCGTTGGCGTTCGTCCCAATGTAGTTTCTCCTGATCATTGCCACGCCGGTTGGATTGTCGCTCTCATAGTCCTCGACCGAAACGCCCACGGGCTGGTCTCCGATCACGTTCGCGTCCGCCCAGTCGGTTGTTCCCAGTTGACCGGCGGCCTCAAATCTGACACCTGTATCGAAGTTCCCGACAATCGTATTTCGGTGATAGGAACCGCCGCTACTTTTGATGACCAGGCCCAAGGTGTTGAAGGAAATTGTATTGCTACGGATCAAATTCCCGGATCCATTGGATACCTGGATACCGGTGATATGACCGAGCGATGAACCTTCGCTATCGGTGCCGATCCAATTGCCAATGACGGAGTTGTCGTCGGCTGGGGACAAACCGCCGATTCCGATGCCGAAAAGCGTATTGTGACCGATCACGTTGCGTTGGCCACCGGTCCCACCGACCGTGTTCTCGGAACTGTTCAGCAAGATGCCGCCACCGCCGTTACGGTATTCCGACGAGACGAAGCCCGATGCAACCTCGCCTTCGTGCGGCACCCCGACGCGATTTCCGAACACCGACTGCCCGTCGGCTCTGATGAATATTCCCGTCTCTCCGTTGTTGGAAATTGTGTTGCCGGAGAACAGACCGATCAGGTTGTCGGCGCCGGCATCAGCATCGATCAGAATGCCGTAACCACCGTTGCCTGCCTGAGGCCGAAAGGCACCGGAGGAAAGCAGTGGCGGCCGCAATCCGATCACATTGCCCTGGATCAACACATTTTCAGTCCCGTCCTGAACGACGATACCGCTGCCATCATTGGCCATCACGACATTATTCTGTACAAGCGTTGCATCGCCTGCGGACGGTACGTTCAAGATGCGAATTCCGGCGCCGCCGTTACCGTCGATCGGAACGTCGGTATTCACCCAACTGCCGCCGATCACGTTGTCCGTAATGGTGTAGTTGGTCCCGTTGGCGACAAGAATGCCGTCTTCGCCGAATCCGCGCACGGCGATGTGGCGAATGGTTGAGCCCGAAGCACCGCTAAGCGTCAGACCATTGGCATCGTCGACCCCGGAATTGCCGTTGATCACCAGGTAGGTGAAGCCGCCGCCGGAGTAATTAGGATGGGTCTCGCCGGCAATCGTGGTCGGGACCACAATGGGCGGCAACGGACTGTTGACATCGATGATGGAATTCCCGCTGGAGTTGGTGGGAATTCCATCATCGATCTCGATGGTGATGGGCGGGGAGGCAAAGATCGAGGCCTGGAGCGCGGCCCGCAGCGTGCATGTTCCGGCCGTGGAGAGACAGATGGCGTCATTCTGACCAGCCTGGTCACCGAGAGAATTGATGGTGTAAGTCGTCTGCGCAATCGCAGGGCCGGAAAAAGCCATCAGCGAAAAAAACAGGGCCAGCCCCGCCGACGCGGGTGAAAACGCGTGAACTTTCGTCATTCTTCGATCCTTGGATATTCTGGGTGCCTGTACAGGACTACGGCATGGGATCGAATCGGAGGACACGGGCAATCGGCGAGCCCGTGTCGCGGGGGCTTCTTCGACCACGCCCAGATATCCGGGGAACCACGACTCGTGGCAGGGGTCTCAAATTTCGAGCCTGAGCAACTGAACGTTTACGCTCGCACATCAAAGATCGCCCTCCATTCCACGAGATCAAGGATCACTCATGCCCTCAGCCAAGTTGTTCATTTCTCTTCTTGTTGTCGCATTGACCATCCACTTGCCGGTCGATGAACTCCGCGCCGCATCGAATCCAGAGCCCACAACGATGGACGCGCCGAGCCAGACTCTCTCGGCACCAGACGACCATCGGATCGTGTCGGACCTGACCCACCACTATCAGTTCGTGAGCACCGCAGTAGTCGGTGCCGGAGCAGCCCAGTTTGACTGGGCCGACTCGACCGCAGTTCGGAGCGCCATCCGCAAAGGCGATGTGCTCGAATTCAGAGTGACCTCGGTGTTCTATGCCGACTCCGATGGCGGGTTGCAGCGTGAAGTGAACTCGATCGTTTCATACCAACTAAATGAGGACCGCTGGGCGCTGATTGGCGTGCAGACCGAAGGGACGCGCAGCGTGGTGAGCTCGCGGGCTTCGAGTGACACAACGGAAAACTGCTGAGTCCGACACAGCCATTGGTTCCGAAACAGACAGTGGTCGCCCGCGCCTTCAGAGGGCGACCCGACTCCCTTCTAGCGGCGTTTAGTCCAAAATCCATCACCCAGAATCCAGGACATCCACGATTTGTAGGCTATTTCCTGCACCACAGTGCGATTTGGCCTGGGAAATCGTGGGTGTCCTGGTTTTTCCCGGGTGCCTGATGGCTCACATGTGCTGAATCAGCACACAGTATTGACGTCAATCACGTTTTGGGATAATTATGTGATATAGCTCTCTTAAAAACGGGTGCGAGTGTCGTGCCGGACGACTTCAGGAAAGGAGTTGCCGCATGACCCCGATCACTCGCTTCGCGGCCGCGTGCGCGGCCTGTCTCGTTGCGCTGGCGTCGCCCGTTGGCGCCGAAACCAACCGGTCGGATTTCTCCGTGGTCGAAGCGTCGTCCTTTAGAGGGACGGTGATCAGCGCGACGCGCACCATTTTTCTCGATCTGGATGGCAACTTCGTCAGCGTTGCCTCGCCGATCGCCTATCATCCCGGTTTCGATCGTTATTACGGCTCGAATACTGGGAGCACCAGCGTGACCGCCATGGTGTTCGGGCCATCCGGCGGCGCCCCGGTGTCAACCGTCGCGCCCTTGAACATCGACCCCAGGTCCTGGGTGTACAACGCCAATACCGCTCAACTGGAGGTTGTCTCCTACAGTGCGGTCAGTGGCCCTCCTGGCCTGATTCTTCCCGGCACCGACGCCTCCGGCAACCTCACCGGCGCGACCACGGAGCTGCTTCCGGATCTTCCGGGTCTGCTGGGATCCCAGACGGCGCCCGCTTATGACGCCGATGCGGATGTGTTTTATTCACGTTCGAGTACGAACACTGTCAACATCGTCAATCGAAGCGACGGCTCCCTGGCCGGCTCGGTCAATCTCGATTTTGTCGCTGCCGGCATCTCGAGCGTCCCCCAAGACGGGATTGTCCACCTTCCGGGCTTCGACCTGCTGGGTGTCGTGGACCAAGCGACTGACGTTGTTGCCCTGTTCGACACTACCGGCACCTTCGAACTGGCCGCGCAGCTCGATATAGACGTCAACGGCGGCTCGCGCCGTTCCGGTTTCGCCAATGGCCAGTTGTTCGTGTTCGATGACGTCCGCCAGGGCTGGCAGGGGTACGCTATTCCCGGGCTCACGGACGGAGTTTTCAGCGACCGGTTCTTCCAGAAGAAGCTGAGCACGAGTGGCAGCTGGACATGCGCCACTGGCACGAGTTGCCAGGATGTCTACGAGGTCGATCTGGAGGCAGGCGCCGTGGTGACCATCAAGGTCAGCGATCTCACCGGCAGCTCGAATGCTCGTCTTGCCGCGTTCGGGCCGGGCGAAAGCCTGGATGGCAACAATGCCCTGCTGGGAACCAACAGTGATCACCTGTGCGCTGAGCAAGGCGCCGACGATGAGGCGAGCTTCTTCACCGGCCAGGCCGGTACCTGGCGGATCGCGATCGGGCGAGACTGGGCGCGCAGCGCCGGTGCCTCGGGAAGCTACTCGGTCTCGATCACCTCCTCGGTCGAGTTTCCTGGAGCGCTGACGGCCGTGGCCGATGACGTGGAAAGCGAGGCAGTGGGCGTGCTCTGCGATGCGTCCTATGTCATCGATTCCTCATGGGCCTGCCCGGTTGGAGACAGCTGCCAGGACGTCTTGTCGCTCGGTCTTGAAGCCGGCAGCTCGCTCGAGCTGGCGGTAACCGAAGTGACCGGCAACTCGGTTCCGCGGATTGCGCTGCACGCGCCCGGAGTCAGCCTCGGCGATATCAATCTGCTGACCAACACCAATGAAGATCGCCAGTGCGTCGGGCAGAACAGTTCGGATTTCCCCGTTCCCTATCCGGTATCGAGTACCGGTACGCACACCCTTGCAGTGACGCGTGACTGGGGTTCAAGCGCCGGTTCGAGCGGCAGCTACCGATTGACCATTTCCGCGCAGGGCGACCATTTCGTCCCGCCTCTGCTCATCGACAATGATGTCGACTCGCTCGCGCCGGGCGGACGCTGCGGTTGGCTCTGGACCGCGGGGTCGAGCTGGGCCTGTACTGTATCGGAGAGTTGCCAGGATGTCTTCGATATCGGGTTGCGGGCCGGGTCGACGCTAAGCGCTGAAGCGACTGCGGTCACCGGTGCTTCAGTCGTGCGACTGGCCGCATTCGCGCCCGGCGAGCCGCTGTCGGGAACCAATTTGTGGACCGGCTCGGCGCTTGACTATTCCTGTGGCGGGCAAAATGCCGATGCGGCTTCACCACCTTTGTCGATTGCGGCCGATGGAACGTACCGAATCGCGTTCGGCCGGGACTGGGGCACCAGCGCCGGCGGAAGCGGCAACTACACCGCGTCGCTCGTCGTGCAGGATGGCTACGGTGACGCAGTCGTGCAGACGATCGATGACGTAGACTCGCTTAGCGGGGGGCTGATCTGTCCATAGGCTCCCGAGAACCCGGGTAGAGCTTCGAGCACCGCCGGCAATGAGAACAGCCAATACCATGGTAGCCCCGTCCTGATCTGGACTGCCGGCTGAACGGCATGGGCCGTACCTCAGCCCCTGCTTGAAATCGGGCCCCAGACGGCCGGTACAGCGCTCGCCATCCCAAGTCGCAGCCACTTCGGGCTCATTCTCAGCAGATACCGATGTCCCGCCAACCGCTTTCAGCAGCGCCGAAAGTGGTTACTCAAACCTATCAGAAAACATCGTGTCTTCAATCCGCAATTCGCGCACCACGGTATTGTTGGACGGCAAGATATCGCGCACATAGCTGGCGGTAGCGGTCAGCTCGCGCTGACCTTCGCTAAGCGGCGCTGTCAGCCGTAAGCGATAGTGAATCGACCCATCCGCGCCAATGTTGATGTTCTGGTTGATTGGCCCTTCGCCGGAGAATGCCAAACAGTCAAAGCTGCCGACGGAAAAACAGTCCCAGGCATCGATCGAAAACGCTTCAGGATCGAAGCCGACTCGAATGCCATAAGCGTTGCTGGGCCCAGAGTTATAAACACTAAGCCACACGATCGCCTGTCCGCCTGGGCCGACCACCTCAGGATCGTCGGAAAACTCGATGGCAACATCGGCCTCCTCAACGATGGTCAGCACCTGCTGCGCCAGTTCATCACCTGGGTTGCCCTCAACTTGGCTGGATTCCGCCGCGACCAGAAAATCCAAGCGACCCAGCGCATCAGGATCGATAGCCAGGGTGGCAAACACGAGGACACACACGAATTTCTCGGCCTATTGAAAAAGTCGCGGCAGGTGCTTGGACTTTGGGGACCGGGCATCGGCACACCCGTGATTCCCCCGGTCTAGCTTTGCGCGGCTCTGTTCATCGCATCGACCAGCACCTCGGGCGGTTGCGCGCCGGAGATGCCCTCGTCCAGCTGTCTGAAAACGAAGCAGGGCACGCCTGTGATACCGAGCTTGCGAGCCAGGTCTTCGTCGTTACGCACATCCTCGGCGTAATCGGTCCCGTCGAGTATCGCCGACACGTCGCTGGCGGCAAGACCGGTTTCAGTCGCGACCGCCAACAGGGTCTCGGGGTCGGAGATGGACCGCCCTTCATGCAGATATGCCCTGAACAGGTTTTCCTTCAGCTCGGTCTGGCGCTCGTGCCCATTGGCGAACGCCAAAAGCCGGTGGACATCAAAGGTGTTCGACGGCCGGATCCGATCAAAACGGATGTCCAGACCGCGACCGCGGCCGGCCTCGACCATGCGTGCGATGAAGCCCTCGGCCTCGTCCCGGCTGGTGCCGTATTTGTCCGCCAATCGCGCCACGTAGTCGACCGCTTCCGGCGCGTCTGCCGGCGCGTCCGGGTTAAGCTCGAAGGCTCTCCAGCGGATTGCGACCTGGTGGTCCGAGGCTGCGATCGCCGCTTCCAGCGAGCGCTTGCCGATCCAGCACCAGGGACAGGCAATATCGGACCAGATTTCGATGTTGACAGCACTCATGTGCAGCAGTTTAAAGGAATCAGCGGCGGCCTTGGCAAGAAGCCTCGGTGGGAATATGTCAAGATGCTCTTATATGCCCAATACATTCCCTCGACGATTCACCCGCAACTTGCGAACCGGCTGGCTCAGTCCGCGCCGGGTCCGGTTCTGGCTGGTTGTCGTGGGCGTTGCCTACACCCTGGTCGGTTTCTTCGTTCTGCCCTGGATCATCCAGAACGTCGCCGTAGATACGGTTCGGGATCGTTCGGGGCACGAGCTGCAGATCGATGGGGTTTACACCAATCCCTTTACGCTGATGCTCCGGGTAGACGGCCTGACGCTGTCGGATGGCGATGATTTCGACCTGCTCAGCTTGAATCACCTGTCCGCCAACTTGTCGTGGTCGAGCGTGACCAGCAGGGCGTGGACATTTTCCTCGATCGGTCTCGACGGGCTCATGGTTGCGGAGGAACGCTTCACTTCGGGCGAGACGCGCCTGACGCGGCTGGTCGAGTCGTTCGCCGCCTCCGCCGAAGCGCCGGCCGAACCGGATTCGCTACCCACATTGCGAGTCGAGGATTTGCGGGTGGAAGACGCCGCCTTCCATTTCACTAACCACCTACGTGAGCCGTCGGCGGAAGCCGGCCATGAACCGACCCCAACCCGACTGTCGCTGCAGGACATTGCCATCGCGGTGGACGGATTCTCGCTGGCGGCGGGTGAGCGTTTTCCCGCGCGACTGAGCGGGCAGTTCGCCCGCGGCGGTGCGTTCGCTTTCGACGGACAGGTGCAGGTATTGCCCACGCCGGCATTCGAAGGCGAGGCAAGCATCGAGGAGCTGGCAATTGCCCCGTTCGAGCCGTACCTGCGCCAGGCGGCCATCGTCCGTATCGACAGCGGCGCGCTGAACCTCGACGGGACAATCCGCAGGGACGAGGATGAGCCGCTTGCGTTCCTGGGGACCGCGGGCATCGATACCCTTCACATCAGCAGGAGTTCGGATGGCGTCACACTCATCGGCTGGCAGACCTTGCAAACGGATCGACTCGACCTACGACTCGGGGACGGGCGCCTGGAAACCGACACCGTCCGGCTCAAAGGCCTGTCCGGCCGGATTGTGATCCACGAGGACCGGACCACCAATTTCGGCCGGCTGCTGGCAATCGACCCGGAGACGACGACCGAAGGGGGCAGTGCTGATTCCACTCTGCTCGGAATGACCATTGCGAACATCGAGGTAACGAACGGCTCCGTCCGGTTCACGGATCGCTCGCTGCCGCTGCCGTTCTCGACCTACATCCAGGCATTGAGCGGAGAAGTATCCACGCTCAGCTCCGAGTCCGCCGAGCCGGCCCGGGTGCAACTGGAAGGACAGGTGGAAGACTACGGTCGGGCCAGCGTTGGTGGCACCATCAACGCCTGGCAGCCGATGCGCGAGACGAACCTCGAACTGAACTTCCGCAATCTCCGGATTCCCGATTATTCCGCCTACACGGTGCGCTTCGCGGGGCGCCGGATCGCGTCAGGCACGATGGATCTCGATCTCGACTACACGATCACGGATCGGCAGCTCGACGGGCAAAACAACCTCGTCCTGCGGGATCTGGAACTGGGCGAACGGATGGAAGCTCCCAATGCGATGGACCTGCCACTCGACATGGCCCTGGCCCTGCTCAAGGACGAGGACGGCGTGATCAATCTCGACCTGCCGGTGACCGGAAGCATGGGTGATCCGGAGTTCGGTTTCGGGCAGGTCATCCGGCAGGCAATAGGTGACGCGATCGGCTCGATCGTGACGGCACCCTTCCGGTTTCTTGCGAGCCTCGTCGGCACGGAAGACGAGGACCTCGGGACGGTCACGTTCCCGGCCGGTCGCAGTGACTTGACAGCCCCCATGCGCGAGCGCATCGACACGCTTCGCAAGGCCCTCGAAAAGCGTCCGGCACTGGCCCTGGAACTCCCCGGCGCCTTCGACCCGGCGCTCGACGGTCCGCCACTGCAGCGTCGCAGCGCCATGGACGAGCTGCGGAAACGCCTGGACCGCAAGATCGACGATCCCAGTCTCTCGGCCGAGGCCACCCTCGAAATCGTCGAGGAGATGTTCGCCGACTACTACCCCGACACGACCCTGGAAAAGGTGCGAGCACGCTTCACCACGGCAGGTGAGGACTCGCCGGAGGAAGAGACCTTCGACGCCCCGTCCTACCGCAACCACCTGGCCGAACAAGTCGTTGCCGCACAGCCGCTCACGGACGAGGACCTGAAGGCTCTCGGCAACGCCCGAGCGGCTGCGGTCCGGGACGCGCTCATGGCGTCGGAAACCGATCGGGGCATCGCCGCACGGCGCCTGCGTCTGCTGGAACCGGTCGAAGTCGATTCGGGCGAGGGTGAACTTGTCGCCATGCAGATCGGCATCGCTCCGGACTGACGGGGCTCGCTCACGCAGGCCGGGTCGTCGTTCCGCGCAAACCGCGAGCACTTCATTGCCTATGCGGCTCCGCCGCTGCGTCCGGCGCACCTTTCTCTGCGGCTTCGACAGCGCCTGCTTGAAATCGGACTCCAGACGGCCGGTACAGCGCTCGCGATTCCAAGTCGCAGCCACTTCGGGCTCATTTTCAGCAGATGCCGATGTCCCGCCAACCGCTTTCAGCAGCGCCGAAAGTGGTTACTCAAACCTATCCGTAAACATCCTGTCTTCAATCCGCAATTCGCGCACCACGGTATTGTTAGACGGCAGGATGTCGCGCACATAGCTGGCGCTAGCGGTCAGCTCGCGCTGACCTTCACTAAGCGGCGCTGTCAGCCGTAAGCGATAGTGAATCGACCCATCCGCGCCAATGTTGATGTTCTGGTTGATTGGCCCTTCGCCGGAGAATGCCAAACAGTCAAAGCTGCCGACGGAAAAACAGTCCCAGGCATCGATCGAAAACGCTTCAGGATCGAAACCGACTCGAATGCCATAGGCGTTGCTGGGCCCAGAGTTATAAACACTAAGCCACACGATCGCCTGTCCGCCTGGCCCGACCACCTCAGGATCGTCGGAAAACTCGATGGCAACATCGGCCTCCTCAACGATGGTCAGCACCTGCTGCGCCAGTTCATCACCTGGGTTGCCCTCAACTTGGCTGGATTCCGCCGCGACCAGAAAATCCGAGCGACCCAGCGCATCAGGATCGATAGCCAGGGTGACCGTTACCACCTCGGCGCTCCCGGCGGGGAGCTCGCCAACCCGGCAAAAGGTTTCGCTGTAGACAGGGCAAGAGGCTTCGACAACGTGCACCAACGAATCAGAGGCAAACAGCAGTTCAACGTCGCTGGCGCCCGACTCGCCGTTGTTGGCGACAACCAGGTTCAGCGACACTGTCGTACCGGCGACAACGGCATCTGGTGCCGGCCCGTCGAAGCTCAGATTCAGGTCTACCTCATCGTAGTAGCCAAGCATGGTCAGTTTCTCCAGGCTACCAGGTGCACCAACGCCCCAAACCGCCACCAGCATTCCAAAGCTGCCGAGTAATGCCCTACCAAAATTCGATTTCATCGTCAGCCCCTCTCGTCACTGAATAGGCGGCACCAAGCAGTGCACACCAAGTCGTAAAATGCATAACCACGCCAAAACGCAGCCAGCTTGCTTCAAACGTTGCCAGGCAAATCCAGCCGGTACCGGAGACAATTAGCGGCACGGCAAAGCGACGGTTCAGACTGATAAGCGCTTTGACATGCAGTAACAGAACCCCCACGAAAACCACGCCGCCCACGATACCAAGACCTAGCAAGGTTTCCAACCACAAGTTGTGCGGCCATGGCATGGCGCGAGTATCGGCCAGCGGTGCAACCAGGTAGGCCGCCAACTGTTCACCGAACAGCTGCGGACCGATCCCAAACCACGGCTGATCCACAAACATCCCCCAAGCCGACTGCCAAAGCGTCCAGCGAACGGCGATCGAGTCTCCGGAGCCTATCCAGGCCGCCCATTGCTCCCGCAGCGCTAGAGCCAGGCCAATACCAATACCGATAACGCCAAGCCAGCCAACAGCCAATCCAGGCCGCCGCTGCATTATAGCGCTTGCCGTTGTGATCAAGATGGTCAAAATGCCAAGCCGGCTATGCAGCGCGATGGCCGCAAGCAGCACCATCAGCTGCCCCAACCCTAGCGCCCACCAGCGAGCCCGCTGAGATAGTGGCGTCAACATGATCAGCGGCACCAATAGCGCGGCGATGGCGATATCGTTGGGCACCACCAGCAAGATGCTGTCGAGCTGATCGATAACTGTCTGCGCTGGGTCTGCCCCGCGTGAATGAAGCAAGACAGCAGCGGCCGATAGCAGGCCGGCAGCATACAAGCCAGTGCCAATAAGCAAGAAATCAGCGCTGCGAAAACGGACCTGACACAACAGCAGAACAATCGCCCCAGCCAGCCAGGCTGCACTGCGCGAGGCCGACAAAGCAGGGGCGTCTGCGGCCAGCATGGCGACGATCCAGACCATGGCGAATGCCACCAGGCTGATGGCACGGGCGTTGAACCAGTGCTGGTGCCAACGCTCGAAAGCGGCACTGAGCACAAGACCAATCCCAAGCGTAACGACCGGCGCCGAAGCAGGCGCACCAGGTAGCGCTAACGACAACCAGGCCAGCGCCAAGGCGACGGCGGCACAGCTGACCGGGCGATGATCCGCTCTTGCTTCCTCTTTGTCAGCGTCATCCATGACCGCTCCGTTTGACGCACTCATCACCAATCGAACGGAAAACCAGGACACCCAAAATATCCGCCTTTAGGAAGATGTCTCGGAGATTTGTAGGAAATCTCCTACAAATAGCCACGACATTTTCCTAGTGGCGAAAAACGTGGGTGTCCTGGCTTTTCCCGCTGATTTTTCCTTCTCCCAGGCCCGGCGATCGAGGATGACTCAAAAGTTGTGCGCCTCGACGCGGCGGCAATGTAGATTGCCACCGGGTCAATTGTTCATTCGCCGGTGTACTTGGTGCCCAGAATCTCTTCGCGACCGATCGAATCATCAACCAGTACGGGCTTTACGTGACCGGCCATGAATCCCATTTTCATCTCCAGTCGGACGTACCGGATCTCACGCTGATCAAGGGTAAGCGTAAGACTGCGTTTAGCCTCTGTCGAGGCAGAAATTTCATAATCACCGGGTGGCAGGTCAACGAAGAAAAACCCCTGTGGCGTGGCTTTGCCCACCGGCTCCCCATCAACTCTCACCTTGGGTTGAACGGCTGCGCCGACCACCGCTGTTCGGTACATATAGATTCGACCGGCATCTTCAGACAGAGGTGGAATGCTGGATTCATAGTCTCGAAAACTCGGGCCGGAAGCACATCCCGAGACGAGGACAACCAGGATAGCGGCAAGGATCAAGTATGCTTTGGACTTCATGTTACTCCTCAGTTTCAACAAGCTCTAATACAACGGCATCAGCTTCTACAAAGCTGTTCTCATACGGCAGATAGTAGCCCACGAGTTGATCGTCTTGGACGACAATGTAGGCTTCGTGAACGTTGTAGCCGTTGACAATGACGACCTGGTCGAGTGGTTCGAACACAGTGCCACGTTCGATGGAGCCGAGCAGACGCCATCGAGTGTCGCGTCTGAGCTCAACGGTTCGCACGTTCCTGGCCTTTGCCGATGCGGAAGTGCGTAGTTGGAATACAGCCCCCTGATTCGGAGATGACGCGAGTTGCTGTTCGACTCTCACCTGATCAATCGAACACCCCGCAATCAGCAACAACAATGAAATCAAGAAGACTCTCATACGACCCCCAGCTACTTCCACAACGCCAATGCGTCCCTATTATCTGGCCACCAAAGCGGCAAGGCTCTTCGTCGACCCCTCTCGAGAAGCCCTCGAATTAGCCCCAATTCTGAAGACGCTACCACAACCTTCATGCTAGCGTGCGATAAGTCCAGAATAAAGAATGCCGAATTAGCGCGATCTGCAGAAATTCAATACAGCCAGCCGCAGTAATTTGGGGTGCTCTCTGTCAGGGCTTCTGGAGCAGAGCCCGCGCAAATCGTGGACGACCTGACCCGCGCGAAAATCCAGGACACCCACGATCTGCAGGAAGTTTCCTACCCATCGTCACGAGAAGAATCGTGGGTGCTCTGGTTGTTGCCGGGTTGATCTGGTCGTGCCGGACGGGCTCAGTCGCGTTCGTAGGGCGTTGCGTTTCGAACTTGTTTGCGGTCCAGATGCGTCGTCATGGTGTTGCCATCTGCAGCAATCTCGATCTGGCGCCACGGCACCGTCACCTCACTGGTGAAGAAGCCCAGGAACCCGCCGCGCTCGATTATCACAGCATCGATCTGCCCGTCTTCATTCATGACAAAGCCGGTGACCTTGCCGACTTCCCTGTCATTCTGGCGGCTGATGACTTTCTGGCCGACCAGTTCGTCGGCACGGATCTGCCCCGGGGCCATGGAACGAGCCTCACCGTCTTGCCTGCGCTCTGCATCCTGTCTGCGCTCGGCATCCTGACGCTGATCCGTTTCACGTCGGCGCTCTGCCTCCTGCCTGCGTTCGGAATCCTGGCGTTGCTCCATTTCACGTTGACGCTCGGCATCCTCGCGGCGCTCGTCCTCCTGACGTTGCTGGAGATCACGACTACGCTCGTCTAGCTGACGCTGGTCGGCATCCTTCCGGCGATCCTTGTCCTGTTGGCGGGCTTCCGATGCCCGTTGCTGCTGCTCGGCGGCATCGACCTCTGCCGACAACGTTCCAAGCGGAGCGAACACGACTGCAAAGGCGAAAGCCAGTGCGATTTTGCGATAGTTATGCATGGTGCGTGCTCCAGAGTGAGCTATAGATTGGTCAGACTGCGCCTTGATGTACATGGCGGTCTGTACGGTTAAGCACCCAAGGCCCTCGCTACAAGGCGATCTCCGACCAATGAAACCGCAGAGGCCGGCCCGTCAGCGCCGAACAGCAGCAAAACCAGCACCGAAACCAGCGAAACCAGGACACCCACGAATTCCGCCAAGTCGCACCTGTCGACGCGCAGGCCGGAGAATGTCGCCTGCGTCCGTAGGAGATCTCCTACAAGTCATGGGCGGACCGGCCCTGGGTCCCGCTTCTCGCCATTTTGGGAGACAGATTCGTGGGTGTCCTGGTTTTCCGGACCGCGTTACCAGACGATCTCGGCCATGGAACAGTTCAACCCCGAGCCGATGCCTAGCAGGGCGACCCGGTCTCCCTTTTCGAGCTTGCCGGCCTCGGCGACCTGCGCCAGCACGATCGGTGCCGAGGCGGGGCCGACATTCCCCATATCCGGATAAATCACGTGGACCTTTTCAGGGTCCAGCCCCAGCACCTGAACCAGGGACTCGGTGTGCACCTTGCTGACCTGGTGAATGACAAACTGGTCAAGCTCGCTTTCGACCCAGCCGAGCGAGGCGCGCGCGACATCGAACGTTTGCGTTGCAAGTTCCAGCCCCGCGCCCAGCAGCGTGCGGGTGTCCGTGTACATGCGTTCCATATCGCCCTGGCAGAGATGGTTGTAGCCGGTGGCCGCACGGGTGACGCTGCCGCGGTAGCTGTGGCCTTCCCCCTCCCGGTCGCCGCGCGACATCACCATGGCGACAGCGCCCGACCCGAGGGTCAGGGAAGCAAACTCGGCGCGGAACTGCTTTTCATCGACCGCCGAATCCAGCAACCGTTCACAGGTCGCGTCGATGAGTTGCCTGCTCGATTCGCCGTCAACGATCAACGCGTAATCCACCTCCCCGCGCTCGATCATACCCGCCACGATATCCATGGCATTGAGAAAGCCCAGGCAGGCATTGGCCACATCGAAGTTCAGGCAGTCGGGCGCCAGGCCCAGGTTGGCATGCACCACGCAGGCCGTCGACGGCTCGAGAAAGTCCCGTGACACCGAGGTGCTGATGAGCACGCCAATGCCGGAGCGGTCAACACCGCTTTGTTCGATGACCTTCTCTGCCGCAAGCGTGGCGGCATCGGATATCCGGGTGCCTTCTTCCCACAGCCTTCGAGACTTGATACCCGAAATTTCCTCCAGCAGACCTTCTCGAATACCCAGACGATCCATGGTGGGTCTGAGGCGCTGTGATATCTCTGCAGAGCCGAGACGGATCGGCGGCTCCACGGCGGCCACGGACTGGATGACGACGTTGTTGAAATGCATTGGCGGAAACTCTTGGCTGCGCAGCCCGCACAGGCTGCGGTGAACAGGTGTTGTCGGTGTCGTAGCCCGGGCGACTACCCGGCACCCATGCTAACCGAAGCGGGCGGGGGACACCCATTATCGATCCGCGTATCCTTGGCCCGTCGACGCACCGAACGGGAGTTGCTGGCCTGTCTCGGCAGGTGAAGGATTCGTGAGTTCAATTTTCGCGTCGGCCACCGATGGCATGATCGGTCCGCATGACGTCACTGCATCAGCAACGCCTCGACGTCGCCTTCCGGGCCCTCAAGGGACCTGTGCGAGAGGCTGCGCGATTCAGAACACACCTCCGTCCGGCACCGCCTCGAGTCGGCTCGATCCCCAATTGGGAAGGTCCTCGGCCGAGAATCTAGGGAAAAGGCACTGAAGCCTGTCGCTGGCCCGGGCTCCAGGCCCATCCTGAAAAGCGCGGCAAGCTTTCCGCCGCCGAGGAAGCACCGCCCGAGGGGCTATGGAGCGTCGCCAGCAATCCCCGCGAGTGGATGCGGCGCGTTCAAAGCACCGAGAGCCGCACTACCGGGCAATCGGGTCGGCCGAGGCGCTTGGGTGTCCTGGTCTTTCCGGTTTTCCCCCGATCAGTGCCGCAAAGACTGGCTGGAAGAATTGCTCGGCTCGGCTTGGAATCGATCGGAGAACAGAGGATCGATCGAATAGCGCGCGACGTAGACGCGGAAGAGGTCTTCTGACTGCAACCAGGCCGCTGCGCCGTTTCCGACATCATCCATCGCAACGTCGGCCCAGTAGGTGGCATACGTACCGGCATCGACCAGGTCAGGCGAAGACCAGCTACTTCCGTTCCAGCGTGCGACATGCACCCGTGTTCGACTACCATCAGTCTGATTCCAGCTCACCATCCCCCGGCCTGCATCATCCGTGGCCAACTCAACATTGGAGATGTTCGGGTCCAGACCGTCGTCGACAGCCACGGCCGCCGTCCAGCTCGTGCTGTCCCAATCGCT
Source organism: Wenzhouxiangella indolica (assembly GCF_042310355.1). NCBI lineage: Bacteria > Pseudomonadati > Pseudomonadota > Gammaproteobacteria > Chromatiales > Wenzhouxiangellaceae > Wenzhouxiangella > Wenzhouxiangella indolica. Next base: position 93,878 of record NZ_JBHJMR010000006.1, on the reverse strand, counting down.
GACGAAAATACGCCTCTCGTTATCTTCATCAAGGCGCCACGCCGCCAGCGCGGAACCCGATTGGCTCAGAGCGATTCTAGGGTCAGTCAACCGCTGAGAGCCCGGGTCAATCGATAACGCCCCAGACCATGCCGAACCATCAAACCGAGCGGTCTGGATTCGTCGATTTGCACCATCGCTGAGACGCCAGATGGCGAGGCCATGACCGGTATCGTTCATACTGATGGCAACCGAGGAGCTGGATTGCTCGAGACCTGCGCTGAGCCGCACGGCGCCATTCCAGTTGCCGTTGGTCAGGTGGTTGGCGAAGGCCCGCATATTCGAGCCGTCGCCATCGGGCTGTTGCCACACGGCAATCGCATTGCCGGAACCGTCCATATCGACGTGCGGTGCCTGCGCATTGAAGTCTGCAGTCGCATCTATCGGTTCGGGAATGCCCCAGTCGGTACCGCTCCACTGATTCGCATAGACGCGAAATGCGCCGTCGTGTTGCTGAAACACCGCAACACCCTTGCCCGACTCATCGAGCGCCACATCAGGCTCCGTCCCGGCGGTGGAAAGGCTGACGAGCCCTGGCTGAGACCAGTTCGCGCCGTTCCAGTGCGTGCCATAGATGCGGTTGGTTGACTCCTCGTAGACGGTCCACACCACCAACGCCTCACCGGCATCGTTCATGTCCAGCTCGACACGCAGCGCCCTGCCCGTCTCGCCACTGATCATCTCGGCATCCAACCAGGCCTCGCCATCCCAGCGATTGGCATAAACGCGTGTGATGGTACCCTCCTGCTGCATCCATACCACGGTGAGAAGGCCCTAGCCCCCGGCCGCAATGCGGACATTCGAAGCACCATCGGCAACGTCCAAGGCCATCAACTCAGGCGCTTCCCAGGAAGCGCCGGCAAGACTCGATACCAACAGGCCAAGCATGGCACTCACTTTTAGCGCAACAAACGGAACTCTCACGGCATATACCCCATTGATTCAGATAATGTTCTGCACATCTGGCGAAACCGGCTGCAACCATGACTCAAGGCTGTCAACCGTCAAGATGCCCGGTGCGGACATCATCAAGCTAACACCACCCAGTTCCATGACAGTTGCTTTGGATCAATAACAGGGGAATCTCAGCCTGAAAAACCAAAGAGACAAACCAGGACACCCACGAATTCTGCTAAGTCGCACCGGTCGACGCGCAGGTCGGAAAATGTCGCCCGCGTTTGTAGGAGATTTCCTACACGTCATGGCTGGAACGCCGCAGACCCGAGCCGCGCCATCGACGACGAAACGGCGTCAATAGAAAACCAGGCAACGCGTCTCCAGGCTTTCCCGCGGCGGGGCATCGTCCGGCGCCCGCGGATCCTTGCAGGAGGAGTGGGGCGTGAACCGGGTCGTGCCATCGGTCGCCGAGTCGTACGTCTTGAAGAACAGGACTTCGTCGCGATCCATCCGCGGGTAGTAGTACCAGCGCTGTCGCGGATCGTGCAGCGCGACCTGCAGTTCGCCGATCCGGTCCTCGCCGCGTCGCTCGACAGGAACCAGATTGCCCTCCCCGACCGTGCGCGCATCACACAGCACCAGCGGATGGTCGACGACCGGCTCGCCAATCGGACGCCAGGCGTTGATGATCGCGAAGCGTCCCTGCCGGAGCTTTTCGGCTTCCTCTGGCGAATCGCCGAAGAAATCACTCAGACGACGCGGCCCCGAATCATGCGTGTAGTCGTTATGCACGATATTGGCCGGATCACGCGTGCCGTGCGCCTGCTGACTGGAAACGGTCGAGCTTCGCCGCGTGTCGTCGAAGATTTCGACCCGCTGCGCGCCGGTGCGTCGCTTGAGCAGCTCGATCATTTCAGGATGATAGATCGACTGCAGCGCATCGTCATCGTAGAAGTCATCGACGGCGCTCTCGTGCGACACGAGCACAAAGCCCTCCCGATCCAGATCCGTTCCCGACAAGGCCCGCCGGGCATCATGGATTTCGACCTCGTGGTTTCGGTAGTTGCCCACATGCTCGGTCTGGTCGCCACCGCCCTTGGACGGCACATAGACCAGCGGCTGGGACAGGTCGGCGAGAAACTTGAGCTCCGCTCTGAAGGAAGTTTGGGGGGCCTCGTTCATGGCTGTCTCCCGTGGCGTATGACTGCATGCAATGGCCGCGACATCGGTATATCACCGAGGGGGCATCGACTTGGTGACGCACCAGTTTACCAAGCTTGACCGCCACGCAGTCTTCACCCGAACCGGACCATCACAACCGCGGTAATGACCACCGCCGCGATCAGATTGATCATCAGCGCCGCGGGCACCATCAGCAGTTCGGGCGACACTTCGGTGGCGATCGAGGTGGCCGCAAGGACCGGCATCAGCAGCGAGATCGTGTTGGCCCCCGCCTCAGCTGACCCGAGGATCCCCCAACCCGAAAGCAGCCGATGCGGCTACAAAAATGATGGGTGTCCTGGTTTTCGTCACGGCCCGGACCTGATGCTCCCGTACACTTGGTTCCATGAGCAGCGAGCCTGATCAGCCGCCCGGCATATTCACCCAGATCCGGCCGCTGGCCACCTATGGCCGGCGCGCGCTTTCCCTGGTTTGGGCGACCAGCCCGTGGCTCACGGTGGCGCTGGCGTTTCTCACGCTGGTCGCCGGCCTGCTGCCGGCCTCGATTGCCTATGTCGGCAAGTGGCTGGTCGACAGCGTGGTGGCCGCCATCCAGAACAACACGCTGACCGACGCGGTGTGGTTCTGGCTCTCGCTGGAGGCGCTGCTAGTGGCCGCGATGGCCGCCTCCCAGACGGCGCTCAATATCTGCAACAACCTGCTGCGCGCGCGTCTGGGACACCGGGTCAACGTGATGATCCTGGAAAAGACCCAGCAAATGGAACTGGCCCAGCTCGAGGACGCCGAGTTCTACGACCGGCTCACCCGCGCCCGGCGAGAGGCCTCCACGCGACCGCTTTCGCTGGTTCAGAAGACCTTCGGCGTGATCCAGAACGGGATTGCCATCGTCAGCTTCAGCGGCCTGCTGTTCGCGTTCTCGCCGTGGGCGGTGCTGTTGCTGATCGCCGGCGGCCTGCCGGCCTTCCTGGCCGAAGCCAAATTTGCCGGTCAGGCCTTCCGGCTGTTCCAGTGGCGTTCGCCCGAAACGCGCGAAATGATGTACCTCGAATCGGTGCTGGCGCGGGAGGACTACACCAAGGAGGTCAAGCTGTTCGACCTGGCGCCGACCCTGCTCCAGCGCTACAAGGCCATCTTCACAAAAATCTTCCGCGAGGACCGCAAGCTGACCATCCGCCGCGGCTGGTGGGCGTTCGGACTTGGCCTGGTTGGCACCCTGGCGCTCTACGGCGCGTTTGCCTGGGTGGTGCTGGCGACCGTGGCCGGGCGCCTGACGCTGGGCCAGATGACGATGTACATGATGGTCTTCAAGCAAGGTCAGTCGGCCGTCAGTGCCAGCCTGACCGCGATCAACGGCATGTACGAGGACCATTTGTACCTGACCAGCCTGTACGAATTTCTCGAGCAGCCGGTGCGCGCGCGCGAAGGCAAGGTCAGTCAGGGCGAGGCCCCCGGCCGCGGGCTCGAGATCGTGGATCTGTCCTTCCGCTATCCGGGCAGCGACACCCTGGCGCTCGATGGCATCAACCTCAAGCTGGAACCCGGTACGAGCCTGGCGCTGGTCGGCGAAAATGGGTCCGGCAAGACGACGCTGACGAAGCTGATCGCCGGCCTCTACGAACTCGAAAGCGGGGACATCCGGCTCGACGGAAACTCGTTGCGCGACTGGGATGAACGGGCTCTGCAGGATCGCATCGGGGTGATCTTCCAGGATTTCGCGCGCTACCAGTGGCTGGTGGGCCACAACATCGGTGCCGGGGACGTCGAAGAGTTCGAGAACCAATCGAAATGGCATACGGCTGCGACCAAAGGCCTGGCCGACGAGTTCATCCGCGACCTGCCGAAGGGCTACGAAACGCAACTGGGCCGCTGGTTCAAGGACGGACGCGAGCTGTCCGGCGGGCAATGGCAGAAGATCGCGCTGGCCCGGGCCTTCATGCGGGAGCATGCCGACATCCTGATCCTGGACGAACCCACGGCAGCCATGGATGCCAAAGCCGAGGCTGAAGTGTTCCAGCACTTCCAGGCGATGGCCGGCAACCGCATTCTGATCCTGATCTCGCATCGCTTCTCGACCGTACGCCAGGCCGACCTGATCGCAGTGATGGACCAGGGCTGCATCACCGAGATCGGCACCCATGAACAATTGATGGCGCTCGACGGCCAGTACGCCACCCTGTTCGAGCTGCAGGCCGCCGCATACCGCTAGACCGCAGGCGGCGCTGCGCAACCGGAATCCAGGACACTCACAATATACCTAGCTGGAAGGTAGCGATCATTCCAATTGGTGACTCGGCGCGTCGGGATGTCGGAGATTTCCAGAGAATCAAGGATGCCTGGGTTTCCTCTGGAATCTTGCGTGGGTCGACAGGGTGACGTAGAATGCATCGCTAATGCAATGCACTTGGTTGTCTGAGATGAAATCAGCCACTATTCCACCGCTTCGGGTGACGCCGGAACTCCGCCAGGACGCGGAAAGCGTGCTTCGCGACGGAGAGTCGCTGAGTGGCTTTGTCGAGGAATCCCTCAGGCGGCAGATCGAGCATCGGAAGATGCAGCGGGAGTTTATCGCTCGTGGACTGGCCTCGCGTGATGCCGCATTGGCGTCTGGACAATACGCCGGAAAGGATGAGGTCATGGAGTCCTTGCGCTCCAAGCTCGAGGCCGCTCGAAGCAAGAAATGAGTTACCGCGTTCGCTTTACGTCCGAGGCGCGGGCAGATCTCGAGCGACTTTACGATTTCCTGCTACAGGAAGATGTTCGGGCAGCCGAAAAGGCGCTCAGTATCATCGAGCGTGCCTTCGGTTTCTTGGAAGAGTTTCCGTTCTCCTGTCGGCGGGCTGATGATGGCGACCCGTTTCTGCGCGAACTACTGATCTCCTTCGGGCAATCTGGCTATGTTGCGCTGTTCGAAGTCGAGACCCACGAAACAGTGACCGTGCTCGCCGTGCGTCACCAGCGAGAAGAGGACTACCTGTAGTTCGCTAAAGAGCAAACTCCAGGACACGCAAGATACGAATTACCACAATATTTCGACACAAAGTCATCAGGGCAAGGTTAATGTCGATGGACCGGCACGTTCGAACTATACGGCGTACCGCTCGCGGGTGGTGACAGCGTCAAACTGAACGCACCGCTGGTGATTGACGGAGATGTCTTCGATTTCCAGTTCAGCCCAAACAGTAACTGGATCATCTATCGAGCTGACCAGGACATCGAAGAAGTCCATGAACTATTCAGCGTAGCCAGAGGTGCGCTTGGAGTCGTCGATGCGCTGTTCTCGGATCGCTTCGAATAGGAAGCCCAGGGAACTCGGCAGGAATTCACGGTGCCATGGTTTTTCTTTGCTGAAATGACTTCTGGCATCTTGGCCTGATGGGGCTGCGGTGCCAGAATGACTCCCATGAACGCGTCCAGATTCCCTCGCCGGGGGGCACAAATGACCCGGCTCGAAACCTTTACCGATGCGGCTTTTGCCTTTTCCGCTGCCTTGCTGGCGATCTCGATCGACAAAGTGCCGTCCAACTATGACGAGCTGGTCGTGGCGTTGCAAGGTGCGCCGGCATTTGCTGGCAGCATGCTGATCATCCTGTTCTTCTGGTACGGGCATCAGCGTTGGAGCGATCGCTTCGGCCTCGAGGACCTGCCCTCAGTCATTCTGACCTTTGCTTTGATCATGATGGTCATGATCTACGTTTACCCGTTGAAAATCCTGATGGAAAGTGGTTTTTCCTTTTTCAGTGGGGGATGGCTGCCCTCGACGTTCGAGTTCGAAACGTTCCACCAGTTTCGCGTGCTGGTCTCGCTATACGGTCTCGGCTTCATTTTGTTGTGCTCGATCATGGCCGGTCTGTACTGGCACGCCTGGCGACTGCGCGACGCCCTGGCGATGTGCAAGGAAGAAGCCTTCGATACCTGGACCGAGGTGATTCGATGGATGTTTCCAGTGGTCTTTTCAATGGTCATTGTGGCTTTGATATGGGTGCTTCCGGATGCCCATGTCTCGATGGTGCCTTTCCTTTTCTTACTGCTCGCGATATTCAGCCCGATCAACGATGGAATCGCACGCCGCGCCGCGCAACGTCGCTTCGGGCCGCGGTCATGAAAAGGCAGCGGGGTCACGTCGTGTATCAAGCAGCGGCAAGAACCGAGAGGCATTCAGCAAGGTCTGGATCGGGAATCCGGGACACCCATGATTTGTAGGAAATTTCCTACCGATCCTCACGACATTCGCCGGATGCCAAGGGAACCTGTTCGAGGCCAACATTGGCCGATGGCCTATCCTCGCAGCCAACTGGTCAGCGACGAGGAGCCGGGCTTCTACCATTGCGTGAGCCGTTGCGTCCGGCGTGCGTTTCTGTGCGGCATCGACCAACAATCGGGCAAGGACTTCGAACATCGGCGTCAATGGATCGAATCTCGGATCTTCAAGCTGGCTGACAGCTTCGCAGTTTCCGTGTACGCCTACGCCGCCATGTTGAGCCATACGAACGTGGTTCTCCGCAGCGACCCGCAAGCGCCCTGGCAGTGGTCCGATCGGAAGGTCGCAGAGCGTTGGATGGCAGTATTCCCGGGGTCTATCAGCAACCACGACTCCCCGGCCCAGGCGACGACGGCCACAAGCCAGTGAGCGAATTAGGCGCAAGACCCCCAACGAAGCGCCCGACCGCCCAATTCGCGCCACTTTCCGGCCCCCTCCTCAGCTGATCCGAAGATCCCCCAACCCGAAAGCCGCCGATGCGGCTACAAAAATGATGGGTGTCCTGGTTCTTCTCCCTGTAGGAATATTCCTACAAGAGAGCGGCATTATCTCCTACGACTAAAGACGAAGATCGCTGACTGGATGCCAGGTCCGCCGGTGCGAACATGAGAGCTCGCTGACTTGTCACGTTGAACCACGATCGACAGCGCCATAGGAGCTGTACAGAAAGTGGGCGGACGGTGAAGTCCTCTTAGAATCAACAGGGTGCTCCTTATGGCAATAGGATATCTGCTTCCACTGGCAGCGCAAGCAACACGTATTGGACCCGCGGCTACTGACTTGCCGCCGCGGGATCCGAGCAACTATCGGACAGAAGCTACCGACCAGCGTGCTCACGATTCTCGCAAGGGAGGTCGTGGACAGGCGTAGGAGATCTCCTGCCAATCTTGAGTACCCCAGGTTTCACCACATTTTTGGCCAGTTTCGAAACAGATGCCTGGCGAGGTTCGGATGCATCTGGAAGTCAGGGAGTGGGGTGCTCCTACTTTTTACACACTGTACGGGGATGATATTATTATGTTTATTCTAAACTTTTGGACAATTCTTTATTGCATTGTTGTAGGGCTTTCTTGGGCACTTGCCGGTCTTCCCGCTAATGCCCAGACGGCACGGTCCGATCAGACAATCAGGCCGCTTCCCGATATTCGGGAGATCAACAAGCCCGATCATGTGGTCGTCATCGCTGGAAGTGGTGAACGTACGCGATACAAGATTGAAGTCGACGGTCGTATTGCAGCTGTAGAGGGCCGTCTAGGTGAGATTGATGTGGAGAGCAAGGCTGATGATTCCGTAACCGGACGCAACAAGGCCTCGGGTTTCGTGAGCACTGGCAATGTTGGCTTCCATATCTATGGTGAGATTGTTGCGATCGATCTGTCAGACTCGGAGGACGCCGAAGTTTTCGTTGATGGCGAAATCTGGCGTGATTCCCGCCGGCGTGTAGTTTCCGACGACTTGCTTACCTCCGGAATAGCGCCGCTTCCGTTTGATTTGAAACTGGATGATTACGATCACACTGCAGAACGCTACAGGCCAGGGGAGCGAGGAGATGTCCGTTCGATTGAAATCGTACTTCCCGGTGACTGGGAGGAGACCGAAATCTTCTACGAGGTCATCGACGGTCTTGCCGTTGTGGAGGGCGATATCATACTGGGCGCAGCCGACGATCTGGACAGATGGACAGAGGAGCCACAGGAAGCTCGTTCGGGGGTCGCGCAAGAAGGCGATGTCGGGACTGTCGTCCAGCCGCTCAACGTGGTCTCGAACCTTGATGTGCTCTGGCCTGGGGGTATCATACCCTACGAGCTTTCCTCCCGCCTTGCATTCACGCAGCGCCGGATTGTCGAACGAGCCGCCGATCAGCTCACTCACGATACCAATCTGAACGTGCGCCCAAGAGAAGCTGGCGATGAAAACTATGTTCGTGTGCGACCCGCAAGCGGTTGTTCCTCATCGATCGGGATGCAAGGCGGGCGGCAATCGATCCGATTGAGCGATGGCTGCACAATTGGAAACATGATGCATGAATTCCTCCATGCCGCCGGCGTGTTCCACGAGCAGAGCAGAACGGACAGGGCGCAGCATGTGATCGTTCATGAAGATCGGATCCAATGGTTCAAGGGCCACAATTTCGAGATCGAGCGCGATAGTCAGGGGCTCGGACCTTATGATTTCGGATCGATCATGCACTATGGACGGACGGCCTTCTCCCGAGACGACTGCGACGGTGCAGAATGCGTTACGATTGAACCGATAGACTCGTTGCCTGCCGGTGTGACGATGGGGCAGCGGGCTGGGCTGAGCTCTCAGGACATCGAAGCGATCAACTTGCTCTATCCAACGGCGCCCGGCCCGGAATTCGGTGAGGAATGGGGTGAGCAGAACTCCGCCACAGCGGTTGCGTTCGGAGATGTTAATGGTGACGGTCGTGACGAACTCGCCGTTGGCCGCCGCGCAGAGCAGCACAGTCGATTTTTCGTGATCGACAGGCCCCTTGAAGCTGGTTTCGAAGCAATATTCTCCGGCGGACAAGTGTGGGGCTCCGGCGCCTATACGACAGACCTGGCTTTCGGCGATATTGATGGTGACGGTCGTGACGAGCTCGCGGTCGCGCGGCGCGCGGGCTCTTCCAGCCGCTTCTTTGTCTTTGACGACGCCACGACCGGCTTTGCGCTCCTTCATTCCGGCGGACATGATTGGGGTCCATCCAGTTACGCGACGGCGGTAGCCTTCGGCGATGTTGATGGGGATGGCCGAGAGGAACTCGCTGTAGGCAGACGGGCCGGCGAGAATGATCGCTTCATGATCTACGACGACGCCGTGGCGGCCCAACCGTTCGCAAAGCTCGACGGTGGTGGCGCGGGCTGGGGTTCGGGTAGCTACACCACCGCTCTGGCCTTTGGCGACGTCAATAGTGATGGGACAGCGGAACTCGGCGTGGCGCGTCACGCCAGCGCCTACTCGCGTTATTACATTTATGCTCTTGAAGATGGCGAATTATCGACCCTTGAGAGCGGCGGTTCGGATTGGGGAGAGGATTACTACGCAACCGCAATCGCGTTCGGAGATATCGACAACGATGCCGCCGATGAATTTGTCGTCGGACGTTATGCACGCGAGAACTCAAGGTACTTTATCTTTGATGACAGCGATGCTGGCTTTGCGCCGCTTCGCCGAGGCGGCGATCAGTGGGGTAGCAGATATTATGCTGTCGGTGTCGATTTTGCCGATATCGATGGTGACGGGATAGACGAGGTTGCAGTCGCTAGAAATGCCGGCGAGAACAGTCGCGTTTTCCTACACGATGACGCCACGAATAATTTCGATCCCATGCCGTTCAATAGAAATAGGATCTGGCCGGGTGGCGTTGGGGCGACCGATATCGCGCTGGGTGACGCCGATGGTGATGGCGATGCCGATATCGCTGTGAGCCGCGACGAAGAGATTTACGGGAGGCCTCGCTATGAGGTCATCGTAGCGCAATAGTGCTATTGGCGCTGCCGGACAAAGCCGGACCAGATAACCCGCCCCCCTGAATTTGGGGCCATGCCATGGGGCCGTTCCCATACGGCCCCATGTGCGGGAAGGGCGCGGTGGAGAAATCCAGGACACCCACGATCTGTAGAAATTTTCCTACGGCACGATACGGCAATCCAAGTATGGGTCGGCTCGGGAGCTGGTGGCAGCATTGGTGCATGGCCTATCCACGCAGCCAACTGGTCAGCGACGAGGAACCCGGCTTCTTCCATTGTATTAGCCGGTGTGTGCGCCGCGCGTTTCTCTGCGGCGTCGATGCGCGTTCGGGCAAGAGCTTTGAACATCGTCGACAGTGGATCGAGGATCGGATCTTCAAGCTAGCTGACAGCTTCGCGGTTTCCGTGTACGCCTACGCCGTCATGTCGAACCATACGCACGTGGTTCTCCGAAGCGATCCGCAGGCGCCCTGGCGGTTGTCTGATTGGGAGGTCGCAGAGCGTTGGCTGGCCGTATTTCCCGGATCCATCAGCAACCGCGACGACCCGGCCTGCGTGGAACGAGCCACGCTCGCCCTCATGGGCAACACCGAGCGCCTGAACGTCATCCGCCAGCGTCTCGGCTCAATCAGCTGGTTCATGAGGGCGCTCAACGAGCCGATCGCCCGGATGGCCAATCGGGAGGACGGCTGTACGGGGCGATTCTGGGAGGGTCGGTTCAAGTGTCAGGCGCTGCTGGGCGAGCAGGCGGTTTTGTCCTGCATGGCTTACGTCGATCTCAATCCGGATCGTGCCGGCATGTGCGAGGCGCTCCGCGATTCCGAGCATACCTCCGGTGAGTTCGCACTCAAGAAGCTTCGAGAGCAGCCTATACCCTGGTAGCGCGTTCATGACCAAGACCTGGCCCGGAGCCGACAGCGCCAGGCGGCCCCTCATGGGCTAATTCGGCCCAAGACCCTAAATCCAGCGCCCTAGGGGCGATTCAGCGCCCCACTGCCCTTGCTCTCAGGAGATTCCCAAGCGTTACAGCCTGGGAAATTGGCCATTCGGCCAGAGATTTCGTGGGTGTCCTGGTTCTTTCGGGGATTTTTGGGTCATTTCCTACAGCCTGCCGCGCTATTGGCTGAATTCCCAACAAGAGACATCGCGCCAGCGTAGCTGGCATGGCCTATTCACGCAGTAAGCTGGTCAGCGACGAGGTATTCTTGGCTTCGCGAATACACACGACAAGGCGCCGAAGCCGCATGAATGCATCCAGCCAGGGCACTGAGCCGACCGCGGACTGGGCGGTCGCGTTGCAGGCGGTCGCCCAGAAGCAGACGCTAGAAGCAGGCCGCGCCGTGTTCCATCCGGGCATGGCCTGCAGCCACTACCTCATTGTCAGCGCCGGCTGCGTGCGGGTCTTCGTTTCCACTGCTTCGGGCCGGGAAGCAACGCTATACCGGGTCGAGCCCGGCCAGACCTGCGTACTGACGACCTCGTGCCTGCTGTCGGGCGACGCCTATCCGGCCCATGCCGTCACAGAGACGAATGTCGAAGTTCAAGTGGTACCGGCCACTGCTTTCGAAGAACTGCTCGACGACTCGCCGGCCTTCCGGCGCTTCGTATTCGAGAGCCTCGGCCGAAGGCTCACCACTGTGATCCAGCGATTCGAGGCGCACACCGACCGAGCCGTGCTGCCCCGCCTGGCCCGGTGTTTGCTTGAGGCCGGACACGGAAGCGACGTCGTCCGTCTCACACATCAGCAACTCGCCACCGAGCTCGGCACCGCGCGTGAAGTCGTCTCACGGCATCTCAAGCACCTGGAAGATAAGGGCCACCTTCGCCTCCAGCGCGGCGTCATCGAACTGCGCGACTGGCAAGCCCTGGCCGAAATCGTCGATGAGCCGCCAGTGTGACTAAGTCACCGACAGCGCCACCGGCCGAGCGTAGAGTCGGAACCGTTGCCATACTACGAATAGGAGTTCGCCATGGAACGCAATGTTGGAACGCTGGATCGCTCGATCCGCATCATCGCCGGCCTGGCTCTGATCAGCCTCGTATTCTTCGGTCCGCAGACGCCCTGGGGCTGGATCGGTCTCGTCCCGATACTGACAGGTCTTTCGGGGCGATGTCCGGCCTACATGCCCTTCGGCATTCGCACCTGCCCGGCAAACAAGCCGCACTGACAAGCCCCGGCCGGGGCCGGTTTCGCGCCGTACAACCTGCGCAATGAAATCGACGTCTTCCTCGAGGCCCTGACCAATCGCCGCGACATGCTGGCCTGATCAGTCAGCTGGTCGTTTCGCCGTGGGCGAATCGTTCTACGAGCAGCATGTGCGGCACGGTCAGCGCAGCCAGTGAGACGAATACCACCTGCAGCACTCGCGTTTCCGCGGGCTGGCTATCGCCGAGTATGAAGAAGGCCGTCAGTCCGATCATGACTGTAAGTAGCGTGAGCCCCACGATTACGCCCCCGGCGGCTGGTGAGAGGTGAACCCTGGGATCCCGCGCCACGTTGATCAAATGGCGAGGGCTGTGCAGAAAGCAGAAGTAGATGGCGAAGTAGACCAGCGGTGGTAACCACGCGGCGGCGACGATCAGCATGACCGGCTCGAGCATGGCCGCGGGTCTTCGGGGCCCCTGGATGAGCGCAAGCCACGCCAGGCCGGCGATGCCGGCGACAGCCATCACGCGCCACAACATCACCAGCAGCGCGATCGCTTGGCTGGTGTCGCTGTGCAGCGTGAGTAGCGCGAACAGCTCGGCCGCTCGATCGGGGTGGAACAGGATGGGCGCCCCAACCACGCCCAGTCCTGCCAGGAGTCTTTCGATGACATGCGTGGAACGGTTTCCGGGAAGGCGTGGCCAGTCATCGCCGAAGTGCCAGGCCGACATGAACAGGAACGCCGTCAGGCTGATTACGGGCAAGAGCCACCACATGAAAATGACCGCTGAGGCCAGCCCGATGTAGGCGGCCAGATGGACCGCCAATTGCCTCGCATCGTGCCAGAGTCCGGCCGCGCGGGCGACGAGCGGGTCCATGGCGCCGTGCGGGAGCCCGAAGACCGCAACCAGCGCCGCCAGCAGCGCGGCTCGGGTAGCGGTGCTCAGGGTCTCCAGCCAGGGCCACCCTACGATCAATAACGAGACCAGCAGCAGCCAGGCCAGCCGATGCCAGCGATCAACCCCGGACTCAGGCACCGAACGTATCAAGCTGACTCCGGGCCGTCCAGCCGGGCATCAGAAAGGGCAACTTCGGCAGAGCAAAGACCATGGAGAACACGTCGCCGATTCGCGCCTCGTCGCCTAGGAAGCGGGCAAGGCGATCGCCGCTCAGCCGACTTGCCATGCGCTCGAACAGCGCAGGCGCCAGCTGGGGGTTGCGCCGGATCACCTCGAGGAAGCGACGATCCATCGCTCGACGCCAGGCCGGTTCGGGCGGATGAGGGATCGGGTGGTCTCGCTTGACCAACGAACGAGCACAGGCCTGCGCCCAGCCTTGCATGCGCAAGAAACCATAACCGCTGGCCGAGCGGAGCGCCCCGGCGCCTGCCCCGGCCCGGGTGGGCCTGGTCGAGACGCTTCGGTTGTGTGGCCAGTGGCCCATCGGAAGGCGGCCGAATTCTTGTCGGATGACTTCGGCGCGCTCGCCGCCGGTCAAACGCTCCGTAGCACAACGCGTTTCGGCCCGAAGGGTTTCTGCGTCGAGTAGGCGCGGGCTAAAACGCGTCGACTCGATCAGCGCGTGATCGACCCCGAACGGCAACAGATAGGTGAATATGAACCCGGCTTGATCGCAATCCATCTCGAGCATCAGGCCAGCGCTGCCCGGATCGAAGCAGGGGGCATCGGTGCGAACCTCCTCCCCGACAAACTGCTGCCACAGCAACGGGCGAATCGATTCGTCAGGTCGCGTGTCGATCACATGAAGCGCCGTGAGCCGCCCGCTATCGGTTTCGACATGAAAGTGATCGTGGTGGTGTTCTATGCCGTGCACGTGCGTTGGGTGGCGCAGCGCCACGGACGAGGACGCGTTGATGTGGCGAATTTGCTGCCCGTAGTAATCGATCGCCCTTAGGCAGGCATAGCGTCGTTTCGATGGTCGTTGCACTACGGTATCGTGGCCGCGGCGGCTCATGGCCCAGGCGGACCAGCGCGCGCGAGCGTAGCCGAGCCAGGGGTTGTCGGGTTTCGCCCAGAACGACCAGCTGCGATCGTCCGTGTAGCGCTCACGCGCGTCGAGCAGTAAGGTCCTAGGTGCCCGGGCGCCATGTTCGCAGAGCGATCGGCCCAGGGCCAGGCCTGCGCAACCCGCGCCGATGACGAGCAGGTCGACGTCACTCATGGCGGCTGGACGTGGCCACGACAGGGGGCGCCTGGGAATCGAGTCCGGCCAGTGGTTCGTGCAGTCGCAGATCGTGGTCGCCGGGGTCGTCGCGCATCAGTTGACGAATGACCGAAGGTGGCGTGAGCAGACATTTCTGCCAGGTGGGCACGATCGTGCGTCCAGCCAGTGGATTCGCGCCGCGGGCGAGCATGCGCCGGCCGATCTGGCGGTACACGCGGCCAGCCACGCCGATAGCCAGCGCGGGGCGCAGGGGCAGGTAGCTCAGGCCCGACAGACCGCTGTCGTAGTAGGTTTCGGCACGACCCAGCATCTTGCGGCAGGCGGCGCCGACGCGCTTCGGGCAGCGCCTGAGGTCGACGGGCTCGATTTCGCCGACCCAGCTCGCCGGCAGGTAGCGCCGGTCGGCCTCGGCGTCTTCGCGGACATCCCGAGCGATATTGGTCAACTGCATGGCGATGCCCAGGTCGATGGCAAATGGCCGGGCTGCGGTCTCGCGCGCACCAAGGACCTGGCTCATCATCAATCCGACCGTGCCGGCTACCCGATAAGCGTATCGAACGAGCTCATCCCAGTCCTCGAGGCGAACGTGGCCCAGATCCTGTTCAAGGCCGTCGAGCAGGTCGAGGGCCGCGGACAGGGGAATGTCGCAGTCTTCGGACAGCGCCAGAAAATCGGCAACGTTGCGGCTCGATGGCCGGCGCAGTGCCAGGTCGCGGCGTACCCGGTCGAGATACCGGCGCGCCAGCGCCGGATGGCCCTCGTCGACCAGGTCGTCGAGCCAGCGGCAGAAGGCGTAGAGCCGCGCACTGCGCTCGAAGTCCCGACCACCGAGTAGCTGGCCGGCAAAATAGAAGCTTCGACCGTGGTGTCTGAGCACGGCAACGGCGCGGTCGACGGGGAGGTCCGGCCGGGTCGGTGTGAGGGTACTCATTGGGCCCTCGCTTGGGCCAGTGGCTGGCCGTCGGACTGCCTGGTCGGATCGGGCAATAGCCCTTCGACGACCTTTGCGGATGTCACGACCCCGGGCACTCCGGCGCCCGGATGGGTGCCCGCCCCGACCAGGTAGAGCCCCTCGGGTCCTTCGGAACGATTGTGATAACGAAACCAGGCGGACTGCCTGAACAGCGGCGCGATCGAGAATCCGGCGCCGTACTCGCTGAGATAGTCGTGCGAGAAGTCCTGGGGCGTCATGAAAAAGTCGGCGGTCATCACCTCCGACAGCCCGGGCATCAGGCGCGCCTCGAGTGCCTCGACGATGCGGACTTGAAGTTTCGGACCTTCCACCGACCAGTCGATGTCGGCGCTCAGATTGGGCACGGGGCAGAGAACATAGAAGCTGTCGCAGCCGGCCGGAGCGAATGAGGGGTCGGAAGCGGTTGGCCGGTGAAGATACAGCGAAAAGTCGTCGGCAAGCTTTCCGTGCTTGAAGATGTCGTCCAGAAGCCCCCGGTAACGCTTGCCCATGAGGATGGTGTGGTGGGCAACGTCGTCGAAGCGGCGCCGGGTGCCGAAGTACAGCACGAAAAGGCCCATCGAGTAACGCGAGCGACGACGCTTGATCCGAGCCGGCAGCCGAATCTCCCCTTCATCGAGCAGGCTGCCGTAGAGGTGTCCGGGGTCCGTGTTGGCGATGACCACTTCGGCCGGATAGTGTGTGCCGTCGCTCAGCTCAACGCCGCTTACCTGGCCGGATTGGGTCTGGATACGCTCGACGGTTCGTCCCATCTGGAGATCGATCCCGACTGACTGCATGAGGTCGGCCAGCGCATCGACCAGGGCACCCGTGCCGCCCCGGGGGAACCAGACGCCCCAGCGGCGCTCCAGGTAGTGAATCAGGCTGTAGATCGACGTGGTGTCGAACGGGTTGCCGCCGACGAGCAACGGCTGGATCGAGAACGCGCGGCGAATCCGGTCGTCTTGCAGGTGTTTGCTGACCAGCTGCCACACGCTTCGGTCGGCGCGAAGCCGGCCGAGCGCGGGAATCTGGGCTGCCATCGTGCGAATTCGATGGAAAGGCTGATCACCCAGCTTTTCGTAGCCGATCTCGAACAGCTGTCGTGAGTGCTCGAGCAACCCATGATAGCCGTCGACATCGGCAGGGTTGAAGCGCCGGATCTGTTCGAGTGTCTGCTCGAGATCGGCACCGTAGTCGAAGCGGCTGCCGTCGTCGAACTCGAAGCGGTACCAGGGATCGACCGGCATGAACTCGACGGCCTCACGGCGATCCTTGCCGAAGAGCTCGAACAGTTCATCGAACAGGTGCGGCGCCGTGATGACCGTGGGGCCGGCATCGTGCCGAAAGCCATCGCGCTCGAACACTTGGGCGCGTCCGCCAGGGCGGGTGCAGCGATCCACGAGCTTTACTTCATACCCCTTGGCGCGTGCACGCAGGGCGGCGGCCATGCCGCCGAAACCCGCGCCGATGACCACTGCCTGTGAGTGGCCCGCGCTCATCGCCGTTCCAGCTTCGCGGCCAGGCGCTCGATCAGGCCATCGAGCACGTTCTGGCACCCCTGCGGCAAGACGCTGAACCGTTGTCGTGCTTCCTCCAGGCGCAGTTTAGCCAGTTCGCGCGCTTGCTCGTGGGGATCGGAAACCTGCTGGATCCGGAGCTGGCCGATAATGTTGAGGCAGTGCTGTTCGGCGTCTTTGCTGGCGAGGTCGGTACCGACATCCTCCAGGTCGTCCAGGATTTGATAGGTGGTGGCCAGCTTTTTCATGCCGGCTTCTACGTTCGGCACAAGCGTCGCGAGATCGGTAGCGATCAATACAAGCTCGACCGGAAGCGACAGGAGCGGCCCGGACTTGCCGCCGACGATCGTCTCGTAACGCGGCAGCGAGCAGTGCTGTGTCGATAGGGTGAGCTCCTGGTTCTGGCCGCGAATGGTGCGGTGGATGGCCTGATGGACTCGGGCAACCAGGAGAGCCGAATCCGCCGAATCGGCCAGCAGCGGCTGCAGCGCAGCGTAGCTGGCCGACAGAAAGAGGTCGCCAATGACCAGCGCGACGTCAGGCCCGAATGCTTGCCACAGCGCGGCTCGCCCCCGCCTGATCGGGGATCGGTCCTGAATGTCATCGTGAATCAACGAGGCATTGTGAATAAGCTCGGCAGCTGCCGCTATGGCAACGCAATGGCGTTGATTCAGGCTGAGGCACTGACCGACGCTCAGTGCAAGCTGCGCGCGGGTTCGCCCACCGCCGCTCACCAGGTGGTGGTCGCAGGCTTGTCCCGTGACGCTCGTTTCGTCCGCGCCGGTTAGCTGGCGCATGAGGCTTTCGACGTCGTCGATCTGCGGCAGGGTCGCGTCGAGTGACGCCTGCGCGGGCAGTCGGGATACGGTTCCCATCACTGACCTCCTTGGCGACCGGTGGAAAAGCTCCCGGCCGGCGCACGCCGGCCGGGAGTCCTGGAGGCCATTATTGCGGCTGGTAGCCCTGCGCTTCGGACTTGCGCACTGCGATCTGGTAGATCAGTACGCCGAACAACGCCTTGGCCACGATGTCAGCGGCCGAGTAGCCGACTTCGATGATGGCCTTGGGCGTGCCGCCTTCGAGCGGAACGATCAGGGGCAGGAAGTAGACCACCGGATAGAAGAACCAAGCGGCGACCGTGAGGTTACGGGCCAACTTGATCAGACCCTTGGCCTCGGCGGGCTGGGCGTCAATGGCTTTCGACAGGCCCACGAACAGCTGGTAGACGATAATCAGGAACGGAATCATCGACAGAATGCCCCACAACCAGCGTTGTCCGTCGCTGGTGGCGATTTCGCCGGGGTAGCCCAGGATGATCATTGCGGCTGCCAGCAACGCCAGCGTAGTGCCTTTTTTGATCGTCTCCTCCTTGCTCAGTCGCATGACGAGAATCAGCTCGATCAGCAGCAAGGGTACAGTCAGCAGCCAGTCGACGTAACGATAAGCCTCGTTGTAGGCGTAAGTCGTCGATGCCGAAATCGTTCCCGCGACCAAATTGATGTCGTAGGCCTGACCCCAACTTTCGAAGATCCGCCAATAATGGTAGAGCGCGATGAAGGTCACCAGGCCCGTGATGGTGATCGCGGTCCGAAACTCGGGCGCGACCTGCGATCGGTTGATCCAGAAGAACAGCGTCGCCGCTGCCATCGTGGCCACCGTGAAGGAGAAAACGTTGTAGACCAGGGAAAACTGGCCAATGGTTGTCACTTCCATGTCTGACTCCCTGAACAGCTTGAGTTTCCATCGGCACCGGGCCGACTCGTAGTTGCGCTTTATTGCTTTTGTTGCATGCAGATTCGCTCGAGAGGGGTCAATTTAATGTCAACGCCCTCAGGCCACGTTTCAAGAAGAACCAGGACACCCACGATTTATAGGGCGCAACGGGCATTCACGCTGTTCGGCGGGATCCTACCGGCCCGATCAGCAGCCGGCGGGCCGGGAACGTGCCCTCGCCGTACTCCGGCGGGCCGCGGAATTTGACCTTTGCGGTTCCGGCATCCTCCAGGCGCAGTTGCAAACGACCCCAGGGCGAAGATCTGGACACCCATGATATTTAACTCCGAAAATCGT
This sequence comes from Wenzhouxiangella indolica, assembly GCF_042310355.1. Taxonomy (NCBI): domain Bacteria; kingdom Pseudomonadati; phylum Pseudomonadota; class Gammaproteobacteria; order Chromatiales; family Wenzhouxiangellaceae; genus Wenzhouxiangella; species Wenzhouxiangella indolica. The sequence goes on along the minus strand of NZ_JBHJMR010000006.1, from coordinate 75,157 downwards.
GGGTGCCCTGGTTCTTCTGTTTTTGCGGGTGTGCCGGTTCTCGGTACTGATCCTCTCCGATTTCGGAGAAAGAATCGTGGGTGTCCCGGTTTTCCCGGTTTTCCGGTTTCTAACAAAAACAATGCGTTGAAAACGATTCCGGGCAACGTGAACACCCATTCCGGCAATGTGAACACCAATTCCGGAAATTCGGCAAAAGTGTTCACGTTGAAACGGAATGGCTGTTCAGCTTGTTTCGGAATCGGTGTTCACGTTGGACCAGAATGGGTGTTCACGATGGGCCGGACTATGCATTCTGACGTCCTGGCAAGAGGTGTCCTGGTTTTCGCCAGAGCGGCAACATTCCCGGCAACCTTGTTTCTTGTCGAGGCACTAGAATGTCAGCGACGGCAACGGACACGGAACGAAGGCATTCAGCATGGTCACAGACGCAAATCTCTCCGGAAATCTGAGAAAGATGCAGACCCGACTGCGGGATGTGGCGCAGTACACGCTGTTGCTGGACGGTGTGCCAGTCGACATGAATGCAAAGATCGGCGAGACCCTATCGCTGCGTTTCGACGGCACCATCAACTGCATCGTCTGCGGCCGGGAAACCAAGAAGTCCTTCGGCCAGGGCTTTTGCTACCCCTGCTTTCGCGACGCGCCCGAAGCCAGCGAATGCATCATTCGCCCAGAGCTCTGTCGCGCCCATGAGGGCGAGGCCCGGGACATGGACTGGGCCGAGAAACACTGCCTCGTCGAACAGATCGTCTATCTCGCGCGAAGCTCCGCGATCAAGGTCGGTATCACGCGCGCCTCACAGATGCCCACCCGCTGGATCGACCAGGGTGCTACCGATGCCATCGTCTTCGCCCGTGTGCCCAATCGCTACACGGCAGGTCTTGTCGAAGTCGCGATGAAAGAGCACCTGACGGATCGAACGAACTGGCAGCGCATGCTGAAAAACGAAGTGATCGATGCCGATCTCGTGGCAACCAAGGCATCGCTGATCGACAAGCTGGGACCGGAACTACGGCAGTACATCGATTCCGATGACACGGTCTGCAAGATCAACTATCCGGTTGAACGCTACCCGGAGAAAGTCAAGAGCGTCGGCTTCGACAAGCAGCCGCAAATCGAAGGTCGCCTCGCCGGCATCAAGGGGCAGTACCTGATCTTCGACGACAACCGGGTGCTGAATATTCGCAAGCACAACGGCTATCGGATTGTGATGGAGGCGTGAGCCTCCGCGAATGCGAGAATCTGTGAGAGAACCTGGGCACCCCGAGAAGCGCGGCAAGCTGTCCGCCCATGAAGAAGCCCCGCCAGACAAGAAACTACGGGAACAGCCGATACCATGGTAGTGTCCTCCTGACCAAGACTTCGCCCAGAGCCGACGGCGCTGGCGCCTCCTCAAGGGCAACTCCGGGCTAAGATTCCAAATCCAGGTAAATATGGGCGATTTCGCGCCCCACTGGCCTCTCCATCAGCAGATCCTGACGCGTCATCACCTGGCACAAGGACCATTCGGCCGTAAATTCCGCGGGTGTCCTGGTTTTTGTTGGTTTTTCAGCATGGAAACCCGGCAATGGCCCGCCGATCGCGTCAGCAGGTCAGAGCGCCTGCAGCGCCTCCCGCGCTTGTTCAAAATCGGAATCGAACTCCAGCGCCTTTTCGAAAGCCTCTCGCGCGGCCTTCGTATCACCGCCCAGGGTCTCGATCATGCCCAGACGCCACCAGGCGGGCGGCAGGGGAACGGCCAGGTCTTCATCCGCCGCTCTCATTTCGATATAGCGCGTCATTGCCGCCCGGCCTTCGACCAGGTGCTCACCCGATAACGCCGCTGTTCGGCCAAGCTGGTAAACCACCATCGGATCCGGCTCTGGGCGGCCGGCATACGATTCAAGCACTTCGAATGCCTTGGCATACTGCTCCAGCTCCTGATAGCCAATACCCAGGGGCACGACGAGCGAGTCCCAATCCGGATGCTCCAAAAGCGCCGCTTCGAGCAACGCAACCGCGTCTTCCGTCTCGTCGTCTGCCAGGCGATTCTGCGCAAGCACCCTTACTCCACGCTCTGCATCGTGCTCGCGGATGAACTCGGCCTGCTCGTCCGCCTCGCCCATGTCGCCCCCCGCGATCCAGGGCGCACCGGCGAGAAAGCCGGCCAGGGATTCGCGCGCGTCCAGGTTCATGGGATCGATCTCGACCGCCTTGCGCAGACGCTTCCTGCCTCTGCGCGCGTCCCCCAGGGAGGACTCCATTCCGGCGCGCATCAGATAGATTCCCCCCAACATCCGCTGCAGTTCCGAATTCGGCGGCATCCGTTCCGCGGCGGCCTCAAGGTGATCTATGCTTTCATCAACTGTTTCTGACGCATAGGTCATACGCCCCAGCGTGAGATGAGCCTTCCCGCAATCGGGTTCCACCTCGAGCACCTGTGCGACAGCCTGTCTGTCCAGGTCGTCCACATTCCCGTCGATCCCCGGCAACTGGGCACAACTGAGGCCCGCAGCCAACGCCGCTTCGATAATCATTGGAATTCCTTAATCGAGTGAATCAAGTCTGTCGGTTGGAATCCTGAAATTGTGCCACAGGCAAAAGCGAGGCAGTCCCGAAATCTGCAGGAATCTGGAACACCGGGTGTTGCCGGATCAAGCGCGATAGAAAACCGGGACACCCACGATTTGTAGGAAATTCCCTACCGATCCTCACGACATTCGCCGGATGCCAAGGCAACCTGTTTGAGGCCAACATTGGCCCATGGCCTATCCACGCAGTCAATTGGTCAGCGACGAAGAGCCCGGATTCTTCCATTGCGTTAGCCGATGCGTCCGTCGCGCCTTCCTCTGCGGATTCGACAGCGCCACCGGCAAGGACTTCGAGCACCGACGTCAATGGATCGAAGACCGCATCTTCAAGCTGGCTGACAGCTTCGCAGTTTCCGTGTACGCCTACGCCGTCATGTCGAATCATACGCACGTGGTTCTCCGCAGCGACCCGCAAGCGCCCTGGCAGTGGTCGGACTGGGAGGTCGCAGAGCGTTGGCTGGCAGTATTCCCGGGGTCCATCAGCAACCGCGACGACCCGGCCTGCGTGGAACGCGCCACCCTCGCCCTCCTTGGTAACGCCAAGCGCCTGGACGTGATTCGTCAGCGACTCGGCTCGATCAGCTGGTTCATGCGCGCGCTCAATGAGCCAATCGCCCGCATGGCCAATCGCGAGGACGGTTGCACGGGTCGATTCTGGGAAGGCCGGTTCAAGTGTCAGGCGTTATTGGATGAGCAGGCCGTGTTGTCCTGCATGGCCTACGTGGATCTTAATCCGGTTCGAGCCGCCATGTGCGAGACGCTGCGCGATTCAGAACACACCTCCGTCCGGCACCGCCTCGAGTCGGCTCAATCTGCAATTGGCAAGGCACTTGGCCAGAGCGCCCAGGACCGGCCGCTCAAGCCAGTCGCCGGACTCGATAGCGACACGCTCTCCGAGTTGACGGAATCCAGCTATATCGACCTGGTCCGCTGGACCGGACTTCAGGCCAATCCCGGGAAACGTGGCAAGCTGTCCGCCGCTGACGAAGCGCCGCCCGAAGGCCTCTGGAGCGTCGCCAACCATCCCCGGGAGTGGATACGGCGTGTCCAGGGGACCGAGAGCCGCTACTACCGGGCAATCGGGTCGGCCGAAGCGCTGATGCTGAAGGCGGCTGATCTAGGCCAACGCTGGATGAAGGGTGTTTCCGGCGAGTTCGCGCTCAAGAAGCTACGGGAACAACCAATACCTTGGTAACCCGGCGCTGATCTGGACTTCCGGTTGAACGGCATGGACCGGACGACACCCCGTGCGTGAAATCGGCCCCAAACCTCCGGCGGGCCGCTCGACACGCCCAATCAGGGCCACTTCGACTCCATCCTCAGCAGATTTTGATCTCCGGGCGACCACACCGAGGCTGATTCAGCAGGGAAAATCGTGGGTGTCCTGGTTTTTGTATCCGGAGAGTTCGCGCTCAAGAAGCTGCGGGAACGGCCAGCCCCCTGGTAACGCTCTCCTGACCTGGACTTCAAAGCGACCGGAATGAGCCGGGCGCCAGCCCGTGCGTGAAATCGGCCTCAAACGAGCGGTGGACCGCTCTATCCGACCAATCGCGGCCACTTCGGCCCCAACTTCCGCAGATCTTGACTTCCGGGCGACCACGCCGAGGCTGATTGAGCCAAGAAAATCGTGGGTGTCCTGGTTTTTCAAAAGCGCGGCAAGCTTTCCGCCGCCGAGGAAGCACCGCCCGAGGGTCTATGGAGCGTCGCCAACCATCCCCGCGAGTGGATGCGGCGCGTCCAAGGTACCGAGAGCTGCTACTACCGGGCAATCGGGTCGGCCGAAGCGCTGATGATGAAGGCTGCCGACCTGGGCCAACAGTGGATGAAGGGCGTTTCCGGAGAGTTCGCGCTCAAGAAGCTACGAGAACAGCCAATACCTTGGTAGCCCGATCTGATCTGTACCTCCGGCTGAACGGAACGCTTCGGCCGCCAGCCTGTGGCCAAATCCCGGCTTAGACGGCTAACGGACCGCTCGACACGCCAAATCGGGGCCACTTCGACCCCATCCTCAGCAGATTTTCATCTCCAGGCGACCACGGAGAGGCTGATTTGGCCGGGCAAATCGTGGGTGTCCTGGTTCTTGCCCAGATAGCCCGGCCCGAGCATTCTGAAAGGCTCGGGCCGGGCTAACCCCCACGCAAGTTGCGCTGGTAACCAATCTACACGCTAATTGACAGCGGTTTCAGCATCCGTCTGCCGAGTCAAATGTGCGTAGAGCTCGGGATGATTCTCGGACAGCTTTGACAGCAGCATCTGATAGTGATCAGAATCAGCTGTGCCGCGCATGTTCACGTAGCTTTGCATGCTCCCTAAATCCGACCTAAGCGCAAGATCAAGTGTTCTTCGAACCTCTTCGAGATCACCTTCCTTTGCCGCAGCAAGAACATTGGCATTCTGAATTGCCGTCATCACGGCAACCCTCTCAGCACGTTCGGATTGTTGATAAAGCATGACTCCGGTTACTCCAAGAGCCGTCAGCAAAAGCGCAGTACAAATTATCCAAAGGAATCTCTCATTCATAGTCCACTCCGAGAGCAAAACTCTGCAATAAAGGTGTCAAAGCGGGCTGCATTGCACGCCGCTACCTGGAATATTACTCGATGTACATAGCAGCACTGAAGTACCGCCGCCTACGCGAACGAGGAAACCGCCACCGGCTCCGGAACCACCATACTGCGATCCAGCGACGCTCCCGTCCAATGGATTGCCATCAGAATCCGTAGCTGTTCCGTCCGCATAGAATAGCGTACCTACTGCAGTAGGACCAAGCCCCTTGACATCTAGCTGCAAGGTGTCACCATTGGGAAAAATGACCACGACCGTGTGGTGTTTTCCAAAAATCAGTGTTTTACTAACCGCCACGACTACGGACGTAAAACTCCTCAAATTCTCAAGCACAGAATCAACCAAATTGTGGTTCATTACGTACTGGAGAAAGTCAGGCTCCATTGCGCCACCAAAGCCTGCATCTGAGGCACTTCCACAATGAGTGCACGCATCCGGTGGGATTACGATATAGCTATCCTCGGTGGCATACTCCACTATCTCCTCAAATTCGGACTGCAGCGTCACTGGAGCCGGATCCGTTGCCACAAGAATCATCGGGGGCGCAGTGCCTTGGTGCTCAATGTAGACGCTTGCTTCGATTAACTCAACTTGATTATGGTTGGCAACCATAAACTCATATGTACCATCAGGGCGATGCTCGACCTGCCCCTCCAGAAAAACACGGTAGTCAAATTGAGAATCGCATGTCCCGCACACAACCCACTCAGGATCTTGAGCATTAGCATTGGCGGCGAAGAATAGCATTCCAATTAAGGCGACTAGTCGCATAACCACAAGCCTCCGTAGTTTCAAAGGACAAAACAATCACCATGTGTCTCGCGGCGTAAGAGATGTATGATCCAATCTAACCGCACACACAACTGCCCCCCATCGAAGCGAGCCGACCAATTCGCGTATGTGGCTCGCCTCCACCAATGGCGACATGAAAGGCCACCGGCCCCAACAGTAGCCGATAGCAGGAAAAAGCCTATCAAATGTAAAAAGTGCCGGTCAACCTCAGGGGAATTTGGTAGATATCCAGGGCAACTACGATGCCGCAGGAGATCTCCTACGGATCGGCAAGGTGGTTCCCCGATTGATCGACAATGATGTCTCCGGCGCCAAGAAGGGCATAAGTGATCGAAACCAGGACGCCCTCGATTGTCGGCTGCCTGAATCAGGTCAGCCAGGTCTTGCGATCGCTGGTCCGCTTAGCTACACACGCTATAACTTCCGCGTCACCTTACTTTGCAAGGCCGCTCACCTATGCGACAGCGGACCTTCAATTGGCCTCGTCCAAGCATGGGAATCCAGGAGGAATCCAGGACACGGAGGAATCCAGGACACCCATGATTTGGGGAATCCAGGACACCCACGATTTGTAGGAAATTTCCTACACTGCAGCGCGGCAATCTTCGGATTCCATTGGACGGATCTCTTTGTCAGGCTTCCAGCATGGCCTACCCACGCAGCCAACTGGTCAGTGACGAGGAGCCCGGCTTCTACCATTGCGTGAGCCGGTGCGTCCGGCGTGCGTTTCTGTGCGGATTCGATCAGGAATCGGGCAGGAACTTCGAGTACCGCCGGAAATGGATCAAGGATCGGATCTACACGCTGGCAGAGAGCTTCGCGGTCTCCGTTTTTGCGTATGCCGTCATGTCGAACCACACGCACGTTGTATTCCGTAGTGACCCGCAAACGCCCTGGCAGTGGTCTGATTGGGAGGTCGCAGAGCGTTGGCTGGCAGTATTCCCGGGGTCTATCAGCAATCGCGACGACCCGGCCTGCGTGGAGCGGGCCACCCTCGCCATCCTCGGGAACACCGAGCGCCTGGAAGTCATTCGTCAGCGCCTCGGATCGATCAGCTGGTTCATGCGCGCGCTCAACGAACCTATCGCCCGCATGGCCAACCGCGAGGACGGCTGTACGGGTCGGTTCTGGGAAGGCCGGTTCAAGTGTCAGGCGCTGCTCGATGAGCAAGCCGTTCTGTCCTGCATGGCCTACGTCGATCTCAATCCGGTTCGCGCCGGCATGTGCGAGACGCTTCGCGACTCCGAACATACCTCCGTGCGATACCGAATCGAATCGACTCAAAACGCAATTGGAAAGGCGCTTGGCCGTTGCTCTCAGGAGCAGGCGCTCAAACCTGTCGCTGGTCTCGAGGTCGACACTCTCGCCGATTTGACAGAATCCAGCTACATCGATCTGGTCCGCTGGACCGGGCTCCAAACCCATCCTGAAAAGCGCGGCAAGCTTTCCGCCGCCGAGGAAGCACCGCCCGAGGGTCTATGGAGCGTCGCCAATCATCCCCGCGAGTGGATGCGGCGCGTGCAGGGGACCGAGAGCCGCTACTACCGGGCGATCGGATCCGCTGAGGCCCTGATGATGAAAGCGGCCGACCTGGGCCAACGATGGATGAAAGGCATTTCGGGAGAATTCGCGCTCAAGAAGCTACGAGAACAGCCAATACCTTGGTAGCCCCATCCTGACCTGGGCTTCCGGTTGAACGGCATAGACCGGACACCAGCCCGTGCTCAGAATCGGCCCCAGACGACCGGCACAGCGCTTGGCACCCCAAGTCGCGGCCACTTCAGGCTCATTCTCAGCAGATTCCGATGTCCCGCCCACCCAGGAGAGGCTGATTCAGCCGAGGAAATCGTGGGTGTCCTGGTTTTCACTCTCGATCCGGCGCAAGTGGTAGCGAATGTTGCCCTCACTCATGTTGAGTTGGCGGGCGATGTCCCGCTTCGGAACGCCCTTGCGGGCCAGAGTCTTGATGGTCATACGTACCTCCAGGTCAGTGGTCATCGGTACGCTGCTCCCTGCAATCGACAGGAATGCAGCGTAGACAATCACCCCGGGGTGCGTAAATCTGGGTGTCGCCTTATCGGCAGGTTACGGTGTCGCTCTACACCATCCGAATGGCTCGTTCCCGGACTTCCGGGCTGTATCTTCTCTTGTCGTTCATGGCTCCATCCTCTCAAATGATGGAGTCTCCGGTAAAACCGGGGCGGTTCAGACAGGCCAATTCGGGCCACTTCTGGGCCCATTCTCAGAAGATTCCGAGGCGCTGCCCAATGACAAGAGGCCGATTTGCCCAGGCAAATCGTGGGTGTCCTGGGTTTTCCGGTGCTCGCCACACTTTATGGGAGAGCAGTGTGTGCCCGGCTACCCCTCCGTCAACCGCCAACTACCTGTTGAGAACTAGTTCAGGATCTCTATCTCGCGAGTAGCCGCGGTAGTCGTAGTGCCCAAGAAACTCCAGTTCCCTACTAAATAGGACGATGACACCCTCCGCCCCAGTGTGTATTCTTTCGAGTGGAGGAATTTCTTCTCTAGCAGGGTCTACAGTGTTCTCGAGTGCAGCGACCGCATAGAACGGTCCAAAACTATAGAAGCCCACGTCGAACTTGTAGAATTCGCCCGACTCGGTTTGCTTTTGCACTGCAAGCAAAGGAGCTGCCTTTTCCCACAATTTTTCGCAAATTCCGCGAGCGGCTTGATCTGTAAGTGCAACTGGTTCAGTTGAACCAACGGCAGCGCGCGCGCGCGCATTGCTCCAGTCCTCACTACGTCGTGCAAAACTCATCATGTGGCTCTCGACTCGATCGCTTGGGGTCATGCAAGCCGGGCCCACTTCACCCCGATCGTCTGCGACAACTGAACCTAGACCGGAAAACAAAAATAAGGCGGCCAAGCTAATTCGGTACCAATTCATAGCAAATCTCCATTTCCGTAGGATTACATCCCTATTCAATAGCATCTGTTTGATTCGTCAAGCACGTCCCCATTTTCGTCAAATATTGTCAGTTGATCACCATCTATCACTACCCCGATAATGTTTACGCCATAGAACTGTTGAAGCGAAGTTAGCGCATCATCATCAAACGTCCCCGGGCCTGGACGGTAGACCAACTCTGCTCCACCGTCAGGTGGGCCGCATGCAGGCTCTTGATCATCACCGTTGGACCATGGATGTGTATGTACGAATATCGATCCATCCGGAATAGTTAGTCCTTCCATTACAGACGCATCAAAGCCAAAACCGCACGCTGTTTGATTTATCAGAGCCCCGATCGCTCCTAAATCTATCGTTGTGCCGTCAGGCAAAATGAACCCAGCCTGTTCGATGCCTGCATACCCACTCCTTTCTCTGCCCGCCCTGAACTCTGAGAAGTTGGAATCTTCGAAAAGATCCTCCAAGAACTCTTTCTCGGAATTGAGATCTGAATTCTGCGAGTCGCACGGAAGATCGGGAGGGTCAGGGCGAACTCTCAGGTCCGGTTCACCGGGCGTTCCCCCACCTCCACCTCCTCCTCCAATTGAGAGCCTTGGAAACATTGTACCCAACGAGGCAAAGCTAACCCCCATCCCAATCACGGTGATGCGGTCACCAACCCACGGGTCATGCAATTGGGGTGGAGGAGATGCAGAATGCGGGTCATAGCAGATGTTATCCTCATCGCACCACGGGCCGCCAATCGGTGGAGTTGAATAGGCCTCAAGATCCCCTGGAGCGCTTGGCTCTTCTGAGACTCCAGGCACTTCCCATGTGGCAACTACTTCGTATACGGCATACCCAACACCCTCCTCAACCTTTATCACTCGCCCTACGGTGCCTCCAGACACAGAGAAGGAGCACAAAAGCAAGACAGCACAGATACACCATTTCTTGCAGTCAATCGGCATCGTCATAAACTCCTCTCGAGTTGCTCGAACGGAGTCATGCGACCAGCGCTGATAGTAGAGTTACCGTACGAAATGAGCTCCGCCCTGATAAAAGTGGGCCAACGCTAGCTGCATGTACGTAGATGCGTGACCATCCCCCCGAACGGAAACGCCGCCAATACCCTAGCACAGGAAATTTCTGTCATTCAAGAGCACGAGAACAAGGACGCGCAGAGCCAGCGCAGAACCAGGACAAGACAACCACGGTTTGTAGGAAATGTCCTATAGATCGACGGGGCAGTCTCCCGATTGGCCAACATAGTTTCGGGGGAACTCAGCACCGGAATTCCGGAATTCAGTACACCCACGATCTGTAGGAGTTTTCCTACATCACGGCAAGGCAGTCTAAGGATTGGCTACCTCGCGGTCTGGTGGCAGGATCAACGTATGGCCTATCCGCGCAGGAGAATCGGGACACCCACGATGAGGAGAATCCGGAGAATCCGGGAGGAGAATCCGGAGAATCCGGGAGGAGAATCGGAGGAGAATCCGGGACACCCACGATTTGTAGGAAATTTCCTACCGATCCTCACGACATTCTCCGGATGCCAAGGCAACCTGCTTGAGGCCAACATTGGCACATGGCCTATCCACGCAGTCAATTGGTTAGCGACGAAGAGCCCGGATTCTTCCATTGCGTTAGCCGATGCGTCCGGCGCGCCTTCCTCTGCGGATTCGACAGCGCCACCGGCAAGGACTACGAGCATCGGCGTCAGTGGATCGAAGATCGGGTCCTAAAGCTGGCCGACAGCTTCGCGGTTTCCGTGTACGCCTACGCCGTCATGTCGAACCATACGCACGTGGTTCTCCGCAGCGATCCGCAAGCGCCCTGGCAGTGGTCTGATTGGGAGGTCGCAGAGCGTTGGCTGGCGATCTTCCCAGGGTCCATCAGCAATCGCGACGATCCGGCCTGCGTGGAGCGAGCCACCCTCGCCCTCCTCGGGAACACCGAGCGCCTGGAAGTCATTCGTCAGCGCCTCGGCTCGATCAGCTGGTTCATGCGCGCGCTCAACGAACCTATCGCCCGCATGGCCAACCGCGAGGACGGCTGTACGGGTCGGTTCTGGGAAGGCCGGTTCAAGTGTCAGGCGCTGCTGGATGAGCAGGCTGTGTTGTCCTGCATGGCCTACGTGGATCTCAATCCGGTGCGCGCCGGCATGTGCGAGACGCTGAACGACTCGGAACACACGTCTGTACGGCACCGGCTCGAATCAGCTGGATCTGCTATTAGAAAGGCGCTTGGCCGTGGCTCTCAGGACCAGGCACTCAAGCCGGTCGCCGGCCTGGATGTCGACGCCTTGGCGGAGCTCACCGAATCCAGCTACATCGATCTGGTTCGCTGGACCGGACTCCAGGCCCATCCTGACAAGCGCGGCAAGTTATCCCCCACCGAGGAAGCGCCGCCCGATGGTCTATGGAGCCTCGCCAACCACCCCCGCGAGTGGATGCGGCGCGTGCAGGGCACCGAGAGGCGCTACTACCGGGCAATCGGGTCCGCCGAGGCGCTAATGCTGAAGGCTGCCGATCTGGGCCAGCGCTGGATGAAAGGCGTATCCGGGGAATTCGCCCTCAAGAAGCTACGAGAACAGCCAGTCCCCTGGTGACGTTCTCCTGACCCGGAATTTGGATTGACCGGAATGAGCCGGGTGCCAGCCCGTGCGCGAAATCGGCTTCAGACCACCAGCGGACGGATTGATACGCCCAATCGCAGCCAATTTAGCCCCAACTTCCGCAGACTTCTATCTCAGGACGACCACGGAGAGGATGATTTAGCCAGGAAGATCGTGGGTGTCCTAGTTTTCCCTACCAGCCCGTGGGCGAACTCGGCCTCAGACCACCAGCGGGCCGCTCGACACGCCAAATCAGGGCCACTTTGACTCCATCATCAGCAGATTTTGATGCCCAGGCGACCGCACCGAGGCTGATTCAGCCAGGAAAATCGTGGGTGTCCTGGTTTTTCCCCCTACTACCGGGCAATCGGGTCCGCCGAGGCGCTAATGCTGAAGGCTGCCGATCTGGGCCAGCGCTGGATGAAAGGCGTGTCCGGAGAGTTCGCGCTCAAGAAGCTACGAGAACAGCCAGTCCCCTGGTGACGTTCTCCTGACCTGGAATTTCGATTGACCGGAATGAGCCGGGTGCCAGCCCGTGCGCGAAATCGGCTTCAGACCACCGGCGGACGGCTTGATACGCCCAATAATCGCAGCCAATTCAGCCCCAACTTCCGCAGACTTCTATCTCAGGACGACCACGGAGAGGATGATTTAGCCAGGAAGATCGTGGGTGTCCTGGTTTTTCAGCTTGTAGATCCGAGCCTCGTTCCATTGCCGGCGATGTTCGAAGTCCTGGCCGGTGGAACTGTCGGTGCCGCACAGAAACGCACGCCGGACGCACCGGCTCACGCAATGGTAGAAGTCGGGCTCCTCGTCGCTGACCCGTTGGCTGCGTGGATAGGCCATGGGCCAATGCTGGCCTCGAACGAGTTGCCCTGGCATCCGGCGAATGTCGTGACGATCCGTAGGCATTTTCCTACAAATTGTGGGTGTCCCGGATTCGCAGCCGAAGTAATCGTGGGTGTCCTGGTTCTGCTGGTTCTGGCTCTCGCCTACGCGGTCGGCTCGAAGCGATCCTCGAAGACCGGGTCGACCACCGGGCCGAGCGCGTTGGAATCGCTGTCGCTGTTGTCCGCGCTGGGCTCGACGGGCGGGTCGTCGGAGGCCGGGGAGTCGATCGTGACGACCGCGTCGAGCGTTCCCGTGGCGTTGTCGGCGATGGTGCAGTCGATGGTGTAGGTCACCGTCGCGTCGGCCGGCATCGCCAGCGCCTCCTGCAGATCGCCGCTGCCCGAGACCGCGTTGCCGGTGGCTCCACCCGCGGCCGTGCTCGTCCAGCTGCAGCTCGATTGCGGCGGCAGGGTGGTGTCGACCCACACGTTGCCGTTGGCTTCCGGCCCGTTGTTGGTGGCGACCACCGTGTAGGTCACGGTCTGGCCCGGATCGGCCTGGGTCTGCCCGTCGTCGATGGTCACGGCCAGGTCGGCGTCGGGGAAGTCGGGGTCGATCAACTGCACGACCAGCGAACCCTCGGCCCTGACCGTCGCGGACGGGTCGTTGCAGGTGTAGTGGGCCACGGCAGCCAGGCCGCGGCCGGCGAGGTCGTCATCGACGCGGATGGCGTCGTTATCGAGGTCCGTCTCCGTGCCGCAGAACGGCGAGTCGATCGTGACCGGTGCGCCGAGCTCGGCCAGGCCGCCGTCATCTCCATCGGACTGGACGCCGGTGGGAAAGTGATGAATATCCAGCGTGTCGGCGGCGTTGCGCCGCGCGAGGATCCACTCCCCGCCGATGGTCTCGACATCGATGGTCGTGTTGATCGGAAGGGCGATCTGCTCCGGGTTCTCGCCGGACTCCATGACCCGAGCATAAAGTCTTTGCCCCAGACCGAATGCATCCGGGTAGATGGCGAAGATCTCGCGGTTCGGGCTGCCGTTGAAGTCGACCTCGATCCAGTCGGCGTAGACCCTCCCCGACGAGCCATCGGGGTCGTTGTCATCGTAGAAGCCGTCGAGAAACGGAAAACAAGCATCGCCGGGCGCGCAGCTGTCGACCGGGTTGCCGGACCCGTCCAGTTCGAAGGCGACGTGCGTGATCCCACGCTGGCTGCAAGAAAAGCCATTCTGGCCGAAGGAAATCCAGACTTTGCCGTCCGGGCCGATCTCCGAGTCGCCGGATCCGGGCATCGTGAAACAACCCGAATCAGCGCCGCTCCACAATAGGCGATCCCTTGGCATGACGCCCGGATCCACCAACGCCGCCGTGCTGGGCCAGGCCACTAGTTGGTGAGCATCTCCTTTCCAATGAGTCAAGAACACGGCCCCGTCGTCGTCGACCACGATGCCGACGTCGGGATACGTGCTGCTGGTGGCATAGTTGCGGTCGAGCGTCTGGACCGCGCCGGTCTGGGCGTCGACGCGAGCGACCTTGATCGAGCGGGTGTTGTTGACGCCGTCGTAGGCGGCGACGAGGACATCCTCGGCCGCGACGTAGTCCAGCGCGCAGTTCCTCGCATCTCCGTCCAGCGACTCGACCACCCTGCGCCACTGCGTGGTACCGGCCAGCGGATCGATCCGCCGGGCGACCACATCCTGCCCGCCGTCGTCGCGGAATTCGATGTGGCAGGTGTAGGCCTCGCGCGCGGAGACCAGCACCACGTGCAGGCTGTCGCGTTCGATCCGGATCTCCGCCGGCGGCGTGGGCTGGGCCGATGCGGCCAGGGGCAGCAGGGCGCAAAGAACGGCCAGAAAGCCTGCGAGAGAACGCCAGGTGCGCATTCGGAACTGGAGCATGGAACCCCCCAATCAATGACAATTCGACGTTGCCGGACCCTCGACTGCCCTTCGACAGAAGCCAGTAATTCGTTAGCCTATACTACGAAGAAGCGATCAGCGATTCAAATGCGGCGTATAGGAAGTATAAGCGGCCTATTTCCTGATTTCCAGCGGTATCCGGAGCCGTGCCAGGCTGGCCCCGGACGCTTACCAAAGTTCCCAGCACGCCGAATTCCGTCTGATTCCGCTCTGTCGGAGCCAATCGAGAAGCCCCTGTAGCCGCGTTTTTGCCGGCGTTGGCCTCTCTCGGCACGAGCGCCATCGGACCGCGCCCGGATGCAACGCGGCCTGAAACCGGTTTCCTGCGTTTCAGTGATGCAAGCCGGTACGCTCGGCCGGCCTGCCGGCGCGATGCACGCGGACAGGCGGCGCACGACTTTCCGTCCACAGGCCGGGCAGATCCTTCCTGGCCAGATGATTCAGTATCCGCTCGATCACCGGCGGGTCTTCGATACAGGCGATAATCTGGACCGTGCCCCCGCAATTCGGACAGGTCTCCACATCAATCTGGAAAACCCGCTTGAGGCGTTGCGCCCAGCGCATCGCCGCGCGTTGTTCGGCCGGCGTGCGCTCCTTTTCTTGGGCCGGCTTGACCGGCCTGGCACCCCGGCCCCGGCAGGCCGGTGTGATCCGCGCCCGGTACGGGCTGTTCGGCGCAAACACCCCATGGAAGCGGGTCAGGTTCAGCCGCGGCGGCGGAACGAGCGCGGCCAGCCGGGCGATGAAATCCAGCGGCTCGAAGAGCACGTGGGTCGTCCCGTCACGGTACGGGGTTTTCAGGCTGTAGCCGATCTCTCCGCGTGCTGTCAGGAACAGGCGCTTTTCCGAGACGGGAGGACGGCAGATGTATCGGCACAGCCGCTCGAGCTTGTCGCGCCAAGCCCGGCATGTCCATGGCCCGGTCGTCGCGAGACGGCTCCAGGTCCCGTAGCCGTGGTGTTTCGCGACCGAGCCCACCGCAGGCGTACTTTCCAGTACGCTGAGGATGCGCGACCGAGCGAAACGCCGCGGATGCGGGGCCTGGGGGCGTCGCAGCAGGGCGGGTCATGGATATGCCGGGCTCCGCTTTGACCGCGACACCGGCGTGCAGAGACAAGCCCGCCACATTGCCGGGACCGCCAGTTACCCAGTCCTCCTCATCGCAAATCGGCAGGGTCTGGAGCTTGAATACTTTGCGCCCGCGATGCGGGCCCACGGCAATGCGGTAGGTGATGGAATGCCCGACCAGGTCGAGGATCGGGTCGTCCTCGTCGGGTGCCTCGCCCAGATCGAGCTGTTCGGTATCGCGCTCCAGTAACCCTTCACGTTCCAGGAGCCGCCCCACCCGGCGGGCGATGGTGTGGACCAGTTGCGTCATTTGGGCCGACGTCGGTTCGCGCACCCACTGGAATCGGGGTCGGTTATCGTGAGGCGGGGTCACCACGTAGACCCCATCGACAAACAGCATGTGAAAGTGGATGTTGAGATTCAGTGCTGAGCCGAATCTCTGAATCAACGTGACAGCACCCGTGCGCGCCGACTGTTGCGTGTACCCGGCCTGCCGGATCATGTGGCCGGCAATGACCCGATAGACGATGCCCAGCACGCGACCAATGAGTGCCGGGTGGGTGGCCAGAAGAAATCGCAGTGGAAAGGGGAGACTCAATACCCATTGACGAATCGGCCGCTCGGGCAATACCTGATCGACCAGCCAGGCCGCGCCGTCGGCCATCCTCCGCGCGCCGCAGCTAGGGCAGAATCCGCGGCGCTTGCAACTGAACGCGAGCAAATGCTCGACGCGGCAGGCGTCGCAGCGCAGGCGCAGGAACCCGTGCTCCAGCCGACCGCATTGCAGGTAGCCATCGAATGCCTGACGCACATGGCTGGGCAACTGTTTGCCGGCCTCGGCAAGGTGTTCGACAAAGGCTGGGTAATGGCGCTCGACGATCTGGTAGAGCAGCGTCTGCTCGGGGCGGTGGCGCTGATAGCCGACACTGCCGATTTCCACACCGTTTGTCCCCCGCTTGCATAAAGCAAAACGGCAGGGTCGCTCACAGGAGGAGCGCCGTCAGTCAGTCAATGGCTTGTCAGCAGGTAGGAAAAGAGCTTTGTTCGATCTGCCAATGACCCGCTTGATGGCTGCAGCTTCGGACTCGGCCAACAGGTCCGTCTTCGAGGAAATCATCGAGGCAGCTACCGATATATTCGCTGATTTCGCTACAAGCCAGCTTATTCTTCAACATCGTAGCGCTCGAATTGGTCGGCAACTTCTTGCGAAACCGGCTCCAGGCGATCCGGTGGCACAAACTTCAGCACACCGTCCTCGCTAACCACCAACCGAGTCCCGGTCATTCGCGCCCGCTCGCGTGCGCGTTGTGCGGCGCGCAGCAACGCCGATTCGATTCCGCGCAGGTCGGAATCCATTGATTGTTCAATCATTCGTTCAGTCATGGCGCGAACTCCATTCCTTCAATTCGGGACCCTCACCCGAATTATCATACAGTGCCCAACTATCTACCAAATGTCGGTAAAGGCTTGCAAAATTGTTCTTTCCGGCATGGAAGCGCCGCCTGATGGTCTCTTCCGGCACATCATGACCGCCTTGTCGAACCCTTTCGGCGACCCTTGCGATCGCGGTTTCGGGGCGATCGAGCTGAAGGAAGATCAGCTTGACCCGGTAGCCGTCGTCTTGCCAGCGCGGAATCATCCGCGCGTAACCGCGGCCCGACAAGGTGGTTTCGAAACCGAAACTGATACCCGCAGCGGCGTGGCGGGCAATCTCGGCAAGCATCAGGCGCCCGGCCTGGAAGGCTACGGACTCGGGCCTGAATGGTGAAAGGCCGGCGGCAATCAGATCGGCATTCACGAAAACCGGGCAGTTCGCCTCCTGAAGCAGATACTCCCGTGCAAAAGTCGTTTTCCCGGCCCCGTTCGGGCCGGCAATGATCAGAATTCGGCGCCCCGCTTCTGCCATGCCATCACTCCAAGGCGAACTGTGTTTATGATTAGATTATCGGGCGATCAGCCGACCCAACGCCTCACCAGGATCGGGCTGTCGCATGAGTGATTCCCCAACCAAAAACGCCCCAATGCCTCCCTTTTGGAGCTTTTCGACATCCTCACGGCTATGAATCCCACTCTCAGAAACAACTAACCGGTCAGACGGCACCATCGGCGCCAACCGTAGCGTAGTCTCCAAGTCGGTCACAAACCGATGCAAATCCCGATTATTGATCCCCACCAGATCCCCAGGCACCTTCAACGCCCGCTCCATCTCCTCCTCATCATGCACTTCCACCAGCACAGCCAACCCCACTTCCTTCCCCAACTCAGCCAGCTCCGCAAGCTGCCCGTCATCCAGCGCAGCAACAATCAACAACAGCGCATCGGCCCCGATGGCGCGGGTCTCGACCACCTGCCAGGGGTCGATAATGAAGTCCTTTCTCAGCACCGGCAGGCGGCAGGCAGCTCTGGCCTCGACCAGGAAGGCGGACTGGCCGCCGAAGAAGCCCTCATCGGTGAGCACCGACAGGCAGGTGGCGCCGCCGGCCTGGTAGCTCTTGGCGATCGCTTCGGGGTCGAAGTCGGGGCGGATAATGCCGGCAGACGGCGAGGCGCGCTTGACCTCGGCGATGACGGCGTCCTGGGTGGCGGCCGCTCGAGTCTTGAGTTCGCCGGCGAAGTCGCGGCACGGCGGCAGGTCCTTGACGATGGCCTTGAGTTCGTCGAGTGGCCGGTCAGAGCGGCGGCGTTCGACCTCGTCTTTCTTGGCCTTGAGGATCTGCTGGAGGATGTCGGCACTCACAGGGCGTAGCTCCGCTTGGCGTATTGCTTGAGGCGTTCCAGGCCGACGCCGGTGGCCAGGATGTCCTGGGCCTGGCGGATGCCCTCTTCCAGGCTCTCGGCGCGGCCGGAGACGTAGATGGCGGCCCCGGCGTTGAGCGCGACCATGTCGGCGGCCGGGCCCGGCTCGCCGCCCAGGGCGGCCTCGACCAGGGCCAGGCTTTCCTTGGCATCTGCTACCTGCAGTGCGGCCAGGCTGTGGTGCTTGATGCCGTAGTCGTTGGGCCGGATTTCGATCTCGCGGATTTCACCGTCTTTCAGTTCGGCGGCCTTGGTGGGCGCGGCGATGGAGATTTCGTCCAGGCCGTCATGGCTGTGGACGACGATCACGTGGCGGCTGCCCAGGGCGTGCATCACCTCGGCCAGGGGCAGGACCAGTTCCGGGGCATAGACGCCCAGCACCTGGTTGGGTGCGGCGGCCGGGTTGGTCAGGGGGCCGAGCAGGTTGAACAGGGTTCTCAAGCCCAGCGCCTTTCGCGGGCCGATGGCGTGCTTCATGGCCGTGTGGTGCTGCGGCGCGAACAGGAAACCCACGCCCAGCTCGTCGATGAGGATGGCGACCTGTTCGGGCGTGAGGTCGAGCCGGCAACCGGCGGCTTCGAGCACGTCGGCGGCGCCGGACTTGCTGGAGACCGAACGATTGCCGTGCTTGGCCACGCGCACGCCGGCGGCGGCCGCGGCGAAGGCCGATGCGGTGGAGACGTTGAACAGCGAGGCGCCATCACCGCCGGTGCCGACGATGTCGGTCAGGCCCTCGCGGTCGATGTCGACGCGCTGGGCGACCTGACGCATCACCTCGGCGGCGGCGGCGATCTCGATCGGTGTCTCGCCCTTGACGCGCAGCGCCATCAGGAAGCCGCCGACCTGCGCCGGGTCGGCCTCGCCTGCCATGATCTCGTGCATGGCCGATCGCATCAGCTCGCCTTCGAGGTCGCGGCCTTCGGCCAGTTCGTTCAGGGCCTGCTTGATGGCGGTCATTTGTTTGTCTTCATTGGTTCTGGTCCAGAAAGTTCTTCAGCAGTTCGTGGCCGTGGCGCGTGAGGATCGATTCGGGGTGGAACTGCACGCCTTCGACGGGCAGTTCCTTGTGCTTGAATCCCATGATCTCGTCACGATTGCCATTGCGCTCCGTCCAGGCGGTCTCTTCCAGGCAGTCCGGCAGGCTCTCGCGCGCGATGATCAGCGAATGGTAACGCGTGGCCTCGAAGGGATTGCCCAGGCCGGCGAACACGCCCTGGTCGGTGTGGTGCATGTGCGAGACCTTGCCGTGCATGACTTCTCTTGCACGCACCACCTCGCCGCCGAAGGCCTGGCCGATGGCCTGGTGGCCCAGGCAGACGCCGAGTATCGGAAACACGCCGGCCAGTTCCTTGACCACGTCCAGGCACACGCCGGCCTCGTTAGGCGTGCACGGGCCCGGCGAGAGCACGATGCGGTCGGGCGCCATCTCGCGGATGCCATTGAGGTCGATGGCGTCGTTGCGCACGGTGCGCACGTCCGCGCCCAGCTCGCCCAGGTACTGCACCAGGTTGTAGGTGAACGAGTCGTAGTTGTCGATCATCAGCACCTTCATCGGTGCAGTCCTCCGCCGGCTTCGGCCACGGCGCGGATCAGCGCGCGGCCCTTGTTCATGGTTTCTTCCCATTCGGCCTGTGGGTCGGAGTCAGCAACAATACCGGCGCCGGCCTGCAGGTGCAGGGTGTGGTCTTTCACCAGCGCGGTACGGATGGCGATGGCCAGGTCCGCGTTGCCGTGCCAGTCCAAGTGGCCGACCGCGCCGGCGTAGACGCCGCGGCGCACCGGCTCGAGTTCGTTGATGATTTCCATCGCACGCACCTTCGGGGCGCCCGAGAGCGTGCCGGCCGGGAAGGTGGCGCGCAGGACATCAATCGCGCTCATGTCGGTGTCGAGCTGGCCGTGGACTTCCGAGACCAGGTGCATGACGTGCGAGTAGCGTTCGATCACCATACGGTCGGTCAGCTCGACCGTGCCGGTGGCAGCGATCCGGCCGATGTCGTTGCGGCCCAGATCAATGAGCATCAGGTGCTCGGCCAGTTCCTTCGGGTCGGCCTTGAGTTCTTCTTCCAGGCGGCGGTCTTCTTCGGCCGTCTTGCCGCGCGGGCGCGTGCCGGCGATGGGGCGCACCATGGCCTCGCGGTCGGACACGCGCACCAGCACTTCAGGCGACGAACCAACCACTTGGAAGTCGCCAAAGTCGAAGAAGTACATGTAGGGCGAGGGGTTGAGGCTTCTCAGCGCCCGGTAGACGTCGAGCGGCCGGGCGGCCAAGTCCACGCTCATGCGCTGGGAGAGGACCACCTGCATGGTGTCGCCGTCGAGGATGTATTGCTTGATGCGCGCGACGGCGTTCTTGTAGTCGGCTTCGGCAAAACCGAAGCGGAAATCGTCCTCGCCCGGGGCTTCGAGCGAGACCGGCGGCGGGTAGCCCGGCGAGCCGCATCGGAGGCGATGGGTGAGCTGGTCGAGGCGGCGGCAGGCCGTGTCCCAGGCGCGCGGTTCTTCCGGGTCGGCGTTGACGATCAGGTAGAGCCGGCCGGCCAGGTTGTCGAACACGGCCAGCTCCTCGGCCTCCAGCAGCAGGATCTCGGGCACGCCCAGTTCGTCGGGCTTGTTGGAGAAATCCAGCTTGGGTTCGAGGTGGGCGACGGTCTCGTAGCCGAAATAGCCGACCAGGCCGCCGGCGAAGCCGGGCAGTTCGTCCAGCTCTGGGGCCTTGCGGCTTTTGACCAGGGCGTCGATTTCGGTCAGCGGGTCGATGTCGTCCAGTTGATCGACGACGCGGCCGTATTCCAGGGATTCGAGCGTGCGGCCGGTGGCGCGCCAGGCGCGGCGGCACGGCAGGCCGATGATGGAATAACGGCCCCAGTTCTCGCCGCCCTCGACCGATTCGAGCAGGAAGGCGTTGGGGCCGTCGGCCAGCTTCAGGTAGACCGACAGGGGCGTGTCCAGGTCGGCCGCGATCGAGCGCCAGACCGGGATGCGGTTGTAGCCCTGTTCGGCGAGTTGTTGGAAGCGGTCGGAGTCCACAGGGAAGTCGTTGTCGTTGGCGAGCCCGGTATTGTAAGCGCCCGGGGGTGGGCTGGCCATCGACGGGACTGGGGGCGGATTCGAAAAGCAGAATCTTTGAAACGCAAAGACGCTAAGCAGCAAAGAACGCAAAGGGAATGAAGCAGCGGGGGGCCTTAGTGATGTGTGGAGGCGGTGTCGGAACGCATCGGCTTGCGGTTGTGGTGCGGCTGATGCGTTGCGCTGGCGCTCCACGCATCCTACGAAACCACGAAACTACGAAACCATGAAGACGGTTTGGCGGGGTTGGGAGGCACGGCGGGTCAAAACCTCCTACAATCGGGGCTTGACTTCGAGCGTAGGGGCTCGAAGCGGCACGACATGACGGGTTGGCGGCTGGTCGACCTGTCGAGGGGGGCAAGCCAGCCATGAAAAATCGACAACCGAGACGTTGCAAAACCTTGGGGATCGCGGTCATCGCCGGCCAGGCGGTCGCTGGGGTGTCGACGTCTGCGGCGGCGGATGACGGCTGGCAGGCGGCCTTGCCGCAGCTTCCGGCTGCCGTTGCCGTGCCCGGCCTGTTGCCGGCCTTGCTGGCGGCGCTGTTGGTTACGCTGCTTGTCGCAATGCGGCAACTGCGCCAGACCCGGCAACTGAACCGGCGCCTGTCGCGCATCCTGCGCGGGTCGCGTGCCGGCACCTGGGAATGGAACGTGCAAACCGGCGAGACCGGCTACGACGAACGCTGGGCCGGGATCATCGGCTACCGGCTGGCCGAGCTCGAGCCAACCTCGATCGAGACCTGGAAGAAGCTCGCCCACCCCGACGACCTGGTCGAATGCAACAAGCGCCTCAAGCGGCACTTCCACGGCAAGTCCGAGCACTACGAGATGGAGGTTCGGCTGCGCCACAAGGACGGGCACTGGGTGTGCGTGCACGACAGCGGCCAGGTGATGACGCGCACACGCGACGGCGAGCCCGAGTGGATGTTCGGCATGCACCTCGACGTGACCACGCGCCGCGCCGTGCAGGAACGACGCGACGGCTGGCTGCAGCGGTTCAGGGAGCTGTCGAGCAACGTGCCCGGCGTGATCTACCAGTACCGGCTCCGGCCCGACGGCTCCTCGCATTTTCCCTTCGCCTCCGAAGGCCTGCGCCAGATCTGCGGCTGCGCCCCCGAGGACGTGGTGGCGGATGCCACGCCGGCCTTCGACCGGGTCCATCCGGATGACCTCGACGAGGTCTGGCGATCGGTCAGGGCATCGGCCGAGGCCCTGAGCACCTGGCACACGGTCTTTCGCGTGAACCACCCCGAGCTGGGCCTGCGCTGGGTCGAGGGCGACGCCACGCCGTCGAGCCAGCCCGACGGCAGCATTACCTGGCACGGGCACATCCGCGACATCACCGAACTGCACCGGGCGCTCGAGCGCGTGCGCACCGCCGCCAGCGTGTTCGAGAACAGCCAGGAAGGCATCATCATCAGCGGTGCCGACTTCCGTTTTCGCGACGTCAACCGTGCCTTCGAGCGCCTGACCGGCTACTCGCGCAAGGACATTCGCGGCCAGACCCCCGAGACGCTGCTGCCGGACAAGGACCGCGAAAGATCGCTGGCGCAAATCCGCTCAGCGCTCGAGGCTGACGACCACTGGCACGGCGAGGCGTTCATCCGCACCCGAAGCGGCGACACCTTTCCGGCGGAGTTGTCCATCTCGACGGTTCGCGACGACGACGGCCGCTTGTCGCATTACGTGACGCTGCTGACCGACATCACCCTGCGCAAGGCCCAGGAGCGCCGCCTGGGCAAGATCGCCAATCACGACCCGCTCACCGGCGTGGGCAACCGGCGCATGGCCGACGAACGACTGCAGCAGACCCTTACCCTGGCCCGGCGCTCGGGCACGACCTTCGCCGTGTGCATGATGGATCTCGACGAGTTCAAGCCGGTCAACGACCGCTACGGCCACGACGCCGGCGACCACGTGCTCAAGACCATCGCCGAGCGCCTGCAGGACCTGGTTCGCTCCGACGACGCCGTGTGCCGTCTCGGCGGCGACGAGTTCCTGATCATCCTGCGCGAGCCGCAGGGAGAGTCCGTGTTCGAGCGCATCCTCGAAGCGATCCGCATCCCGATCCGCATCGAGGCGGGCCTGGTGCGCGTGTCCTCGAGCCTGGGCGTGACCTTGTGCGACGCCGACTGCGACACCGATGCCGAAGGCCTGCTACGCCGCGCCGACCGCGCCGTCTACGCCGCCAAGTCGGCGGGACGCAACCGCTTCCGGTTTGATTCGGACTAGATCGGGGCCGGGTGGTCGCCGTAAGCGGAGGGTGCGGGCTTTAGCGCAAAAATCTTTTCAACGCAAAGACGCGAACACGCGAAGACCCAAAAAGATATAAAGATTCGTAGGATGCGTGGAGCGTAAGCGCAACGCATCGATTCCGGCGTGGGCCGATGCGTTACGACCCGCTATTGCCCCTCGAACCGGTCCCGGAAGATGCGCGTCAGGGCCTGGACGTCGAACGGGGACGATTCGGCCTGGGTGAGTTCGCCTCCGGCGTCGGCGGCCTGCAGGCTGTAGCCGGTACCTGCCTGGTCGACGCTGAGTGGGCTGAACTCGGCCAGGCCGGACGAAACGGTGACGTCGGTGCTGCCGGATAGCGTTGCGCCGGGCGTGCCACCGAGCAGGGACAGGCCGACTTCGGTGGCGTTGTCCCAGGTGACGCGGTTGCCGGCGTCGTCGAGCACTTCCAGGCGCACCGGCGGCGAGACCGTCTCGCTCTCGTAGGTATCCGTCGGCTGGGTGACGAAGGCCAGGCCGGCCGGCGCGCCGGCGAGGATCTCGAACGGGTTGCTGACGGCCGCGTCGAGCTGGCCGCCGGTATCGCTGGCGAGCAGTTCAACGTCGCTGCCCATGGTGTCGATCGACAGCCCCGGGAACACCGCCTCGCCCGCGCTGACGAGCCTCGGCTCGCCGCCGGAGAGCGTCGCGCCGTCGGGGCCGGCGGCCAGCGTCATGGCCACCTCGGTCGTGTTGTCCCCGGGCAGGAAATCGCCGGAACTGTTGACCACGCGGACGACCACCGCGGGCGCGATCGCCTGGTTGCGCGGCGCGTCGGTCGGCTGCACCTCGAAGACCAGCGCCGCCGGGTCGTCGTCGATGATGTCGAACTCGTCGGTCTCGGCCGGCTCCGGACCGGGCACGGTTGATTCGAAGCCGAGCGTGTAGCCCTCGTCGGCCTCGTCGATACTGAGGTCGTCGAACAGCGCCGAGCCGTCGGCGACCGGCTGCTCGAGCGTGCCCTGGAGCTCGGCGGAACCGAAGGAGGCGTCGAAGTCGATCTCCGCGGCGATCGACTGCGTGGGCCCACTGAGCACGACCAGGCCTTCGTCGTCGCGGACCTCGACGCCGACATGGCCGACCGGCTCGTCCGTGCCGACATCCTGCGGCTGCTCGGTCACGACCAGGGCGTCTTCGAGCTGGAAGCGCAGGCGACCGTAGCCGTGCTGAAAATCGTGCCCGCTCGCGCCCAGGTCGTTGCTGCCCAGGGCGCTGACGCTCTCCAGGCGCGAGACGATCTCGGCGCGGGTCATGGCGGGGTGGCGCTGTTGCAGCAGGGCGGCCATGCCGGCGACGTGCGGCGCGGCGGCCGAGGTGCCCGCGAAGTCGCCGGCGCCATAGGTGACGGTGTCCACGCGAGCGAAGCTGGCGGCATCCGGCTTGGGCGGCTCGTCGCCGGTGGGCAACTCGCCGCCGGGCGCGAGGATCGGGCCTTGTGAACTGTAGGGTTCCTGCGCCGAGTCGGCGTGGTCGAGCGCGGCGACGGCCACGGATTCGGGGGAGTCGGCCGGGAACGCCAGGCTGCGCGCGCCCACGCGCTGGTCGAGCGGCGCGCTGGCGAAGAACTGCAGGTTGCGGTCGCTCGGGGCGTCGGATCGCTGGACGACCCAGCCGTAGATGCCGCTTTCACCGTCGCAGGGTTCGTTGAACGACGTGGCGGCCGCCACTGCCACGAGTTCCTGCGGCGTCTGCCCGCTCGCGCCGCCCTGTTCGTCCTGCGAGCGCTCGACCTCGTTCCATGTCTCTCCGTCGTACTCGACCAGGACCAGGTCGTAATCGTGGTCCACGTCGCTCCAGTCCGCCCAGAACAGTTCGCCGCGCAGCGGCGAGCCGTCGTCGATGCAGAAAGCCGAACCGCTGCCGTCGCCGTGGAAATTGACCTGCTGCCCCGAGTCATCCCAGTCGTGGAGATCCGCATCCGCGCTGCTCGATTCATACAGGCCGCCCCAGTGCCGCTGGCGGCTGTTGCCGGCGGCGTTGATGTAGACCACGCCCGAGCCCGCGGCCGCTTCCACCGCTTCGGCCACCGAACCGGGCAAGGCGGTGCCGTCGCCGATGCCATCGAGCGGCGCGCCGAGGGAGGCCGAGATAATGTCGGCGCCGCTGTCGACCGCATCGTCGATCGCGGCAATCCAGTCGCCGAGGGTCAGGGTGTCGTAGACGATGTACTCGGCTCCAGGGGCGATGTCGAAGGCGATCTCGACGACGGCATTGCCGTGCGGCAGGTCGTTGTCGCCGAAACTGCCCGAACCGATCTTGACCTTGGTCACCTGCCCCGGCGGCGGCCAG
The DNA here is from genome assembly GCF_042310355.1 of Wenzhouxiangella indolica. Taxonomy (NCBI): domain Bacteria; kingdom Pseudomonadati; phylum Pseudomonadota; class Gammaproteobacteria; order Chromatiales; family Wenzhouxiangellaceae; genus Wenzhouxiangella; species Wenzhouxiangella indolica. Next base: position 49,451 of record NZ_JBHJMR010000006.1, on the reverse strand, counting down.
TCGTCGTTGGCCTGCAGGGCGGCAATTGCGCTGGCGGAATCGTCGAACTGGTCGATGATGGCGATGGTGACACCCTCGCCCTCGAGGCCGCCTTCATGCCAGCGCCCGGCCTGCCCCTCGGCCAGGCCCTGGGTCAGGGCGGCCCCTTCAAGGGGCTCGACTCGCCGGGCCGGCCAGATGCGGGCGACGCTTTCGTCGCCGGCCAGGTCTTCAAGCGCGTCGATCGGCATCCAGGCCTCGACGATGCCGCCGTTCAAGGCGTGACGAACGCTGCCGCCGAGGCGCAGGAGCCGGCTGCTACGAACCGCGCGCCGAAAGCGCAGCTCGACCAGCACGCGATGGCCGTCGATCAGGCTTGCGGGCACATCGCCGGCGGCCGCCAGGTTGTCGGCGCCGCGCGAGCGCGCTTCGATCAGCTTGACCAGGTTGGGATGCAGCCGCCCGGCGTAATCGTCGGATGGCGCCGCCGCGGAACGGGCCTGGTCCAGAACAATGGGCGCATCGGCCGGCACCGCCACGGTTTCTCCCGAGAACAGGCGGCCAGGGTCCGGCTGCGCTGTCGCCGTTTGGGCGGCCAGGGCGAGTAACCCGGCAATGCAACCCCCGAAACCGGAGCGGATCGGTGAAATACGCGGCATATCAATTACATGGAGATCGCTCGTTTACCGAGAGTCTAACCTGCATGGGCGTAAAACAGATCGCAAGGGAGATTGCATATTGATTCGGACTCGATCGGGGCCGGGTGGTCGCCGTAAGCGGATGGTGCGGGCTTTGGCGCAAAAATCTTTTTAACGCAAAGACGCGAAGACGCGAAGAAGGCAAAAAGCAGTAAGGATCTGAAACACAGAGGGTGCCGACGATAGCTCGACAGCACGCTTGGCTACCGCTCGCAGGCGAGCAGGCCCGCATCTGCAACGAATAGGCCAGGGATCACGATCGTTCAATTTCTTTCATTTCCTCTGCTTTATATCTTTGCGTCTTCGCGTCTTTGCGTTTATAAGATTTTGCCCGCCCTCTAAGCCCCCCGCAGCGCGCGAACGACTTCGGCGTAGTCGTCGGCGCCGAAGATGGCCGAGCCGGCCACGAGGGTGTCGGCGCCGGCTTCGCGGATTTCGGCGGCGTTGTCGGGTTTGACGCCGCCGTCGATTTCCAGGCGGATGTCGCGGCCCGAATCGTCGATGATCTTGCGCGCCTGGCGGAGTTTTTCCAGGGCGGCGGGGATGAACTTCTGGCCGCCGAAGCCGGGGTTGACCGACATGATCAGCACCAGATCGACCTTGTCGATCACCCACTCGAGGATGTCGAGCGGCGTGGCCGGGTTGAACACCAGGCCGGCCTGGCAACCCTGTTCGCGGATCAGGGCCAGGCTGCGGTCGACGTGCTCGCTGGCTTCGGGGTGAAAGCTGATGACGCTCGCACCCGCCTGGGCGAAGTCGGGGATGATGCGATCGACCGGCTTGACCATCAGGTGCACGTCGATGGGGGCGGTGATGCCGTGATTCCTCAGCGCCTGGCAGACCATCGGCCCGATGGTCAGGTTGGGCACGTAGTGGTTGTCCATGACGTCGAAGTGCACCCAGTCGGCGCCGTCTTCGAGCACCCGGGTGACTTCCTCGCCCAGGCGGGCAAAATCGGCGGACAGAATGCTCGGGGCGATCAGGGTGGGCTGCTTCATGGTGGACGTCATGCGTATAATTCGGTCAGGTTTCTTATTGTACCCGCCATCGTGAGCGACTACCCCGTCCCGCCGCTGGAATTACTGCACCAGGGCAAGGTGCGCGACATCTACGCCGTCGACGACGATCGACTGCTGATCGTCGCCTCCGACCGCCTGTCGGCCTTCGACGTCGTGCTGCCCGACCCGATTCCGGGCAAGGGCAAGATCCTCACGCGCATCTCGACTTTCTGGTTCAGCCAGTTCGCCGACCTGGTGCCCAACCACCTGCTCGACGACGATCTTTCCGGCATCGTCGGCAGCACAGATCTGGCCGCCGAGCTGGCGCCGCGCAGCATGCTGGTCAGGCGCCTGAAGTCCCTGCCGGTCGAGGCCATCGTGCGCGGCTACCTGGCCGGCTCGGGCTGGAAGGACTACCAGCGCAGCGGTGGCATCTGCGGCATCGACCTGCCTTCGGGCCTGGAACAGGCCGCCGCCCTGCCCGACCCGATCTTCACGCCCTCGACCAAGGCCGCCGTGGGCGATCACGACGTCAATATCGACATGGCCGCCATGCAGGCGCAGATCGGCGCGGACCTGGCGCTTCGCATCCGCGATATCTCGCTGGCCATCTACCGCCGCGCGGCCGCGTTCGCGCGCGATCGCGGCATCATCATCGCCGACACCAAGTTCGAGTTCGGCGTCGATGCCGACGGCGAGCTCTACCTGATCGACGAGCTGCTCACGCCGGATAGTTCGAGATTCTGGCCGGTGGACGAGTGGCGCTTGGGCATCAGCCCGCCGAGCTTCGACAAGCAGTTCGTGCGCGACTACCTCGAAACCCTGGACTGGAACAAGACCGCGCCGGGGCCGAAGCTGCCCGCCGAGATCGTCGAGCAGACGATGGCGCGCTACCGCGAGGCCGAGAAACGACTGCTGGCCGATGACTGAAACGGCGGCCACGCGCGTCGCGGCCGACAGTTACCTGAGCCGGCTCACGGCAGCGACCCTGTTTCTGACGCTGACCTTCGGGCTGGTGGTTCCCAACGCCATCGACGCCGGCGAGGTGATGCTGGTACTGCTCGCGCTGGGTTGGCTGTTCGGCGCCGGCGGCTGGCGCCGGCCCGGCCTGACCCGGTCGGAACGGATCTACCTGACCGTACCCATCCTCTACGTGCTGGCCTGGCTGCTGGCCTGGACCCTGCACGGCTCGTCGACGGCCGGGCTGGGCACGATCGAGCGCCTGCCCGACCTGCTGGTGATCATTCCCGTGTTCCTGTTCCTGCGCCGCATCGACGGCCTGGAGACCGCCTGGTGGAACGGACTGGTTGCCGGCGCGTTCGTCGCCGGCGGTTACGCCATCTGGTACGTGGCGACCGGCCAGGAATCCGTGCACGGCGCACGCGTGACCGGGCCGACCAACCCCATCTACTTCGGCGCCATTGCCCTGGCTTTCGCCCTGATGCTGATTCCACGCCTTGCCGATGACCGCGTATCGGCCACCGGCCGCGTGCTCGTCGCCGCCGCCATCGTGCTGGCCTTCGTGGCCAATGCGCTTTCGGGCAGCCGCGGCGCCTGGCTGGCCATCCCGGTGCTGCTGGGCATCTACCTGTTTACCGCCGGCGCCGGCCAGCCGCTGCGCTGGCGACTGGGGGTGCCGTTCGTGGTGGCCGCGCTCAGCCTGGTGGTGCTGTTAAGCCCGGTGTTGCCGATGAGCGATCGCCTGGACGAGACGCTGGCCGAACTGAGCCTGATTGCCGGCGGCGGCAACGGCGACGGCGGTTTCGGCCTGCGGGTGCAACTGTGGGAGATCGCCGGCGGCCTCATCGGTGCCGAGCCGCTGACGGGCACGGGGCCGGGGAGTTTTCGCCTGGCGCTGGTCGAGTCCGTGCAGGCCGGCGCCCACGACGAGATCCTGCTGCGCTACGAGCATCCGCACAACCAGTACCTGTCGGCCCTGATCGACGGCGGCGCGGGCCTGCTCGCGGCCCTGCTCGCGCTGTTTGCCGCGCCCATCCTGTTGGTATCGCCCCTGAGCCGGCGCTACTCCCGGCAGTGCCGCTACCTGGCCTGGTGCACGCTGGCCGCCGCGGTGGTCCTGGCGGTCATGGCGCTGTCGGAATCGATCTTCGAGCGCAATACGGGCATTGTCTGGTTCGCCATGCTCACCTCGATTGCGGCCGCGCTGGCGGGCGGCAGCGGGCAGCGCACGCCGGACTGACTCAGGCCCGCTGCGGCCGGCCGGATCGGGCCAGCGTCAGCAGTCGCTCGGCCGTTTCGGCGGTGGCGTCGGCCGTGCCCAGCGCGCGCTGGCGCGCCACCTGCTCCGCCGCCCGCTCGGGCGCTTCGAGCAGGGCCCGGGCGCGCTCGGCCAGCGCCGGGGCGCGCAGGGGCGAACCCGCCACCAGCCCGGCACGTTCGAGATCGCGGATGCGCTGCGCCTGGTCGTTACCCCCGGCGGGAATCATCACCGCGGGCACGCCGGCGGCCAGCACCTGGGCGCTGAGCATGCTGCCCGCGCCGGTGACGGCCAGGCGCGCGTCGGCCAGCAGCGCGCCCAGGGCGGCGGTGGGCAGCGAATCGATCAGGCACACATGGGAATGCTCGCGCAGCGATCCGCGGTACTGCGGGCCGAGCACCACCACGGCGTCGATCCCGGTGGCTTCGGCCAGGCGCTCGGCCGCGTCGACGAGGATCTCCGGCACGGGCCGGCCGTCCTCGACGTAGCCGCCCCCGCCGGCGACGAACACCGCGTAGGGTCGGCCCGGTTCCGGCAGCCGCTCGCGCCAGGCGGCCAGCGCCTCGCGGTCGGGCTCGGCGACGATGCCGGGCACCGCCATGGCCGCGGCCCGCCCGCGGCCGAACACGGCCAGCAGCAGTTTCTCGTAGGCCTTGAGTTTGGGCGGCCGGCCGCTGACGTCGACGGCCAGGTGCAGGTCGACCTGGCGCAGCTGCCGGGGGCGAAAACCCTTCAGGCGCTTGGGCGAGCGGTCGCTGATCCACACCACCCGCGCCCCGGCGCGCTGCAGCGCGCGGAACTGGCGCACCCGGCCAGTGCAGTCGAACACCGCCAGCTGCGGTCGCAGCGACTCGATCAGGCGCAGCACCTCGTCGCCGGCGCGCGCGGGCGTGTCGGCAATCTCGTGATAGGTAAAGCGCTCGTCGCGCTCGACGCCGGCCTTGACGCTGAGCAAGAAATCGATGCGCGCCGACGGCGCCCGGGCGGCGACGGCGCGCGCGAGGGTCAGGCAGCGGTAGTACTCGCCGCTGCCGCCCGGCCCGCTGGCCGGGGCGAAGAGGATGCGCAGGGGCGGCTCGTTCATTTCGACTGTTCCCGCCGCCTGCGGCTGCGGCGCCGGCGAATGCCCGCGTAGCGATCGGGCTCGCCCGGCGGCGCGGTCTTGAAGCGGCGGTGCACCCAGAAATACTGCGCCGGGTCGCGCCGGATCTGGCGCTCCAGGAAGGCGTTGAAGCGCTCGAGGTCGTACACGTCGTCGCCGCTGGGAAAGTTCTCGAACGGCGCCTCGATCACGACCCGGACGCGGCCGCTGTCGGCGTCGCGCAGGGGATACATCGGCAGCACCAGGGCGTCGCCCATGCGGGCCATGTTGGGAATCCCCGTCGCGGTGGCCGTGGCCAGGCCGAAGAACGGCGCGAAGACCGAGCGCTGCGGCCCGAAATCCTGGTCGGGCGCGTACCACAGGAGCTTGCCGGCGCGCAGGTGGCGCACCATGGCGCGCAGCTCGTTGCGCCGGAACATGCCCTCGGCGTAGCGCAGCCGGCCGCGGTTCTGGAAGCGCTCGACCGCCTGGTTGCGCTGCGGGCGATAGACGCCCCAGGTGGCCGTGCGCTCGCACAACAGCCGCCCGCCGAGCTCCAGCGAGGTGGCGTGGCCGGTCAGCAGCAGGATGCCCCGGCCCGACTCGCGGGCCCGCTCGATGTACTCGAGACCCTCGACGCTGCCGAAGCGTTCGTCGAGCCGTCCGGGCCGGCACCAGGCGATGGCGCCTTCGGCCAGCATCTCGGCCAGGAAGCGGAAGTGGCGCTTGACCACGCGCTTGCGCTCGTCCGGATCCATCTCGGGAAAGCAGAGCGCGATGTTGCGATCGGCGATGCGCTTACGCGAGGGCATGGCCAGGGCGAACAGCGGGCCGAGCGGGCGCACCAGCGTGCGCGCCGTGCGCGGCGGTAGGAGCCCGAGCAGCCGGATGGGCTGGAGGAATAGCCAGGTCAGTAGATCGATCATCGAGGTGGTGTTTTCCAGTTACCCCCGGCGCGGCCCGGATTCGGCCCGGCGCCCGGCTCATGCAGTAAACTCGTCGCCGTCATGCTTGCAGTCTACCGTTTGCTCATTGTGCTCGTCGCGCCGCTGGCGCTCGTCTGGCTGCGCTGGAAGATCGCAGGCCCGGCCGAACTGCGCGCGCGGTGGACCGAGCGCCTGGGCCAGGTTCCCGAATCCGATCAGCGACCGGTGCTGTGGCTTCACGCCGCCTCGGTGGGCGAGGTCAACGCCATCGCCGCGCTGGTCACCGCCCTGCTCGAGCAATACCCGGATCATCGCCTGGTCATCAGCACGATGACCGTCACCGGCCGTGCCGAGGCCATCCGCCGCTTCGGCGACGCTGGCGACGCGCGCGTCGAGACGGTCTTCGCGCCGCTGGACACACCGCTGGCGGTGAGCCGCTGGCTGGCGCGCATCCGCCCGCGGCTGGCCATGGTAGCCGAAACCGAGATCTGGCCGGAACTCTATCGCGGCTGCCGCAAGCGCGGCATTGCCCTGGTGCTGGTCAACGCCCGCCTGGCCGAATCGGCCATGCAGCGCTACCGCCGCTTTCGCTCGCTGTTCGCCGGCGCGCTATCGTCGGTGAACCTGGCGATCTGCCAGAGCGACGAAGACGCGCAGCGCTTTCGCGAGCTGGGCCTGGACGAGGACCGCCTTGCCATGGCCGGCAATCTCAAGTTCGACCGGGCGATTCCCGACAACCTGGGAGAGTCGGTGCGCCGCCTGCGCCGGCAGTGGGGCGAGCGCCCGACCTGGGTGGCCGGCAGCACGCGACCGGGCGAGGAGGCCATCGTGCTCGCGGCACACCGTCGCTTGCGCGCGCGCCGGCCGGACGCTTTGCTCGTGCTCGCGCCGCGCCATCCCGAGCGCAGCAACGAAGTGCGCGGCCTGATCGAGCAGGCCGAACTCACCCACCAGCCGGTCGAAGAAGTCGTCGACGCGGCAACGGCCGTGGTGCTCATCGATCGCATCGGCGTGCTGGTGTCGTGCTACGCGGCCGCGCCGGCGGCCTTCGTCGGCGGCAGCCTGGTCGATATCGGCGGCCACAACCTGCTCGAACCGGCGGCTTTCGGCAAGGCGGTGATTGCCGGCCCACACCTGCACCAGCAGGCCGATTCGGCCGCGGCGCTGCGCGAGAAGGGCGCGCTGATCGAGGTGCACGATGCCGACGAGCTGGCGCAAGCGGTCGCGACGATCTGGGAAGACCCGCAGCGCGCGCTGGCGTACGGCAGCGCGGCCCTGCAAGTGGTGGAGAACGGGCGCGGCAGTGTCCGCCGCACCCTGAAGCTGCTGGCGCCGCTGATCAGTCGGTAAGCAGTTCGTTGGCCCAGGCCAGGTCGTCTTCTTGCAGCACGCCGGCCGACTGGCGCAGGCGCAGCTGGTTGAGGATGAACTGGTGGCGGGCGTCGGAGTAATTGCGCTCGGCCTGGAACATACGCTGCTCGGCGTTGAGCACGTCGACGATCGTTCGCGTGCCCACCTCGAAACCGGCGTTGGTGGCTTCCAGGGCGCTGTCGGCGGAGATCAGGGCCTGGCGGCGCGCCTCGACTTCCTGGATACCGGCGACGATGGCGCGGAAGGCGGTCTCGGTCTGGCGCTTGATCGAGCGCTCGGTCGACGACAGGGTGGCGTCGGCCGCGCGCAGCGAGTAGCCGGCCTGGTTACGGCGGGACTGCGTCGCGAAGCCGGAGAAGATCGGCACGCTGAGCGTCAGCCCGACTTCCCAGCCATCCGTTTCAAGCGTCCCGGACGGCACCTGCTCCTGGGTCACGGGGTTGATGCCGACGTAATCGTTGTCGGTGAAATTGGAGTACCCGGCTTCCAGGCCGAGGGTCGGCAGGTGACCGGAACGGGCGATGCGCAGGTCGGCCTGGGCGACGTCGACCTGCGAGCGCTGCTGCATTAGCTGGGGATTGAATTCCAGTGCACGCGCCACCCACTCCTCGACGTCGGAGGGGTTGGGCATATCCAGGGGAATGTCCTGGGCCAGGCGATCGAAGCGCTCGAACCAGGCGCCGGCGATTTCGCGCAGGGCGTCGCGGGCGTCCTCGAGGGCATTCTCGGCCGTGATCACGCGGGCACGCGCCGCGTCATAGACAGCCCGGGCCTCGTGCACGTCGGTCACGGCCGAAAGGCCCACTTCGAAGCGCTGTTCGGCCTGCTCGAACTGGCGCTGGAGCGCGGTCTGCTCGGCCTTGGCAAAGCTCACCGAGTCGAGCGCGGTGAGTACATCGAAGTAGCGCTCGGAGACGCGGAACAGGAAGTTCTGCCAGGCCTCGCGATACTGCGCCTCGGCCACGCTGAACTCGGCCTTGCCGCGTTCGATTTCGCCGTAGTTGGCGTCGTCGTAAATGCTTTGCCGAAGCGACACGCTCCAGTTCTCGGTATCGGTGTCCTGGGACGGCGACTCGATGCCTTCGACCGCGCGGGTCGAGGATCCGATGGTCATGCCCGCGGAAGCGTTGATGCTGGGCAGGAGACTGGCCCGGGCCTGCACGGGGATCTCGCCGGCCGCGTTGAGCCGCTGCTCGGCGGCGCGGATCTCGGCGTCATGGCTCTGCGCCAGCTCGTAGACGCCCATCAGGTCGACGGCCTGCGCCGAAGTGCTCAGGCCCAGGGCAATGGCCAGGGACAGGAAGACTTTGCTGCGGTTGATCATGATAATTCCGGCTTGAAGGATGTGGTCAAAATTCGAACTGCGGCCGATCCTCGGCGCCGATCAGGCGCGGCAGGTCGGTATCGAAGAGGCTGTCGACCCGCCAGTGATCGTGCTCCGAGCGGGTCAGGGAAATGGCTTCCATCACCGGGCTGAAGCCGCGCACGGCGAACAGGCGCCCACCCGGCTTGAGCCACTGGCGGAAGCGCTCGGGCACTTCCGCGGCCGATCCGGTGACGGCCACGGCGTCGAAGCTCTCGCCGGGGTCGAAGTCACCCAGTGCATCGGCGTGCCGCAGCTCGACGCCCTCGATCGCCAGGCGCTTGAAGCGGCGCTTCGCCCGCTCGGCCAATTCTTCGAAAATCTCGATGCTCAGCACCGAAGCGCCCATGTGGGCCAGGCAGGCGGCGGTAAAGCCCGAACCGGTACCGATCTCGAGCACTCGATGTCCGGGCTGGATTTCCAGCGCCTGGAGCATCCGGCCTTCCTCGATGGGCTTCATCATGACCTGGTCGTGCGGCAGCGGAATGCGCAAGTCGGAAAACGCCATGCGCCGATAGTCCGACGGCGCGAAATCCTCGCGCGGGACTTCGCGCAGCGCATCGAGCACGTACGGGTCCAGCACCTCCCAGGTGCGCACCTGCTGCTCGACCATGTTGACGCGGGCCTGTTCGAGATTGAGCGACATAATCGATCCCAGTCGGTTTCATGGAATATTAGAGCGCTATTGTACCCGCTCGGAAGTGAGCGTTACTGTGCCAGTGGTCATGAATCCGGCGGCTCGGCGATGGGGGCACTCGAGAGGCGGAAAATCAAAATCTTTTAAACGCAAAGACGCCAAGACGCGAAGACGCCAATGCGGCAGAGGAACGGAAAGAAAGACAGTAACCACCGAAGACACTGAAGACACCGAAGAAAACTTAATTTGGGTCACTTTTCGGTGCATTCGGTGTCTTCGGTGGTTTAACTGGTTTTCTTTGCGTCTTTGCGTCTTTGCGTTTTAAAGATTTTCAAAGCCGGAGTACACTCAACCCCCTGATCCTGCCGGAGAATTGCCATGCGTATACTCACTACCGCCCTGTTGCTGGCACTCGCCCTGGGGGCGCGGGCCGAGTCGACCGTGTTCGAGAACTTGCGCCTGGTCGATGTGCGCAACGCCTCGGTCTCCGAGCCGATGCGCGTGGCCGTTCGCGACGGGTTCATCGTCGAGGTCGACGAGATCGATCCGGGCAGTGCCGACGAGGTGGTCGAGACGGCGGGCTTCCTGATTCCCGGCCTGGCCGAGATGCACGCGCACGTGCCGCCGATGCAAGCCGGCGAGCAGCGGGTGCACGACACGCTGATGCTGTGGCTGGCCCACGGCATCACGACCATCCGCGGCATGCTCGGCGAGCCCGGCCACCTCGAGCTGCGCCAGCAGCTGGCCGACGGCGAGGTCCCGGGGCCGCGCCTGGTCACCTCCGGGCCCTCGTTCAACGGCTCCTCGGTGTCCTCGCCGGAGGACGCCCGCCGCATGACCCTGGCCCAGCACGAGGCCGGCTACGACCTGCTCAAGCTGCACCCGGGCCTGTGGCCACAAGCCTTTGAGGCGATCGCCGAGACGGCCGACGCGCTCGGCATCGACTACTCGGGGCACGTTTCGGTGGCGGTCGGCCTCGATCGGGTGTTCGATTCGAAGCAGGGCACGATCGATCACCTCGACGGCTACGCGCAGCTGATGGTGCCCGAAGACCACGCCCTGCACGGCACCGATCCCGGCCTGTTCGGGGTCAAGCTGATCGACGGCATGGACGAGGCGCGGCTGGCCGACCTGGCGCAGCGCACCGCCCGGGCGGGCGTGGCCAATGTGCCGACCCAGAGCCTGGTCGAGAACTGGGCCACCGGCGATATCGACGCCCTCATGCAGCGCGACGCGATGCGCTGGATCGACGGCGACACGGCTGGCCAATGGCGAGAGCGGGCCGAGCAGCTACGCGAGAGTTACGGCGCCGAATCGGACGCCGAGCGCTACGTGGCCGTGCGTCGAGAACTGATCAACGAACTCCAGGCCGCCGGGGCGTTGATCCTCGCCGGCGCCGACTCGCCGCAGATCCTGAGCATCCCCGGCGACGCCATCCATCACGAGCTGGCGATCTACGTCGAATCCGGCCTGACGCCGGCCGAGGCATTGGCCACGGCAACGACCAACGTGGCCGAGTATCTCGACGAATCCAGCCGTGGCTGCCTGAAACCCGGCTGTGTGGCCGACCTGGTGCTGCTGGAGAACAACCCGTTGGACGACATCGACAACACGCGCTCGATCCTCGGCGTAATGCGCGCCGGGGAATGGTTCGACCGCGACCGACTCGACGCCGCGCTGGAAGCGATCGCTTCGCGGGCGGGTGATGGGTGAGAATCAAGACCTTTGAAACGCAAAGCAGCGAAGCGAAGAATGGCCAACAAACCTGATGGAACCACCGAAGACACCGAATGCACCGAAAATGGACTGACAAAAGGTTTTCCTTCGGTGTCTTCGGTGTCTTCGGTGGTTCCCGGGTTTTTCCTTGCGTGCTTTGCTGCTTTGCGTTTTCAGGACTTTCCTGCTCGATGACGACGACCATGCCGAACACCGACCGCAACCCGCTCAGCTACGTCGACCGTCTCGATGAGCGTTCCATCGACGATATCGAGCTGGTGGTGATCCACGCCACCGAATTGCCGGACCTGGACACGGCCCGGGAATACGGTGAGCAGATTCACTACCCCAATTCGCAGACCGGCAACAGCGGCCATTTCTACATCGACCGCGACGGTTCGGTGGCGCAATGGGTGCCGATCGAGCGCGTGGCGCACCATGTACGCGGCTACAACGGCAAGTCACTGGGGATCGAACTGGTCAACCGGGGGCGCTGGCCCGACTGGCTCCACAGCCGGCGACAGGGCTGGCCGGAAGACTACGCCCCCGCGCAGATCGAAGCCCTGGTCGAGCTACTGGAGCAATTACAAAAGACGCTGCCCAACCTGCAATACATCGCCGGCCACGACGAGCTGGACATGGGCGTGGTCAATGCCAGCGACAACCCCGCCATCAAGGTGCGGCGCAAGGTCGACCCCGGGCCGCTGTTTCCCTGGGGCGCGATCGAGGCGAGCGTCAATCTGCAGCGCTCTGGAACGAAAATTGATTGACCGAGAAGATAACCGGGGAACCACCGAAATCACCGAAAAGCACCGAACAAAGCACGACTGAGAAACAGGCGTTCTATCGATCCATGAGTCGCGAGAGAACTCATGCATCACTCCATTTCTTGCTTCGGTGTATTCGGTGTCTTCGGTGGTTTCCGCTTTTTCCGTATCGGTTAGCCGCTATTCCGAAAGTCAGCTCCCACTGCGATCCTTCAGTGCCGCGGTGACGATTTCTTCGATGTCGGGTGAGAGTCCTTTCTTGGCCGCCAGGCGCTGCAGTTGCTCTTTCATCATCGCCGAGCGCTTGTTGTCGTAGGCGCGCCAGCGGTTGAAGGCGGTCGCCAGGCGGGCGCCGACCTGGGGGTTGAGGTCATCGAGTTCGTTCAGCACCTCGCCGATCAGGCGGTAGCCGTCGCCGTCGGCGCGGTGGAAGGCGACCGGGTTGCTCATGGCGAAAGCACCGATCAGGGAGCGGATCTTGTTGGGGTTGTTCATCCGGAACGCCGGGTGCGCCATCAGGTCGCGCACGTCGTCGACCGCGCGCTCGTCCGGGCGCGTGGCCTGGACGGCGAACCACTTGTCCATCACCAGCGGATCCTCGGAGAAACGTTCCTCGAAGTGGGCCAGGGCCTTGTCGGCACCGCCGAGGTCCTGGTGGATCAGGGTGCGGAAGGCGGCGATCCGGTCGGTCATGTTGTCGGCCTGCGCGTAGTGCGCGGAGGCGAGCTCGTTGGCCGACTCCGAACCGGCGGCGGCCAGCAGGCCAAGCGCCAGGTTGCGCAGTCGCCGGCGCGCGGCGTCCGGACCCTCCGACGACCAGTCGCCGCTCGGCGCCAGCGCGTCGAAGCGTTCGCGCAGTTTCTTCTCGAGGCGCCGTCCGAGCAGCCTGAGCAAGGTATCGCGGGCGGCGTGGATGGCTTCGACATCGACCGGGTCGCGATCCTGCGCCAGCTCGCCCTCCGAGGGCAGGCTGAGCAGCTCGGCGGCCAGTGCCGGGTCCTTGTCGGAGTCGTCGAGCACGGCCTCCCAGGCCTCGACCAGCAGCTCGGCGTCGTGTTCTTCCCGGGCGGCGATGAGGTCGTCGAGCACGCGAGCGCTCAATCTCCGCATGGCGCGCCAGCGGCTGAAGGGGTCGGGGTCGAAGCCGGCCAGGCGGGCCAGGTCGCGGCTCGACCAGTCGTAGTCGAGCTTCACGGGTGCCGAGAAATCACGCAGCAACGACGGCAGGGCGTCGGCCGGCAGGTCGCGGAAGCGGTATTCCGCCGATTCCTCGGTGAGCACCAGCAGCCGGGTTGCCGGCCCCGGCTCGCTTTCGCCGGCCAGGGTGACCGGCAGGGACTGGTTGCCGTCGTCGAGAAAACCGACCCGGACCGGGATCATCAGGGGGCCGACGTCGCGGTTGTCGGAATGCTCGGGCAGGCGCTGCTTGAGCGTGAGCACCAGCTCGTCGCTTGCTTCATCGAAGCGGGTTTCGGCCTCGACGGTGGGCGTGCCGACCTGGCGGTACCAGCTTTCGAACTGGGCCAGGTCGGTGTCGTTGGCGTCGGCCATGGCAAGTCGGAAATCGTCGCAGGTAACCGCCTGGCCGTCGTGGCGTTCGAAGTACAGATCCATGCCGCGGCGGAAGCCGTCTCGGCCGAGCAGGGTCTCGTACATGCGCACGACCTGCGCGCCCTTCTCGTAGACGGTGGCGGTATAGAAGTTGTTGATCTCGACGTAGCGCTCGGGCCGGATCGGGTGCGCCATCGGGCCGGCGTCTTCGGGGTACTGGCGCGCCATCAGGTCGGAGGCGTCCTGGATGCGCTTGACGCCCCTGGAGCGCTGGTCGGCGGTGAATTCCTGGTCGCGGTAGACGGTCAGGCCTTCCTTGAGGGTGAGCTGGAACCAGTCGCGGCAGGTGACGCGGTTACCGGTCCAGTTGTGGAAGTACTCGTGGGCGATGACGGCCTCGATCGCCTCGAAGTCGGCATCGGTGGCGGTTTCGCGGTCGGCCAGCACGTAGCGGGCGTTGAAGACGTTGAGGCTCTTGTTCTCCATCGCCCCCATGTTGAAGTCGTGGGTGGCGACGACGTGGAAGACGTCCAGGTCGTACTCGAGGCCGAAGCGCTCCTCGTCCCAGGCCATGGACTTCTTGAGACTCTCCATGGCGTGGTCGAGGCGGTCGATGTTCTCCGGCTCGGAGTAGAACTTCAGCGCCACCTCGCGTCCGGAGCGGGTGGTGAAGGTATCGGCCAGCTCGGCCAGGTCGCCGGCGACGACGGCAAACAGGTAGCTGGGCTTGGGGTACGGGTCGTCCCAGACGGCGAAATGCCGGCCGTCGTCGAGCTCGCCCGTTTCCACGCAGTTGCCGTTCGACAACAGCACCGGGAAGCGCTCACGGTCGCCGCTCAGGCGCACGCGGTAGGTGGCCATGACGTCGGGCCGGTCCGGGAACCAGGTGATCTTGCGAAAGCCCTCGGCCTCGCACTGGGTGAGCAGCATCGCGCCCGACTTGTAGAGCCCTTCGAGCGCGGTGTTGCGGTCGGGGTGGACGACGACCTCGATGGTCACCTCGGCGCGCTCGGGCACGCCCTCGACGATGAGGGTCTCGTCGTCGGCGCGCTCGTCGAACTTCGCCGGCTCGCCGTCGATTTCGACGCGCCGGGTGTCGAGGCCGGCGCCGGACAGGGTCAGGGGCTCGGCATCCACGTCCGGGTTGCGCCGCACGCTCATGCGGCTGACCACGCGCGTGGCGGTGGCATCGAGCTCGAAGTCCAGCTCGACCCGGTCGACCCACCAGGACGGCGGCCGGTATTCCTGGCGCAGGACGGGGGTGCGGGGCTGATCACCACGTGCGGACATGAAGAACTCCTCGGGGATACTTGCAACGTATTATAGAGAGATGCCAATCGATTCCATGCTGACGCCCGACGACGTGGCGCGGGCCCGGGAACGGATCCGTTCGATGATCCGAACCACCCCGGTGATGACATCCGATGTGCTTGATGAGATGACGGGTGCGCGCCTGTTTTTCAAGTGCGAGCACCTGCAGACCACCGGCTCGTTCAAGCTCCGCGGCGCCAGCCACGCGGTCGCGCTGCTTTCCGACGACTGCCCGGGCGTGGCCACGCACTCGTCGGGCAATCACGGCGCGGCCCTGGCGCGAGCAGCCACCCTGCGCGGTTTTCGCGCCGAAATCGTCGTGCCCGAGGGGGCCGTGGCCAGCAAGGTCGACAACATCCGCCGCCACGGCGGCCGGGTGCAGTTCTGCGAGCCGACCCAGGCCGGCCGCGAGGCCGCCCTGGCCCGGCTGGTCGAGCGGGGTTTCGAGCCGGTGCCGCCCTACGACGACGACCGGATCATCGCCGGCCAGGGCAGCGCGGCGCTGGAGCTGGTGGAGCAAGTGGCGGAGCTCGATGCGATCGTCGTGCCCGTCGGCGGCGGCGGTCTGGTCTCCGGCACGGCGCTGGCGGCCCGCTCGGTGAGCCGGCCACCGCGGGTGTTCGGGGTCGAACCCGCCGGCGCCGACGATACGGCCCGCTCGCTGGCGCTGGGCCGCCGGGTCGAGGATCATCATCCCGAAACCATCGCCGACGGCCTGCGCGCCCTGGTGGGCGAACGCAACCTGGCGCTGATCGCCCGCCACGTCGAGGCGGTCGATACCGTCTCCGAGGCCCGGATACGCGAGGCGGTCGAGCAGATCTGGAGCCACCTCAAGCAGACCGCCGAACCCTCCGGTGCCGTCGCGCTGGCGGGGGTTCTGGCCCAACCGGAGCGCTTCGCCGGCCAGCGCGTGGGCGTGATGATCAGCGGCGGCAACCTGGATGTCGCCGCCTGTCTGGCCGGACTGCCCTGATTCACGAGAGTCGACGCAAGAGCATCGGCACGCTGGTATGCTGAGCGGCCGCAAACGCGACAGATGGGGAGTTTTTGCTGTGGAGTTGTGGCTACTGCGACACGCGCGCGCCCGGGCGGTCGCGTCCGGGCAGAAGGATCACGATCGCGACCTGACCGAGTCGGGACGCGAGGCCGCCCGCAAGCTGGGCGAATGGATCCAGACCTCCGGCCTGACGGTGCCGACAACCGTCTGCGTCTCACCCTCGGTGCGCACGCGCGACACCGCCCGGCTGGCGCTCGACGGGCTCGAGGCGCCGGAGCCCACGGTGGAACCCGCGCTGTGGGAGGCGCTCGAAGAAGACCTCATCGGCGTGCTGCAGAAGTACCAGCAGGCCGATTCCCTGCTGGTGGTGGGACACAACCCCGGCTTCGAGTGGCTGGTGCAGTGGCTGACCAACCAGCGCCCGCGGCTCGGGATTCAGCCCGGCACGCTGGCCATCATCGACGCCGACATGCCGCCGGCGCCGGGCTGCGGCCGGATTCACAAGCTGATTCAGCCCAGCGATCTGGCGTAGATTGCCGCCAGCCGCTCCAGGCCGCGCTGATCGTTCTCGTCGAAGCGCCCCCGGCGCGGACTGTCGATATCCAGCACGCCGATGACCTGGCCGTCGATGATCAGCGGCACGACCACTTCCGAACGCGACTCCGGATCGCAGGCGATATGCCCGTCGAAGGCGTGGACGTCCTCGACGCGCTGGGTGGCGCGCGTGGCGGCCGCGGTGCCGCACACGCCCTGCCCCATCGCGATGCGCACGCAGGCGGGCTTGCCCTGGAAGGGGCCGACGATCAACTCGTCGCCTTCCAGAAAGTAGAAGCCGGCCCAGTTGATCTCGGGCAGGGCGTCGAAGATCAGGGCACTGAGGTTGGCGGCATTGGCGATGCGGTGCTTTTGCCCCGACAGCAGCCCCTCGGCCTGCTGGGCGAGTTCATCGTAGTTGACGGGTTCGGTCATTCGCTTTTCCTGAAAATGAGTAGTCGGTTGTTGGCCGGCATGGCGATCTCGGCTTCCGCCACCCAGCCCGCGTCAGCGGCCAGGCGACGGACTTCCAGGACATCCCGGATGCCCATGGCCGGATCGCGATGCCGCAGTTGCTGGTCAAAGTGTCGGTTGCTTTCCGCGTCGAAGCGCTCGCCGTCGCGGAAGGGCCCGTAGATCACCAGCACCCCGCCGTCGACGACGCGCTCGGCCGCGGCCTGCAGGAGCGCGGGCGTATGATCCCACGGCATGATGTGCAGGGTGTTGGCGGTAAAGACCGCGTCCCGTTCGCCGTCGGGCCAGTCGCCGGGGGTCATCACGTCCAGCGAGACGGGTTCGGGCAGCGACGGCGCTTCCTCGGCCAGCCTGGCACGCAGGGCATCCAGGTTTTCCGGCATTTCCGAGGCCTGCCAGTCCGCCCCGGGCAGCAGCGCGTGAAACCAGGCGGCATGCTGGCCCGTGCCCGAGCCGATCTCGAGCACGCGGGCATCCGGCGCCAGCCAGCGGCAAAGCACCTGCCCGATGGGTATCCGGTTGCGCTCGGCCGCCGGTGAATGGGCGCTTGCCGGGCCGCTCACGACGACGCGCTCGCAAGCAGGCGACGGCGCATGGCGGCCACGCGCTGGTCCAGTTCCGGCCGCCCCGGATGCCGCCCCCGGTTGACGACGAGGCGGCCCGCGACGCGGACCTGGTCGATCATGCCGGCGGTGTGCGCGAAAACGAAGCTGTCGAGCTGTTCGTCCGCCGGCAGGCCGGCCAGCAGCGGATGGTCGTCGTCGAGAACGACCAGGTCGGCGCGCCGGCCCGCGCGAATCTCACCGGCCGGCTGTTGCAGCGCCTGCGCGCCGGTTCGCGCCAGGTGCTGCCACAAGGCGGTGGCAACGTGCGCGCCGGCGTCGGCCAGCACGTTGCGCTGGTTGAGGCGGAGCCGCTGCCCCCATTCAAGCAGGCGCAGTTCCTCGGCCGCCGAGGTCACCAGGTTGCTGTCGGAGCCGACGGCCACCCGGCCGCCGCCGTCGAGATACTCGCGCAGCGGGAACAGGCCATCGCCCAGGTCCGCCTCGGTGCTCGGGCAGATCCCCACCGCGATCGAGCGCCCGGCCAGCGCCTTCACCTCGGCCTCGCTAGCGTGCGTGGCGTGGATCAGGCACCAGCGCGCGTCGGGTTCGACCTGCTCGAGCAGCCATTCGATCGGCCGGCAGCCGTGATGTTCGAGACAGTCGCTCACCTCGGCCGGCTGCTCCGAGATATGCAGGTGGACCGGGCCTTCGGCGATGCCGTCGAGCAGATCGGGCAGGTCGCGGGCGTCCACCGCCCGCAGGGAATGCGGCGCCACGCCGACGCGTTGCATGGCCGGGTCGAGCCCGCCCTGCAGTTCGTCGACGAGGGCGACGATCCGCTCGAGCGACATGCCGAAAGCCTGCTGACGCTCGCCCAGGGGCCGGCGCCCGAATCCGCCGTAGCGATACCACACCGGCAGCAGGGTCAGCCCCGTGCCGGCCCGCTCGGCCGCGGCCAGCACCTGCCGTGCGGTCACGTCGGGCGCCTGGCCGTCCAGTCCGTGCGGGTAGTGGAACTCCCCGGTGCTGGTGTAGCCGCCTTCGAGCAATTCCATGAAGGCGCGGGCGGCCAGTAATTCGAAGTCCTCCCCCGAGAGCATGGCGACGGCCTCGTACATCCGGTCGCGCCAGCTCCAGAAGCTGTCGCCGCGGCCGGCGCTGCGGCCCGTCAGCCCGGCGATGAGCCGCTGGTGAATATGCGAATGGACGTTGACCATGCCCGGCAGCACGGTGCCCGGCAGGCGCTCTGCGCCTTCGCTGCAGCCCGACCGGACCGATTCGATCAAGCCCTTCGAGTCGATCCCCAGCGTGACGTCCTCGCGCCAGCCGTCGGCCAGGAGCACGCGGGAACAATGAAGTCGCTGCGTCATGACGGGCGCCATTGCGAGAGCCTGCCGGTCAGTTCGTCCAGCAGGTTCATCAGGGGACGGGCGGCCTGCGGGTCGAATTCCCGGGGCCGCGACTCGTCCATGTAGGCGGACTGGGCGATCTCGATCTGCAGGGCGTGGACACCCTCGGCGGGGCGACCGTAGTGGCGCGTGATGAAGCCGCCCTTGAAACGGCCGTTGACGACGGTCGAAAAGCCCTCGGCGCCGGCGAGCATCTCGGCCACCGACTCCTGCAACTCGGTGGCGCAGCTGCGTTCTTCGAAGGTGCCCAGGTTGAGATCGGGCAGGCGCCCCTCGAACAGCCGGGGTACGACGCTGCGGATGGAGTGCACGTCGAACAGCACCGCGAAACCGTGGCGGCTGCGCAGGGCTTCGAGCGCTTGCGCAAGCTCGTCGTGGTAGGGCCGCCAATAACGCTCGATGCGCCCGGCGATTTCGCCATCGCTCGGTTCGTCGTCGCGGTAGACGGGTGAGCCGTCGAAGTTTTCCGTGGGCACCAGGCCGGTGGTGGCACCGGCATAGAGGGGCTTGTCGTCGCTGCCGCGGTTGAGGTCGATCACGTAGCGGGAGTAACGCGCCCGCATGAGCGAGGCGCCCTGCCCGACCGCGCCTTCGACCAGTCGGTTGACGTGCCAGTCGGTGTCGGGCAATTCACGGGCGCTTTCGGTCAGGCGCGAGCCGATCTCCGGTGGCAACTCGGTGCCGGCGTGCGGCACGTTGACGAGCAGGGGCGTGGTGCCGGACTGGAAGTCGTAAAGCATGCCGACATTGTACTGCCTGCAAAATAGAAAGGGCCCGGCAGTGCCGGGCCCCAAAGGCGATCAGGTCTGAGACGAACTCAGCTTGCTCGCGGCATGCCTACGGGCAGGACGGCGAAAGGTTGGCGTTCGTCGCGTTGATGCCGATGGCCACGAAGGTGCCCACCGGGGATCCACTCGGCGTCGTGAACGTGCACTGCCCGATCCGCGGGAAGCCTTCGGCGTCCTCTGCAGCACACTCGGTCATACCCACCGAGACACGCGCCGTGGTTTGACCGTCGGCATCGGTGACACCCGGGGCGGCCTCGATCTCGAGGGTACCGTCACCGCCATCGCATTCACCCGTCAGGCCGACACCGGAAATCGGCTCGCCCTGTGCGTTGAGCAGGGTCAGGGTCAGGACGCGGGAGACGATGCTCGGCGACGGATCGCGATACTGCGAAGGCTCGACCAGCAGCATCGCGGATCCCGGCGGCACGACCGTCACTTCGGCCGTGGCCGAGCCGGCGCTGAAGCGGATGATCGACTCATCGCCGTCCGGAACCATGCCGCTGGTCGTGACCTGCGTTACGGTGCAGCCGTTACCCGCCGAACCGGTGGGCTCGGCCGTCGTCGTCGACATGGGCTCACCGTCGAGGCTGCCATTGGCCGGACCCTCGACGATATCACCCCGGATGAACACGTCATTGATCGGGGCGCCCAGGGCGTCGGTGAAGCAGACCTCTACGGCCGTGGTCGAATTACCCTGGATGGACGACGGAATCGCCGAGAGCTGCCCCGGCGCGATACCCGGGAACACCATGGCGCCGACATCGGCCACCGTCTTGGTCAGGTCCTCTTCGACCCGGTTGCCCTGGCCCCAGAGAACCAGCGGGCGACCCAGGGCGCTGATGGGATAGGTCAAGGTGACCGATCCGCGACCGTCGCTCGACAGGTTGACCTGCGAATCGACGACGCCGAACTGCGAGCGACCGATGACCCAGGGAATCACGAAACCGTCGTCGACGATCGGGCCGGCGCCGTTGTTCGGGTTGAAATCGTTGGTGACGGTGACTGTCGAGCTGTCAACGATGCTGGCAACCGTGCGGGCGGCCTCGTGTTCGCGGTTACCGGGAACGGTCTTGCCGAACAGGGCGACGGTGTCACCGGGTTCAACGGCCTCGTCCACGGTTGGTGGGTTGGCACCGAACCCGGCCGACGAGGAGACGCTGAAGATATCACCGCCCTCTTCCGGGTTGCCGTCGGTGCCGGAGAAGACGAACTCTCTCGGCAGGGTCTGCGTGAGCGGCGCGTCGATCTTGCCAAAGTCGATCGGCGTGCCCGGAAGCACCGGGTTGCCGGCCTGGTCGGTACCCTGCGCGGTGATCGTCAGCGAGTAGGTACCGTCGGAACTCGGCGGAATCACCACACCCGTCTCCGGATCGATTTCCGGTTCCTCGTCGGTCTGGATGAAGCCCACCGTGTTGTTGGCCACGATGGCGCTGATGGAGGGACTGACGATTTCGAGACCGAACAGGCGACCGTCGCCGACATCCACCGTGGTCTCGGCGGTGATCGGGTCGAGCAGGTCGTTGTCGACGTTGTTGTCGCCACGGTCGGCCGTGGCGGTGATGCGATGCGGCCCGGTCTCGCTGCCGGCGTTGAGCGAGAAGTTGGCCACGCCGTTGACCGTCTGCACGCTGATCTCGCTGCCGTTGACCGATCCATCCGCGCCGGTGCCCGTCAGGCGAGCGCCGCTGCCCTCGGGCGCATCCAGCGACAGGATGACGTTGTTGTACTCGGCGCCGCCACCTTCGGGGTTGGGCACCGCATTGTCGCCGGAGTCGCCGACGAACAGCGACATGGTCTTGGACGTCGAGCCGCCGGAACCCTGGACGTAGATCGGGTCGGTCGGCACCGAGAAATCGAGGTTGGCCGGAAGGAAGTCGGCCGCGCCTTCGGCGATTTCGATGACGAATTCTTCCGAGAAGGTGTCGCCGGAGTCGGCATCCTGCGCCGACACGCTGACGGTGAGCGCGCCGGGCTGGTCGAAGCTGTGCACGAAGACCGTGGCCACGCCGGCGGTCATGGTGACCGGGCCGCTGCCCATCAGCTGCAAAAACTCGTTGACGTCGTCGGTTTCAGGATCATCGAGCGTCGAAAAAGCACCGCGGGTAACCGGCGAAACAGCCACGGCAATCTCTCCGTCGGAAACGCTGCCCGCGCTGCCGTCGGGGTTGCGATAGCGAACCGTCAATTCGTTGATGAAGGGCGAGCCCATGAAGATCTCGACGTTCTCGTTGTTGGCCGGCATGGTGTTCGAACCGCTGACTTCCAGGCGCGCCTCGCCGTCATCGCCCTCGATGACGTCGATATCGCGCGAGGCGGATACCGTGCCCGAGCCGCTGGGGTTGCTGCCGGAGGCCGTCAGCGTCACCGTGCCCGTGTTGGAACGGGCCGTGAACACGAAATTGGCCTGACCACCGCTGGTGGTCGTCGTGGCCGAAGCGCCCGAGGACGCACCCGACTCGTCGGCGGCGACCACGCCCCGATTGGTGTTGCTGGAATTGAGCGTGACCTGGGTGCCGTCGGACACCGAAGACCCGTCGGCCGCGCGGAAGCGGACGGTCACTTGCATGGAGCTGTTGGTCGTCACCTCGGCGGACTCGACCGTGATGCTCATGCTCGCCGAGCCACCGTTGTCGAAGCTGCCGGAGGAACTGCCGCCACAAGCGGCCAGAAGTGCCGTGGCTGCCAGAATGATGCCGTATCTGATTATCTTCATGAATCGAAATCCCGAGTGTTTTGATGTGATGTTCATGGCTGGCTTGCTCCCTCGCCTGGTCAGTCGGCCGCGACGCGCTCGTCCAGGATGGACGGTGTAATGAAGATCAGCAGTTCGCGCTTCTGCTCTTCGGTGCCGCGCTGGCGGAACAGGCCGCCGAGAACGGGCACGTCACCCAGTACGGGGACCTTCTGCTCCTGGTAAGTCCGCTCTTCCTGGAAGATGCCGCCGAGCACGACGGTCTGGCCATTGTCGACAAGGATACGCGTGGACAGCTCGCGGGTGTCGATCGACGGGATGAAACCGCCCCGACCGTTGGGGAAGAGTTCGCCCACCGTGTCCTGCTTGACCTGCAGCTGCATCTGGATGCGGTTGTCGGGTGTGATCAGCGGCGTGGCGCGCAGCTCGAGGATCGCTTCCTTGAACTCGACGTTGATGGCGCCGGAAGTATTGCCGCCCTGCACCGACTCGAACGGCACCTCGACACCCTGCAGCACGTAGGCCTCGGCCTGGTTGGAGGTGATCACGCGCGGCGTGGAGATGATTTCGCCGTTGCCCTCGCTTTCCAGGGCGCTGAGCTCCAGGTCCAGCAGCACGTCGGCGGCCAGTACGCTGAACCCGAGGCTGCCGGCGGGACTGGATACCGGAAGGTTGACGTTGAGGCGATCGCTCAGGCCAGGCACACCGACGGGCGTGCTCGACCCGGAGCCCGAACGGCGATTGGCCAGACCGTCGCGGATCATCTCGTCGGTACCCTCGTTGTTGGACGCCATGGTGTAGAGATTGCCGCGGGAATCCTGACGGGCACCGGTGACGCCGAAGCGCACGCCGAGCTGGTGGTTGAAGTCGCTGCGCGCGATGACGATGCGCGATTCGATCAGCACCTGGCGAACCGGGCGATCGAGGTCGGCAACCAGTTCGCGCACCGCGTCGATGCGATCGGTCGTGTCGTTGATCAGCAGCGTATTGGTGCGCTGATCGATGGTGACCGAACCACGCGACGAAAGCAGGCCGTTGGAGCCACCGCCGTCGTCGTCGCCGGAACCCTCGGAAGCCGACTGGACCAGGGAAGCCATTTCATTGGCGTCGGCGTAGCTCAGGGGAATGATGGCGGTTCGCAGCGGCTCGAGCGTCTGGCGCTCGGCGCGCGCCTGCAGGATGGACTGCTCGCGTGCGGCGATTTCCTGCGTCGGGGCAATCCAGATGACGTTGCCGGATTGACGCATGTCGAGATTCTTGGTCTCGAGAACGATATCCAGGGCCTGGTCCCAGGGAACGTTGGTCAGGCGCAGCGTCAGGTTGCCGCCGACCGAATCGGAGACGACGATATTCAGGTCGGAGACGTCGGCGATGAGCGCCAGCACGGAACGGACCGGAATATCCTGGAAGTTCAGGGTAATGCGATTGCCGTCGTAGTCGCGGTCTTCGAAGAAGGTCAGCTCACGATCCTGCGGCGCTTCCTGTTCGGGCTCGCCGACTTCGATCACCACCTGGCCATCCGACTGGTAAGCCAGATGCTCGTAGGCGCCGGCCACCTCGAGGTTGAGGCGGACATTGTCGCCGCGCTGTTCGGGCGTAATCATCTGCACGGGCGTGGCGAAGTCGCTCACATCCAGGCGCTGGTGCTGGTCGTCGGACAGCCGGGTGTCGAACAACTCGACCCGCAGGCCACCCGTGCGTTCATTGACCGACAGGTTCACGCCGGAGCGGTCGACATCGACAAGCACACGGCTTTCACCGTCGGGACCACGTCGGAAATCGATGCCCGTGACTTCGAAGCGACGGCCGCCGCTGCCGGACGATGCGCTGGTCTCGGCCACCGAGGTTTCGGACGTGCCGCCACCGCCGGTTTCGACCACCAGGACGACCTGGTTGCCGGAGACCTGAACCTCGTAGGGCGCGCTGCGCGCCATGTCGACGACCAGGCGCGTGCGGCCACCGGCGCTCAACGCCGTGTAGCTGCGCGCCGGTCCGGCGCTCACCGGCACACTGGACGTATCCACACGGGAGTCCGTATCGGGCATTTCCAGCACGATTCGAGGCGGTTCCTCGGTGGTGAACACGGATGGATTGCCCGGCTCCCCATCGAGGTTGAGAATAAATCGTACCTCTCCGGATCCGCTCTCGACCTGGATATCGGTCAACTCCGTGGCCTGGGCCATGGAAACCATCCAGAACAGCCCGATCAGAAGCGCAATCGCTTTGCTACTGCTGTTCATTGTCCATCTCCCGTTAATCGCCCATGAAGACTTGATCATGATGTTCAATTCCTTGCCGGTATACATTAGTCTTCAGCCATGGTCACGCGTACCCGGCGTTCCGACCAGCCGCCACGACCATCCTGCACAAGTTCACGCACTTCGACCTGGGTGGACTGAACGCTCAGCACCAGGCCATGGTTCTGCCCCATGTAGTTGCCTTCGCGCACCCGATGGACCACTTGTTCGTTGTCCTGGATCAGCGCGTACTCTTCTCCGTCGATGGTGAGCGTACCGACCATCTCCAGGGTGTCCAGCGGGAAACCCTCCAGATACTCCTTGCGACGATCGGGATCGGGACGGAGCCCTCCCCCTTCGCTGGCAACTTCATCGTCTTCGTCCTCGCTTTCCCGGCGCGCCCGGTGGAACGGATCCCGCAGGTCCATGGCCTCGTAGGCGACGACTTCGGGCGTCTCGATGGGCGGGATCGGATCGATCGGGTCCGGTTCGCGCTCGAGGACGTCGGCCGTCCAATCGCGCAAATCCTGGGTCCCCTTCTGGCAACCGACCAGCAGCAGGGCAAGCAACAGGATCGACAGGCTTCGCATCATCAGGCTCATTGTGCTCCTCCCGTCGACACGGCGCCGCCCTCGGACTCGTCAAGGTAGCGGTAGGTCGTCACGACGCCCTCCAGTCGCAGTCGGCCGTCCGAGCCCTCGATCGGCTCCAGCGAGATGTCCCGCATGGTCAGGATCACGACGCGTGAAAGCGAAGCAACCGAACTGACGAAGTTGCCGAACTGGTGGTAAGTCCCCACCATTCGAACATTGATCGGTTGCTCGGCATAGAAATCGCGCTTGACCTCCGATCGCGGCTCGAACAGTTCGTTGTCGATCCCGGCGCCCAGCGCGGTCTGCGAAATGTCGATCAGCAGGGCGGGCATTTCGGTTTTCGACGGCAGTTGCCGCAGCATGACCTCGAGCATTTCTTCCATCTCGGCAAGCTGCTGCTCGTAGGCGGGGAGATTCGCCGCCTTCTGCTGCTTGGTCTCGAACTCCTGCTTGAGCTGGCTTTCGACCTGCTCGCGCTGCTCGAGCGTCTCGCGCTTGTCCTTGATGATGTAGAAGTAGCCACCGACGATGATGACGACCGCCAGGAAGCCCAGCAGGATTGCCTTGACGCCGGTCGAGGCCGAGCCCAGGTTGTTGAAGTCCAGATCTCTCAGTTCGGATAGATCCATGGATCAGGCCTCCTCTTCCTGCGCTTCGGCCGCTTCCTGCTCGACCGCATTGGGTGACGCCACGCGAGCGCGCAGCTCAAAGGTGAAGCGTTCGCCGCCGCCTTCACCGTCACCATCCATGACCTCGATGATTCGAAGATCCGGTTCGTGCAGCCAGTCGGCCGACTCGATGTTGCGCATGTAGTCGGATACGCGCGTTTCGGACTGCGTCGTTCCCTCGATGGTCAACTCCTCGCCCGCCTGCCGGACCGAGGTCAGGCGAATGCCCTCCGGCACGGTCTGAGCCAGCGAATTGAACAGGTGAACCATCATGGAGCGGTTCTCCTGCAGACGCTCGATCACGTTCTTGCGCGCCAGCAGGTTGTCGCGGGTGCGCTCGAGCTCCTCGATACTGGCAATATCGCGATCGAGTTTTCGGATCTCGTTCTCGAGATAGTTGTTGCGCGCATCCTGGCCGTCGATCTGGCGTTCCACCAGGTGCGAGCCGAGGAAGACGAGCAGCACGGCCACGAGCGCCGTCCCTCCGAGCGCGATCATGAAGTTTCGCTGGCGTTCCTGGCGGAGATTCTCGCGCCAGGGCAGCAGGTTGATTCTCGCCATCAGTCGAACCCCCGCAAGGCTAGCCCGCAGGCTGTGGTCAGTGCCGGTCGAACGCGCTCGAGCCGACCGGCATCGATGGACGGCGCCAGCCGCATGCCCTCGATCGGATCGGCCACTTCACAGGAAATGCCCACCTCGTCGCCGACCGCTTCGGCCAGCCCCGGCGTGGAGGCCGCGCCACCGGTCAGGAACAGGGTGTTGATGCCCGAGTAGTCGCTCGAGGACGAGTAGAACTGCAGTGCCCGGCTGATCTGCTGAATGACGTTTTGCCTGAACGGCTCGAGAATCTCGTCCTCGAAGCCGGCCGGGGGCGTCTCGCCCCGCTGCAGGAAGGCGGCCTGGTCGGCGTCCATGCCGTAGCGGCGCATGCAGTCGTCGATCAATTGCTGGCCGCCGAAGGCATGTTCGCGGCTGTAGATCGTGCGATCGCCGCGCAGGGCGATCAGCGTCGATGCGGTCGCTCCCATGTTCAGCACACCGATCGTCTCGCCCTCGTCGATTCCCGCGTGCTTGCGCACCAGGTCGAAGGCGTTGGCGACGGCGTAGGATTCGACATCGACGATCCGCAGCCCCAGGCCGGCGAGTTCGGCCACTTCGCGGCAAAGGTCGACGTGCTCGGTCTTGGAGGCCGCAAGCAGGATCTCGACCAGCTCGGCATTCCGGGGCGCCGGCCCGAGCACTTCGAAGTCCAGACTGACCTCCTCGCGCGGGTAGGGAATGTATTGCCCGGCCTCGACCTCGATCTGGGCCTCGATGTCGTCTTCGGACAGATCGGCGGGCAGGTTGATCACCTTGGTGATGACGGCCGAGCCGCTCACCGCCATGGCGCATTCCTTGGCCTTGCCGCCCGATCGCTTGACGGCGCGCTTGACCGCTTCGGCCACGCGATCGGTATCCGTGATGTTGCCTTCGCTGATCGCGCCTTCCGGCACCTGCTCGACGGCAAACGCCTCGACGCGATAGCCCGAGCCGCTGCTGCCGAGCTGTAGCACCTTGATGCTGCTGGTGCCGATATCGACGCCCAGCAACGGAGGCGGTGCTGCGCCCAACAGCTTTCTGAGAAAGTTACTCATGTTGTTGTCTATTGCCCTCTGGTCGGCATGGCCGTGTGACTGGTTCTTCTTTCTTGACCTGCCCGACATGCCCCCTGCAACGCCGGTCTGGACAAGTATAAGTCTGTGCTACCCTCAGATCCAAGGTCGTCCGGACCTCGATTCGTGGGCACTTTTGCCCCGGAATCGCATCCAAGACGTGCGTCATTCCGACTTGTCTGTGCCTACATTTACCATAACTGATGGTTCGAATAAAGCCTTTAATAGTTTTTTCTATCCGCCTGTTTTTCCTGCTGTTCATTCTCGCAGCAATTGGCGTGCTCGTCATCTGGCTGACCATCGTGCCGTCACTGCCCTCGGTGGAGTCGCTGCGGGACGTGCAGTTGCGGGTGCCGCTGCGGATCTATTCGGCCGATGACAAGCTCATGGCGGAGATCGGCGAACAGCGCCGTCGGCCGGTCACGCTCGATGAAATCCCCGAACGTCTCAAGCTCGCCTTTCTGTCGGCCGAGGACGATCGCTTCTACCAGCATCCGGGCGTGGACTGGCGCGGAACGCTGCGGGCGGTCTGGCTGTATTCGCTGAGCATGGGCCAGGGGCGCGTTCCGGGCGGCAGCACGATTACGCAACAGGTCACCCGGCGGTTCTTCCTTTCGACCGACTACTCGGTCACGCGCAAGCTGCGCGAGATGCTCCTGGCGTTCAAGGTCGAAAAAGAGCTGAGCAAGGACGAGATCCTGGAACTCTACCTCAACAAGGAATTCCTGGGTCACCGCGCCTACGGCGTGGCCGCCGCCGCCCAGGTTTACTACGGCAAGACGCTGGATGAACTCAGCCTGGCGGAAATGGCCATGATCGCCGGCTTACCCAAGGCGCCCTCGCGCGACAACCCCCTCTCCGGTCCGGCCCGCGCCATGTCCCGGCGCGACTGGATCCTCGACCGCATGCTCGAGCTCGGTCACATCAACGAGGCCGAGCACCGCGAGGCCCTGGCCCAGCCCAACAGCGCCAGCTACCACGGTCCGGTAGTCGAGCTCGATTCGCCCTGGGTCGCGGAAATGGCGCGACAGGATGTCGTCGACCGGGTGGGTTCGGACGTGGCCTACAACAACGGCCTGATCGCCCACACCACCGTTCGCTCGCAACTGCAGGAAGCGGCCAATCGCGTCGTGCGCGACGGCCTGCTGGCCTACGACCGACGCCACGGCTGGCGCGGCCCGGAAGATCGCGTCCCGCCGGAAACGCTCGACGAGCCCCGGGCACTGGCCGAACGACTCGAGGCCATCCGGCCCATCGCCGGCCTGCAGGCGGCCGTGGTGATGTCGTCCGACGAAGAAGCCGCCATGCTGCAGCTCGCCGATGGCAGCTCGATCGAACTGTCGCTCGAAGCGCTGTCCTGGGCGCGTCCCTTTCTCAGCGCCGACGCCGTCGGTGCCCAGCCCGAGGCGGCCAGCGACGTGCTCGCCGCCGGCGACATCGTGCGGGTACGTAACAGCGAGTCGGGCTGGCAACTGGCCCAGATCCCCCAGGCCGAGGCAGCCCTGGTGAGCATGGACGCCGAGACCGGGGAGATCTTCGCCCTGGTCGGCGGCCTCGATTTCGCCTACAGCCAGTTCAACCGGGCCACGCAGAGCCGGCGCCAGCCCGGCTCGGCCTTCAAGCCCTTCATCTACTCGGCCGCCCTCGACAACGGCTATACGCCGGCATCGCGAATCAACGACGCGCCGGTCGTCATCGATGATCCGTCGATGGAGCGCGAGTGGAAGCCGACCAATTTCAGCCACCGTTTCTTCGGGCCGACCCGCTTGCGCGAGGCCATGGTCAACTCACGCAACCTGGTGAGCGTGCGCCTGCTGATCGATATCGGCATCTCGGAGGGTCGTGACTACGTCACGCGATTCGGATTCGAACGCGATCAACTGCCCAACGGCCCGTCCATGGCCCTGGGCTCGGCTTCGATCACGCCGCTCAGCCTGACCGGTGCCTACGCCAGCTTTGCCAACGGCGGCTTCCGCACCGAGCCGGAGTACCTCTACAGCATTCGCGACACCGACGGCAAGACGATTTACGAAAGCGAATGGGCCCTGCCCTGCCGGGACTGCGACGAAATACCGCCACCCAATCCGCCGGCCGTCGTGACGCCCGCTCCCGAACAGAGCGATCAACCGACCCTGCGCCGCCTGCAACTGGCCGACGACGAAACCTCGGGGCACCCCGATGCCGACAGCGAAGCCGAGACGGCATTCGTCGGCCCGCCGCGCCCCGAGCGCGCCCGGCAGGCGCTCAGCCCGCAGACCGCCTGGCTGATCGACTCGATGATGAGCGACGTCATACGGCGCGGCACCGGCCGGCGGGCGCTGGCGCTCGAGCGCGACGACCTGGCCGGCAAGACCGGCACGACCAACGACCAGCGCGACACCTGGTTCGCCGGCTACGGCGGCGGTGTGGTCACGGTCGTGTGGGTGGGCATGGACGACAACCAGTCGCTGGGTCGCCAGGAGCAGGGCGGGCGCACGGCCCTGCCGCTGTGGGTCGATTACATGGAAACGGCGCTCGAGGGCCGGCCCGAAACCGAACCGCGGGTACCGGTGGGCATCTCGCGCGCGCTGATCAACCCGGAAACCGGCCTGCGGGCGCGGCCGGGCACGCCCGACGCCATCCAGGAATGGTTCCACAGCGACAACCTGCCGCCGATGGAAAGCAGCGACGACGGCGGCGAGCAGAACGATCCCTACGAGATCTACTGATTCATGCGAAACAGCCGCATCCGCCAGGAGATCGCCGCCGAAGCCGCGCGCATCATGGCCACGGAAGGCCAGAAGAGCTTCCTGACGGCCAAGGAGAAGGCGGCACGCCGCGTCGGCGCCACCTCGCGCACCAGCCTGCCGTCCAACAGCGAGGTCGAGCAGGCCCTGCGCGAATGGCAGAGCCTCTACGGCGGGCCCGAGCACTCGCGCACGCTGCTCGAGTTGCGAGAGGCGGCCGCCTCGGTCATGCGTTTCCTCGAGGAGTTCCGGCCGCGCCTGGTCGGGCCGGTGCTGGAAGGCACCGCCGACGAGCACTCGCGCATCAGCCTGCATGTGTTCGCCGACGACCCCGACGCCGTGGTGCACTTCCTGATCGAGCGCCACCTGCCCTTCACCCAGGAAACGCGGCGTATCCGCTGGCACGACGGCAGCGCCCGGGATCTCGAGATCATCGTCCTCGAGGGCGGCGGGCAGGCCATCGAACTGATCCAGATGATCGGCCCCGAGGCGCGCCAGGCGCCGCCCAGCCCGGTCGACGGCAAGGCCCAGCGCCGGGCGGCGCTGGCGGAAGTCGAATCCATGATCGCGGCCGATTCAGCGGCGGTTCACTCCGATGAAGTAAGCTGGTAAACGTGAAGAAATCCGACTCGCTCACGGCAAACATCCCCAGGCTCGCGCTACTCGCGATCGCGGGCCTGCTGCTGGCCGGCTGCTCGAGTTACTACGGCACGCGTGACGACGGGGTCTATTACCAGACACCCAGCTACCGCGCCAGCGCCGTGCGGGTCGACCCGACGCTGTATCCGTTCTGGTCGCTGGACTACTTCTATTACAGCCACTACTACCACCCCTACTCGGTCGTCGTACACCGCTACGATCCCTGGTACTACCCCTACCCCGGCTGGTACTACGGCTACCGACCCGGTCCGCGCCACATCGGTCATCATGGTCATTTCCGCTACCCCTGGTACCGCCTCGGCGATCGCTACGGCAGCGGCTACCGTAGCTGGCATTACGCCGGCTATTGGGGCTTCGACCCCTATTCACGGGAGCGATTCACCAGCGGCGACCGGGTACGCCAGATCGATGCAAGGCTGCGCGAACTCGAAACCCGGCGATCGGTCGCCATCCGCGATCAGCGCCCCGACCGCCGCCTGACGCCGCGCTCATCGCCCATGTTGCCGGCCACCCGGCGCGGGGCGGCGATCCGGCGCGACGAACTGCGCCGGCCGGCGCCCGTGCACCCGGGCACGCGCGCGGCCGAAAGCAGCGAAACCGGCAGCCGCCAGGCGCTGATCGAACGGCTGCGCGCCACGCCCCGGCGGAGCGACTTGCCCGATCGCAGCGAGCGCTCCCGTGAGCGCCGGCCCACCGCACCGCCGGCCGGCCGTGACCTGCGCTCGCGCGAGCGGAGCGCCGAACCGACTGCGCCCGCTCGCCAGCGCCCAGTCGAGACCTCGCCGCCCAGGAGCAGTCCGCCACGCGGGCGCGAGCGGCCGCCGAGACGGTCACCGACCCGGACAAGCCCGCCGAAAAACCGCTCCCGCTCCGATCAGCGCCAGCGCGACTGATTTACCCGGGCTTTCGCCAGCACCGATGCGGGCGCTAAAATGAGCGCCTTTTCACGCACTTGGCCTTACTAATGTCATTAGTAACTATGCGCTATCCCGACTCTTTCGAGGTCATCGTCATCGGCGGTGGCCACGCCGGCACCGAGGCCGCGCTTGCAGCGGCCCGGACGGGCGCGCGCACCCTGCTGGTCACGCATTCGATCGAAACCATCGGCCAGATGAGCTGCAACCCGGCCATCGGCGGCATCGGCAAGGGGCACCTGGTGCGCGAAATCGACGCCCTCGGCGGCATCATGGCCCGGGCGGCCGACGACGCCGGCATCCAGTGGCGCCGGCTCAACGCGCGCAAGGGCCCGGCCGTGCGCGCAACGCGCTGCCAGGCCGACCGAACGCTGTACCGCAACGCGATTCGACGGGCGGTAGAAGCCCAGCACAACCTCACGCTGTTCCAGCAGCCGGTCGACGACCTGGTCGTCGAAGGCGACCGGATCAGCGGCGTGCGCACCGCCATGGGCCTGGTTTTCAGTGCCCCCGCCGTGGTGCTGACGACCGGCACCTTCCTGGGCGGGCGCATTCACATCGGCGACAGCCACCTGGCCGGCGGCCGGGCTGGCGACGCCCCGGCCAACGCGCTGGCCGCGCGCCTGCGCGAGCTGCCCTTCTCCGTCGGCCGCCTGAAGACCGGCACGCCGCCGCGCCTGGACGGGCGCAGCATCGACTTCAGTCGCCTCGAGGAACAACTCGGCGACGACCCCCGACCGGTGTTCTCCTTCCTGGGCGATCGCGACCACCACCCCGAGCAGGTCTCTTGCTACGTCACGCGCACCCACGAAGCCACGCATGAACTCATCCGCGCGAACCTGGACCGCTCGCCGATGTACGCCGGTCACATCGAGGGGACCGGGCCGCGCTACTGCCCCTCGATCGAGGACAAGGTGGTGCGCTTTGCCGAGCGGGATTCGCACCAGGTCTTCCTCGAACCCGAGGGTCTGGGGCTGAACGAGTGGTACCCCAACGGCATTTCCACCAGCCTGCCCTTCGACGTGCAGATCGAGATGGTGCGCTCGATCCCCGGCCTGGAGCACGCGCACATCACGCGCCCGGGCTACGCCATCGAGTACGACTTCTTCGATCCACGCGAACTGCGCGCCAGCCTCGAGACCCGGCACCTCGGCGGGCTGTTCTACGCCGGCCAGATCAACGGCACGACCGGCTACGAGGAAGCCGCCGCGCAGGGCCTGATCGCGGGACTGAATGCCGCCCGCCAGGCGCGCGGACAAGCGCCCTGGACACCCGGACGCGACCAGGCCTACATCGGCGTACTGATCGACGACCTGATCACCCAGGGCGCGCCGGAACCGTATCGCATGTTCACCAGCCGGGCGGAGTACCGGCTACACCTGCGCGAGGACAATGCGGACCTGCGGCTGACCGAGGCCGGCCGGGAGCTCGGCCTGGTGGACGACGCACGCTGGAAACACCATGTCGAGCGCCGCAAGACCATAGAAGCCGAGCGCTCACGCCTGGCCGCCCTGCGCATTCCGGCGCAGTCGGAACTGGCCGCGCGCGCGGCCGAGACGCTCGCCATCGACATCCGCAAGGACACCAGCGCCGAGGAACTGCTGCGGCGCCCGGAAGTCGACTACGCGCCGCTCATGCAGGTGCCCGGCATCGGTCCCGGCGTGTCGCGCGAGGACGTGGCCGAGCAGGTCGCCATCCAGATTCGCTACGCCGGCTACCTCGATCGCCAGCGCGCCGAGATCAAGCGCCAGCGACAGGCGGCCTCGCAGACCATTCCCGAGGACTTCGACTTCGAGACGGTCCGGGGCCTGTCGTCTGAATTGCTGGAGAAGCTGGAGAAGACGCGTCCGGACACCATCGACCAGGCCAGCCGCATTCCGGGCATGACGCCAGCGGCCATTTCCCAGCTGCTGGTCTACTTAAAGCGCCACCGCTCGGCGGCTTGAAGCCGCGGCCTACTTCCTGAGGCGGTCGACGGCGTCGGCGGCGTCCTTCCAGGCCTCGCGATCGATGTTCAGATCCGGGAACTTGTCCGGATCGAAGATCGGCACCTTGCCGGCGCGCCACTGCTGGTCGTAGTCGTTCATCAGGCGCAGGCCGACTTTCATCAGCAGGGCCAGGGCGACCAGGTTGAAGACCGCCAGCATGGCCATGGTCAGGTCGGCAAAGCTGAAGATGGTGGTCAGGTCCTGCATCGAGCCCCACAGGATCAGCACCAGCATCAGCAGGCGGAAAACGATGAAAAAGACCGGGCTGTCGGGCGTCATCCAGCTCGAGGAATTCTCACCCAGGTAGAAGTTGTAGAGGATCGAGCTGAAGGCGAACAGGGTCAGGATGACGCTGACGAAAGTCTGGCCCCAGGGACCGACATGGTCCTGCAGCGCGAGCTGGGTGAGCACCACGCCGTCGTCGACGGAACTGGCCTCGTGAATGCCGGACATGAGAATGATCATGGCCGTGGCGGTGCAGATGATGGCGGTGTCGATGAAAACGCTGAAGCTCTGCACGATGCCCTGGTTGACCGGATGCGGCACGAAGGCGACCGCGGCAACATTGGGCGCACTGCCCAGTCCGGCCTCGTTGGAAAACAGGCCGCGACGCACACCCATCATGATGGCCGCGCCGATGCCGCCGCCGACGGCCGGCTCGAGTCCGAAGGCGCTCTTGACGATGAGCGAAACCACGGCCGGAACCTGATCGACATTGAGTCCGACCACCCCCAGCGCGACGATGACGTAGGCGATCGCCATGATCGGCACCACCACTTCGGTCACCCGCGAGATTCGCTGAACGCCGCCGAAGATGGTCAAGCCGACCACCACGGTCATGACGATGCCGGTGATGTGCATGGGAATGCCGAAGGCCTCGTCGAGCGAAGACGAGGCGGTGAACGACTGCAGGGCCACGAAGGCCAGGCCGAAGGTAAACAGCAGCAGCAGCGTGAAGATCATGCCCAGCTTGCGGCTGCCGAGTCCGCGCTCCATGTAGTACATCGGCCCGCCGCGGAAGGTCGAGGTCTTGAAGTCGGCCACCTTGAACGCCTGCGCCAGCGAGCACTCGAAGAAGCTCGTGGCCATGCCGATCAGGCCCACGACCCACATCCAGAACACCGCGCCGGGTCCGCCCAGCGTGATGGCCACCGCGACGCCCGCGACATTGCCCGCGCCGACGCGCCCGGCCACGCTCAGCGTCAGCGCCTGGAACGACGACACGTGTCCGGGATGGTGCTTGAACGCCTGCCCCAGCACGCGGAACATTTCCACGAAGTAGCGCAACTGGACGAAACGCGAGCCGATGGTGAAAGCCAGGCCGATGGTGACGAGCACCACGACCAGAACATACGACCAGAGGAAGTCAGTGACGGTTGCCAGCATGGTTAGTGGTTCGATTCCCAATTAAAGTCACGCACCGGCCGTCCAGGTCCCCCGGCCGACCGGCGCGAAACAGCCATCATACTCAAACGGCTGAGCAATGAAAATAAACCGCTCTGTCCAGGGCTTTCTTAGCGCGGCGCCTCGCACAGGCAGTGGGCCATCACGCCCGGCCGCCCCGACTGCGCCTGGGCGAACACCAGGCGAATGTCGTCGAGAAGCTGGCGCCCGAGATCGCCCGGCAACCAGGTGGCGATGCCGCGCGTGGCATCGACGCCGGCCATGCGGATGGAGGCACCCGCCATATTGACGAAAAACTGCTCGACCGCGGAAAGCTCACGCTCGACATAGGCCACCTGGTAGTCCTCGCCGATACCGGCGCTGCGCGCGGCCGATGCCACCGCCTGCTCCAGCGTACCCAGCTGATCGACCAGGCCGCGGCGCTGCGCCTGCGCGCCGCTCCAGACGCGTCCCTGGGCGACCTCGTCGACCGCCTCGACCGACATCTGCCGGTGCTCGGCAACCAGGGTGATGAACTCGCGGTAACCGTGTTCGATGAAGCTCTGCAGCAGGCTGCGGGCCGACTCCGGCAGGGCGCGGTCGGCGCGCAAGGCGCCCGACAGGGGCGTGGTTCCGATGCCGTCGGTGCGAATCCCGATCTCGGCGAGCGTGTCCTGGAAGGTGGGGAAGAAGCCGAAGATGCCGATCGAGCCGGTCAGCGTTGTCGGATAGGCCCAGACCTCGTCGGCGCCCATGGCGATCCAGTAGCCGCCGGATGCGGCGACATTGCCCATGCTCACGACCACCGGCTTGCCGGCTTCCTTGAGGGCCATCAGCTCGCTGCGAATGACCTCCGAGGCAAACGCACTGCCGCCACCTGAATCGACGCGCAACACGACCGCCTTGATGCGATCGTCGTTGGCCGCCTGGCGAATCAGGCGCGAAGTCGATTGCGAGCCGATCGTACCCGGCGGATGGCTGCCCTCGGTGATCGCGCCCTGGGCGACGATGATGCCGACGCGATCAGCGCGCGGGTGCCACTCGCTGGCCGCCTGCACGTAGGTCTGGAAACCGATCTGGCGGAATCCGCCGTCGGGGTCGGCGGCACCCCGGTTGGCCAGTTCGGCACGCAGCTCGGGCCGGCTGACCAGGCGATCGACCAGCCCGCGTTCCAGGGCCATGGCCGCAATATCGCCCTCGGCTGCCTCGACGGCATCGGGGAAGTTCTCGGTCAACTCGACCAGCACTTCCACGGGCAGGCCGCGGTGAAGCGCGGCGCGGTCGAGCCAGCTCTGCCACAGGTCATCGAGCCAGACTTCACTCGCCCGACGATCGGCCTCGGACATGTCGTTGCGGATGAACGGCTCCATCGCCGACTTGTACTCGCCGACGCGGAACAGGTTGACGTCGACCTTGAGCTTTTCCAGGCCTTCGGCATAGTACTGGCGATAGCGCCCGTAGCCTTCGAACAGCAGGAGCCCGTCCCGGTCGAGCCAGATCTCGTCGGCCATGGAGGCGAGCATGTACTGGCCCTGCATCATCATGCCGCCGTGGGCGATGACCGGCTTGCCCGAATCCCGGAAAGCGGCGAAGGCATCGGCCAGTTCCGTCTGCATCCCCGGGGCGACGCCCCACAGCTCCTCGGTCCGCACAAGGACCTGGGCAATGCGGTCGTCATCGGCGGCATGCTCGAGCGCGGCGAGAATGTCGCGCAGCCGCGTTTCGGGCAGTTCCTGACCCAGTGCCTGGTTGATGGCCCGATCCAGGGCCGTTCCCGTGTACTCCTCGACGATCAGACCCTTGGGCGCGATGACCAGCGTGGTCTGCGGCTCGACGATGATCTCGTCGGAGGAGAAGAACAGTACGCGGATGACCAGCGCGAGCACGATCAGGAAAAGAATGTTGAAAACGGCCATGCGGAAGGCCGTCAGCCCGCGCCAGAAGCCCAGCCAGAGCCGGACCAGCACGTTGGGTCGAGAGTTCGAAGTCATTGAGGACCGATTGAATGGGCAGATTGGCCGAGTATTCTACCGAGCCGTCGTCAAGGCCCACAATGTGCCATTCGTCACTGGAAGCGTCCGGCTGATCAGGAGGCGATCTGCTCGATTTCGCGCCATGAAGCGGTGATCCGCAGGAACCGACCCCCGAGCAGGAAGGCGGCGACGGTCAACCCGGCGATGATGCCGCACCACATGCCCGCCGGGCCCCACCCCTGGTGGAAGGTGAGCCACCAACCCAGGGTCATGCCCACCAGCCAGTAGGCCAGCACGCAGTAGAGCATGGGCACGCGCGTGTCCTTGAGCCCGCGCAGGGCGCCGGCGGCCGAAACCTGCAGGCAGTCGGCCAGCTGAAAGACCGCCGCGAAGAACAGCAGGCTGGCGGCCAGGGCCACGACTTCCGGGTCGGGCGTGTAGATGCGCGCGACCCGCTCCGGGAACAGGACGATCACGGCCGATGCGAGGGCGCCGAACACCAGCGCCATCCCCATGCCGACCAGGCCGGCCCGACGCGCGCCGGCGCGGTCTCGCCGCCCGACCGCGTTGCCCACCCGCACCGTGATCGCGCCCGACAGCCCCAGCGGGATCATGAAAACCAGCCCCGAGAAGTTGATCGCGACCTGGTGCGCGGCGACCGGCAGCGTCCCCAGCGTGCCGATCGCCAGCGCGCTGGCGATGAACAGGCTGGCTTCGAGGAACACCATCACGGCGATCGGCAGCCCGAGCGCCAGCAGGGCGCGAAGCTCGCGCCAGTCGGGCCCGCTGAAGCGCGAAAAGACGCCAAAGGGGCGGTAGTAGGGCCGCCACTGAACCCAGCCGGCCATCATGATCAGCTGCAGCCACAGCACGATCGCCGAGGCCCAGCCGCAGCCCTCCGCGCCCAGCGGCGCGAACCCCAGCTTGCCGAACATCAGGATGTAGTTCAGGGGCACGTTGAACAGGATGCCCATCACGCCGATGTACATCGTCGGTCGGGTGTGGCCCGTGCCCTCCGAAAAGAAACGCAACACGAACATGCCGGCCAGGGCCGGCACGCCCCAGCTGATCGCCCGCAGGTAGCGGTCGGCCAGCTCGGCCACGTCGGGCTCGACGCCGATCATCGCCATCAGCCAGTCGCCGCGCCGCATCAGGACGAAAAGGATCGCCGCGACGGCGAGCGCCATCCACAGGGCCTGGCGCGTGAGTTCGCCGGCCTGAGCGCGCCGACCCGCCCCGTCGAGCTGCGACACGGCGGCCGACACCGCCATCATCAAGCCGACGACGAACACCATTCCGGCCGCCCAGATCGAAGACCCGATCGCCACCGCACCCAGGTCGAGCGCACCAAGCCGGCCCGCCATCACGGTGTCGACGAAAGTCATGGCGTAGCTGGTCACCTGCCCGACGATCAGCGGGCCGGCCAGCAGCAGGGTGCGCTTGATTTCTGCGGGGAGATCGGGGGCGTGCGCACTGGCGGGCATGCGAAGTCAACAACCGGGGGAGCCGAGCGGAAGCGGCATTGTCCGTTGCCGGCCTCGCGCGTGCAAGCCGCCGTTGACCGGGCTGCAGTGCGCGTTGCTGCCGGGTTGATAACGGGAAAGTTGTTATCGTGTCCGCTTGCTGTCCGACCCGGGGTCGGCAGCCCATTCGAAGTCAACGAGGATATCGAACATGGCGAGCACCGTGATGCGACTGAGCCTGATCGGCATGAGCCTGGCAATGCTGGCCGGCTGCGGCACGCGCCAGGTCCAGGACGGCCTGGCCGGGGCCACGGCCCAGCAGCTCGTGACACACAGCATCGACGACCTGGTTCAGCATCTGCCCGACTCGGATTTCGCGCCGCACGCCGGCAAGTCGGTTCACCTGACCACCCACTTCCTGCAGAACCCGGAAGTCCGGCACTACGCCGACCGGCGCCTGGGCATCGAACTGGCGCGACGCTTCGACATGCAGCTCGTCGACGACCCCGACGATGCCGAGGTGAGCATCGAAGTGTTCTATACGGCGCTGGGCACTGACCAGACCAACCGGGGATTCGTGCTGCCCCTGGGCTTCGTGCCCGGGCTCGATCAAAGCACGCAGATCGACCTGCTCACCCTCGACCAGTTCCACGGCGTGGCGGAAATGTACTATTTCGTCGGTCCTTCGGGACACGAGCGGCGCGGGGACGTACTACAGGCCCGCACGCGTACCGACGCCATCGGCCTGCCGATCATCACCATCCCCGTGTCGAGCATCGACCGGCAGGGAGAAGGCGGCGACTGAATCGAGCGCGAGCTACTCGCCTTCTTCCAGCCGGCGACGTATCTCTGCGGCCAGGCGTTTGCCTTCTTCCACGCCCCACTGATCGAAGGCGTTGATGCGCCAGATGACCGACAGGGCATAGACGGCGTGTTCCAGGCTGGCCAGCAGCCAGCCCAGCTTCCCGGCATTGAGGCGATCGACCAGCAGGGTCATCACCGGCCGGTTACCCGGCATGCGCTGAAAGGACTCGCCGTCTTCGCGGCCGTTGGCCAGCGCCTCGGCCTGCGCCAGCAAATGCGCAAGCTGGCGGCGCTGCCAGTCCGGATGGTCGTGGTCGGCGTCGCGGCTGCCGACGAGAATCAGCGGATGCGTGTCCGGCCCCTGGTGCAGGGCCTGAAAGATCGAATGCTGCAGGTCGGTACCCCGTCCGCCGAAAATCAACGGCGCGGTGGGGCCGTCGACCGCCTGGCCGTCGAGATCCACGCCCTTGCCCAGGCTTTCCATGATCAGTTGCTGCAGGTAGTCGGCCAGAAGGGCCAGGCGCGGCTCGTAGCTGACCACACCCAGGGTGTTGCAGTCGAGCCCGCGGCGCAGGTAATGGACCAGCAAGCCCAGCAGGGTCGCGAAGCCGTCGGCGTCGGGATGCTGATGGAAGTCGGTGTCGGCCGATTCCGCACCCGCAAGCAAGGCCCGGAAACGCTCGGGGCCGATCGCCGCCGCGGCGCTCACGCCGACCGAGGACCAGAGGGAAAAGCGACCGCCGGTCCAGCCCGCGAACGGCAGGATGTGCGCATCGTCCAGCCCGAACTCGCGCGCCCGCTCGATGTTGGCCGTGGCCGCCCAGCAGCGCGAGGCCCAATCCAGTCCGAGCCAGTCGCGGGCCGCGCGGGCCTGCAGCAGCGTTTCCTCGGTGGAAAAGGACTTCGAGGCAATGACCAGGCCGGTGGTGGCCGGGTCCAGGCGCCGGCAGAGTCGCTCGAAGTACCGGGCGTCGAGTGTCGACAACCAGTGCACGCGCACCGCGCTGTCATCCGCGTCCAGGGCGTCGGCCACCAGCCGGGGACCGAGGTCCGAGCCGCCGATGCCCACGTGCAGGATGTCGGTCAGGCCGGTCCGGCCGGCGTGCAACTGCCCGGCGACTGCCAGGAAACGCTCGCGCGCGTCGATCACGTCAGATGCGGCGCCCGCATCCAGGCCCGGAAAGGGCTCGGCGGCGCGCAGCGCCATGTGCAGCGCCGGCTGGTTCTCGCTCGGGTTGACGATCCCGGCGCCGAACAGCCGCGCGACGGCCTGGGCCAGGCCCAGCGAGCGCGGCACTTGCCGCAACTCGGAGAAAGCTTCTCGGGTCAGGGGAAGCCGGGAAAAGTCGAGGGCCCAGCCGCCGTGGCTGCGGCTGAAATCGCGCGCTCGTTCGGGGTCGGCGGCCAGCATCTCGGAAACGACCGGAATGTTGTCTTTTTGCAACACCCGGCCATCCATGATCAGGCTGCCTGGGCGGGAACCCGGCCGGCGGTGCGCGAGATGCGGTTGTCGGCGTCGGGGTAGACCAGGCGGGGTTCGTGTTCGGCCGCCTCGGCCTCGCTCATGCGCGCGTAGGCGGCAATGATGACCAGATCACCCTCGGTGGCCTTGTGCGCGGCCGCGCCGTTGACCGAGAGAATTCCGCTGCCGCGCTCGCCGCGAATGGCATAGGTCACGAAGCGTTCGCCGCTGGTGATATTGTAGATATGTACTTGTTCGTGCTCGAGAATTCCCGCCGCCTCGAGCAGGTTCTCGTCGATGGCGCAGGAGCCCTCGTAGTCAAGCTCGACGCGCGTGACCGTGGCACGGTGGATCTTGCCTTTCAGCATCGTAAGCTGCATGTCGATGACCTCCGTATCCAGCCGGATTGTCCGTGTGTCGTCCAAAAAAAACCCCTCCCCTGTTGGGGGGAGGGGCAACGGATGTCGGAGTGATGTACCTCGCTTCGCGCCCTGCGCCCTGGCTCGACCGTTGCGGTTTTGCCAAGGTTGGTGGTAAGTCTACCACAGCTGATGCGCAATTGCCAAGAAAAAGCTTATTCGCATCACAACTCGCAGCACACAATGCTTTTGAGGCGACGCGCCCTCGAAAGTTCCCCCGCCATTGATGCCGGTTCCTACATAATGCCAACAGCTTTTCGCGAGCATTGCCCGGCCATGACCCGAAACGAGACATCGACGACGCCGGCCCTCGAACTGAGCGGCGTCACGCGCCGGTTCAGCGCCGGCGAGCGGTCAGTGAGCGTGCTTGAGCAACTCGACCTCGAGCTCGAGCGCGGGGGTCGGATCGCCGTGATGGGTGCATCGGGCGCGGGCAAGTCCACGCTGCTCAACCTCGCCGCCGGCATGGATCGCCCCGACCGGGGCCGGGTCAGGGTGCTCGGCCATGACCTCGACGCGCTCCCGGAACCGGGACTGACCCGGTTTCGCGCTCGCAACATCGGCCTGGTATTCCAGGACTTCAATCTCATCGACTCGCTGAACGTGCGCGAAAACATCGAGCTGCCACTGTGGCTCAACGGCCTGGACGACGACGCGTCGCTGCGCTCACTCGCCGACATGCTCGGCATCACGCCCCTGCTCGCGAGCATGCCCGGCCAACTCTCGGGCGGCGAGAAGCAACGCGTGGCCATCGCCCGCGCGCTGGTCCACGACCCCGGGCTGCTGCTGGCCGACGAGCCCACCGGGAGCCTCGACGAAGCGAGCGCGGAACGCGTCCTGGCGCTGTTCGATCGCATTACCCGCGAGCGCGGCTGCGCGCTGATCCTGGTCACCCACAACCCGCAAGCCGCCGCCGTCTGTGACCGGCAGTACCAGCTCAGCGGCGGCCGCCTGCACCCGGGCTGATGCGCCTGCTGCTGCAATCCTCGCGCCGGTTCTTCCGGCAGCATCCGGGGCAGCTGTTCCTGGCGCTGGCCGGCATGGCCGCCGGCGTGGCGGTGATGACCGGCGTGGCCCTGATGCGCGACGTGCTGGTCGATTCGCTCGACGGCGCCAGCCGGGCCCTGGTCGGCAGCAACAGCGTCCGCGTGTCGGCTGCCCACGGCCCGCTGGACGAGCGCGTCTACGCCGAACTGGCCCGCGCGGACGGCGCCCCGCCGCTAACGCCCGTGCTGCGCCAGCGCGTTCGCTTTGACGACAGCACCCTCGAGCTGCTGGGCATCGATCCCTTCTCCGGAGACGGCCGCGGGCTGCTGCCACCGGCGCTGTTGTCCCAGCTGCTCGGCAGCGGCCCGGTTGCGGCGGCCGGCCCGGCCACGCTCGAGCGCCTGGGAAAATCGCCGGGCGACACCCTGGCGCTTCGCCTGGGCGAACGCACGCTCGAAATCGAGCTCACCGAGGCGCTGCCTCCGCGACCGGGCCTGGACGACCGGTTGCTCATGGACATCGCCACGCTGCAGGCGCTGGTTGACCGCCGGGGCGAGTTGAGCTGGATCGACGCACCCGCGGGAGCGCGCGACTGGCTCGAGCGCCAGCTGCCCGAGTCGATCGAGCTCAGCGACGCCGACGAACGCCGCGCTTCGGCGGCCAGCCTCACCCAGGGCATGCGCGCCAACCTCACGGCGATGGGCCTGATCAGCCTGGCCGTGGGCCTGTTCGTGATTTTCAGCGTGCTCTCATTCCTGCTGGTGCAGCGACGCCGCAGCCTTGCGATGCTGCGCGCCGTCGGCGTGACCCACGGCCGGATCACGGCCTTGCTGCTGGCCGAGACGCTGGTCCTGGCCGGTATCGGTGCGCTGGCCGGCCTGGTGCTGGGCACGCTGCTGGCCGATCGCCTGGTCGACATGGTCCGCACCCCCGTGCTCGAACTCTACGGCCTGCTCACCAGCGCCGGCGTTCAGCCCACGCTCGGGCTTTACGCGCTGATTGCGGCGATCGCCGTGGCCGCCGCGCAGCTGGCCGTCACCGGACTGCTGCGCGAGGCCCGACGCATTCCGCCGGGACGGGTTCTGCGCCAGCCCGCGACGCCCGACCCGCATCCGCTGCGCCGCCTGGCGACGGCCGCCGCGCTGCTCGGCCTGGCCGCGGTCGGGGTCGCGACCAGCAGCGGCCTGCCGGGGGCATTCGCCGCGCTCTTCCTCGCGCTGGGCGGCTTCGCCCTGCTCGCGCCCTGGTTGGGCGTGTTGCTGCTCGGCACGCTGCGCCGCATCGCACCCCGCCGCCTGCCGGCCCGCGCGCTGGCCCTGCTGCTGGCCGGCGAGAAACGCATCCGGCCGGCGCTGGCCGCGCTCAGCCTGGCGCTGGCCCTGGCCGCCGGCCTGGCGATGATGGTGCTGGGATTCCGCGCCGCGGTGGACGACTGGATCGACCGGCTGCTGCGCGCCGACAGCTACGTGACCGCCAGCCAGGGCGGTCTGGAACCCGCCACGGTCGAGCGCGTGGGCGCACTGCCGGGCATCGAGACCATCTCCAGCGCGCGCCGCGTGCGGATCGACGATGGCCGCGACCTGATCGCCTACGACCTGCCGCCGCGCGCCTGGGCCGGCTTCGAATGGCTCGCCG
Source organism: Wenzhouxiangella indolica (assembly GCF_042310355.1). Classification (NCBI taxonomy): domain Bacteria; kingdom Pseudomonadati; phylum Pseudomonadota; class Gammaproteobacteria; order Chromatiales; family Wenzhouxiangellaceae; genus Wenzhouxiangella; species Wenzhouxiangella indolica. The sequence continues at coordinate 5,832 of NZ_JBHJMR010000006.1, read as the reverse complement.
GGGACGCCGAAGCAGCCTTCGAGGCCTTTCGCGCCGGCGAAGCGGTGGTGGTCTCCGAACCGCTGGCGCGGCGCCATGGCCTGGCCGTGGGCGAGACGATCAGCCTGGCCACGCCCGAAGGCGCCCTCGAGCGACCGGTTGCGGCCATCTATCGCGACTATGCCAGCGAGCGCGGCAGCATCGCCATCGACGCCGCGCTGTACCGAGAAGCATTCGACGATGCCCGGCGTGACAGCCTCGGCCTCTACTACGACGCGACCGTCGACGAGGCGGCGCTGGCCCGGCGCCTGCAGTCGATCGACTCCGACCTGCAGCTCACGCGTCGCGAGTCGGTGCGCGAGACCACCCTGGCCGTATTCGATCGCACCTTTCGCATCTCCTGGGCCCTGGCGGCGCTGGTGGCCATCATCGCCGTCATCGCCCTGGTCAGTGCGCTGCTGGCCCTGGGCCTGGAGCGGCGCCGCGACTACGCCACGCTGCGCGCACTGGGCCTGACCCGGGGCGGCCTCCATGCCCTGGTGGTTTGCCAGACCGGCGGACTGGCCCTGGCCGCGGCCCTGGTGGCCGTGCCGCTTTCGGTCGCCATCCACCTGGGGCTTTCGCTGGTGATCCAGCCGCGCGCCTTCGGCTGGAGCCTGCCCCTGTCCTGGCCGCTCACCCCGGTGGCCGTGATGCTGCCGCTGGCCCTGGTCTGCGGACTGCTCGCCGGACTGTACCCGGCCTGGCGCATCGGACGACGCGACCCGGCCCCGGAGCTGAAGGGGGAGTAATGCGCCGCGACCTCCTGCTGATCTGCGCCATCACCCTCGCCCTGGTCGCCTGGCTGGTCTGGCGCACCCTGCCCGAGGCGACTCCCGAAAGCAGCCTGAGCACGCGCGGCCTGCTCAACGACGCCCCGGAGTCGTTCCGACAGGTCACTTCACCGAGACCGTTCGAGTTCCCGGCCGATCACGCGGCTCACCCGGGCTACCGCAACGAGTGGTGGTACTTCACCGGCAACCTGGACGGTCCCGAGGGCCGGCCCTGGGGCTTCCAGTTCACGCTGTTCCGCTTCGAACTCGATCACGGCCCCCGGCCGGACTCGGCCTGGGCGACCGACGCGGTCTGGATGGCCCACCTGGCGCTCAGCGATATCGAAGGACGGGTCTTTCACCGCGAGGAGCGCTTCGCGCGCGGCGCGCTGGACCTGGCCGGCGCCACCGAACAGCGCTGGTGGCTGCGCGACTGGACGGTGCGACGAAGCGGGAAGCACTTCGAACTCGAGGCCGATGCCGGGGATTTCGGGCTCGACCTGCGCCTGGAGCAAACCCGCCCGGTCGTGCTGCAGGGCGATGACGGCTACAGCCGCAAGGGCCCGCAGGCGGGCAACGCCTCGCACTATTATTCGCTCACGCGGCTGAAAGCCTCCGGCAGCATCCGCCTCGGCGATGCTTCAACGCCGGTCGAGGGCCTGGCGTGGCTCGACCGCGAATGGGGTTCGAGCCAGCTGTCCGGAAACCTGGCCGGCTGGGACTGGTTCTCGCTGCAGCTTGATGACGGACGCGACCTCATGGTCTATCGCCTGCGCACGGACGCCGGCGAAGCCGCCCGCTTTTCCGCCGGCAAGGTGGTCCACCCCGACGGCAACGCGCGCACGCTCGGGCCGGACGACTTCACCGCCACGCCCGGGCGCGAATGGCGCGACGATGCCGGCAACCGCTGGCCGGTCGAATGGACGGTCGAAGTGCCCTCCGAAGACCTGTCGCTGGAAGTGAACGCCCGTTTCGACAAGCAGCTCTGGCGAGGTGCGGTCAGCTACTGGGAAGGCGCGGTCGGGGTGCGGGATACCCGGACGGGGGAGTCGCTGGGTCGAGGCTACCTTGAGCTGAGCGGCTATGCGGATTAGAGACGTTCAAAAAATCAGAACCTTTGAAACGCAAAGACGCCAAGACGCAAAGAACGCAAAGTGAAAGACCAAAAATGAATGTAACCACCGAAAACACTGAATGCACCGAATAAAGGATTTCAGGAACTAACTAAAAAATTTTTGTCTTCGGTGTTCTTCGGTGTATTCAGTGGTTTCAGATTTTTTCTTTGCGCTCTTTGCTGCTTGGCGTCTTTGCGTTTCCAAGGTTTTGCTTCTTCAATCCTCCGCCGATCGATCGACAAACACCGCCCCATCTCGCATCACGAAGCGCAGATCGTTGAGAACACCCACGTCTTCGAGCGGGTTGCCCTCGACGGCGATCAGGTCGGCGGCGTAGCCGGGTTGGAGGCGGCCCAGTTCGTCTTCGCGACCGAGCAGCGCCGCGGCGTGGATGGTGGCGGTGCGCAGGGCGTCGGCCGGGCTCATGCCTGCCTCGACCATGTAGCCGAACTCGCTGGCGTTGCTGCCGTGGGGGCACACGCCGCAGTCGGTTCCGAAAGCGATGCGCACTCCCGCGGCGTGGGCGCGTTCGAAGGTCTGCTGGATGATCGGACCGATGCGGCGCGCCTTGTCGGCCACCACCGGCGGGAAATAGCCTTCGACCTCGGCCTTCTCGGCGACGAACTTGCCCGCCGAGATGGTCGGCACGTACCAGGTGCCCCTGTCGATCATCAGCTCCATGATCTCGTCGCTCATGTAGGTGCCGTGCTCGATCGAGTGAATGCCGGCCTCGACCGCCCGCCGCATCCCTTCGACGCCGTGCGTGTGCGCGGCCACGTGCATGCCGTAGTCGGCCGCGGTCTCGATGACCGCTTCGAGTTCATCCATCCTAAACTGCGCGTTGTCGCCGCTGCTGGCCACGCTGAGCACCCCGCCGGTGGCGGTGATCTTGATCAGGTCGGCCCCGTCCTTGTAGCGCTGGCGCACGGCCGCCCTGGCTTCGGCGGCACCGTTGAGCACACCCTCGCGCGGCCCGGGATCGCCGGCCAGGTCGAAGCGCCAGCCGTTGGTCGGGTCGGCGTGACCGCCGGTGGTCGCCAGGGACTTGGCGGCGGTGAAGATACGCGGTCCCGGCACGCCGCCGTCCTTGATCGCATCGCGCAGCGCGATCGAGGCATTGAACGAGTCGCCCAGGTCGCGCACCGTCGTGAATCCGGCCTCGAGCGTCTTGCGAGCGTAGCGCGCCCCGCGCAGGGCGACGTCCGCCTCGTTGAGCGTGAACCGCTCGATGTAGGACGAGGGACTCGACTCCGAGGTCAGGTGGGTATGCATGTCCATCAGGCCGGGCAGGCAGGTCAGCGCAGACAGGTCCACCTGCTCCACGTCGTCACCCCATTGCGGGTGGCCCGAACGCAGTTCGGAAACCTTGCCCGCGTCAATGATGACGGTATGTGCCCCGTGCCGCTCCCCCGCCTCGACATCGACCACACCCCCGCAACGCACCCAGGTCTCGCCCATGGCCAGTCCGGAACACAGGATCAATCCGACAAACATCAACAAGCGATTCAAGACTCTATCCTCCAGAAAGCACGATTGAAGACTTCATTGTGAATCATGGTGCCCACGTTTTACCGCCGAGCGCCGGCCAAAGCGGATGCCCTCCCTACGGCAGCACGGCGGTCAAGCGACGATGCATCCGTCTGGATCATTCGAATTTCGGTCATTCGAATTTGTTTGGTACTTGGTGCTTGGAATTTGAGATTTCCCAAGTTCGCCGGGTACCTCGGGACGAGCGGCGTCCAAACCGCCAATCGAAGACTCTACACGATCCATCCCGCAATCAGCATCAGACTCAACACCACCAGCCAGAGCACCAGCATGCGCCAGGCCAGCTGGTGGCCGCGAGTCAGGCCCGCCGGGCGCGACTGGGCATCAACGAGCACGCTGGCCATGACTTCGTCGATCAGGCGCGGCGAGAAGATCCACCAGGCCCGATCGCGGTGGTAGTGCTTCCAGGCCTGCACGACCCGGTCGAGGTCGGTGACCAGGCCCAGCGCCACGGTCATCAGTGCCAGCACCGGCCACTCGAGGACCCAGCGCAGGCGGGCGAGCCAGTCCCGTTCTTCGTCGGACAGGCCCTCCGTCTGCATCGCTTTCTGGCACAGGCGATACAGCAGTGCACCGGGAATCCCCAGCAGCGTGAACCAGAACAGGATGCCGAACCAGCGCGTGCGGGCGGCTTGAACCACCGCCGCGCCGGACGACGCGGCCGAAGCGTCATTGCTCACACCCAGGGCCTGCGCCGCCTCGCGGCCGTCGGCATGCTCCGGTTCATCGAGCAGCAGCTTGACGTCGCGATCGAGATCGCGCGGGCCGAGCGTGTAGATGAAGGCCGCCAGGGCGAGCAGCGCGCCGCCCGGCTTGCCGAGCAACAGCGTGGCCACGGCCGTTGCCAGCCAGGCAGCCGCCACGGCGGTGGCGATGACGGCGGCAAGCGTCAGCCAGTGCTGCTGGGGAAACCGCGACCGAAGCTGCCGGGTGGGCCACAGCAGCCAGCCGAAGTCACGCCATCGACCCAGCGCGGTGAAATAGTGGCTCAGCAGCAGGCCGATGAGAACGATCAGGATGGTCATGCCGCCGTGATAACACGAATCGACAATCGGGCGCCAGTCCGCCGGTTCGGCTCAGCTCCGGGCGGGCGCCGACGGGGAGTTCAGGCGACGCCGAAGGAAGAGCCGCAGCCGCAGGTGGTCGCGGCGTTGGGGTTGCGGATGACGAAACGCGCGCCCTGGAGACTTTCGCTGTAGTCCACCTCGGCACCCTCGAGGTACTGGAAGCTGAGCGGATCGACCACCAGCGTGACTTCGTCGCGCTCGACCGTCACGTCGCCGTCCTCGACCTGCTCGTCAAAGGTGAAACCGTACTGGAATCCGGAACAGCCGCCGCCGGTGATGTAGACGCGCAGCTTGAGCTCGGGATTGCCCTCGTCGAGAATCAGCTCGCGCACCTTCGCCGCGGCCGAGGGCGTGAAGATCATGGGTTCGGATTCAGGCATTGGCAGAACTCTCCGGTCAACTGCTGCGTTGGACAACGTTGATATGGCGATTGCTCACCGCGGCTTCAATTATGCCGCAGAGTGGCGACGGTAGGGAATGCAGGAGTCAGGATCAAAAAAAAAGCGGTCTCGCGACCGCTTGAATATGATGTGCCCCAAACCGGATGGATCTGCACGTTATTTTTGTTTGATTCATGACGTTGTAAATTCATGAATTTTTCGTGATGTGCGCGTTGTTTATACATTGCCGGTCGGTACGACGTCAAGTTGCCCGCCGGGAGCGCATGCCCGAGAATACACGCTTCGCCACTGTGCAGGAGCGCCACATGCGCTGGCTCGAAGCCTTCCACGTCGTCTTCGTCGTCACCTGGTTCGCCGGCCTGTTCTACCTGCCGCGCCTGTTCGTCTACGCCACGGAAAACCCCACCGGCCGCACGCTGGAGCTGCTCAAGGTCATGCAAAAGCGCCTGCTGGGCATCACCCATATCGGCGGCGCGCTGGCCGTCGGCTTCGGCCTGGCCACCCTCATCGGCGAGCCCTGGCACCTGTCCACCGGCGGCTGGATGCACGCCAAGCTGGTACTGGTGGCCGGCCTGATCGCCTATCACGCCTGGTGCTGGCACCTGGTGCGGGTCTTCGCCCGCGATGACAACCGTCACAGCTCGAAGTGGTACCGACTGTTCAATGAAGTGCCGGCGGTGTTTCTGATTGCCATCGTGGTGCTGGTGATCGTCAAACCCTTTTGAATTGGCTCAACTGCCGGGTCGGCATCGACCGGGGCTTGTGTGGGGTTGGTGCCACCGGTCGGTGTGGTGGCCTCGACAAGTCAAATTCTGTTTCGCCCGGGCCCGCTTCGCGGGGTCTTGCGGCGACTCACTTTTGTCATTCGCGACAAAAGTAAGCAAAAGCGCTTTTCAAAGTCAAAGTCCAA